>PCBO01000118.1 GCA_002730975.1 Opitutia bacterium
CATGGATCTCCAAGCGCGGTGAAGGAAACAAGGGTTGGCAGCTTCGGAAAAGAGTTTCCAACGAGATCACCTTTACGACCCTCGGGCCAGGAGGCGGAGACGGCAACTTCAGGAAAACGGCCAGCGATCCGGTCGTGAACGACAACGAGTGGCACCACTTGGTGGGCGTGCACGGACATGATGGCGGCAAGCAGCGCATTTATCTCGACGGAGTTCTTTTCCACGAGCAAAGCCGTTCCGGCAACATAAACGCCACAGGCTCGCAACTGGTATTCGGCGCTCGTGATAATTCGGACAATGCCGGAAACGCCATTAACATCGGTAACCAGTCCAACACCTACTTGGACGAAATCCGCTATTATAATCGCGCCCTCACTGAGAACGAGGTGGCTGTAATGAGTGGCGCCCTTCTGAACAAGATAGAGGGTTACTTCGCGAACGCCTTCGATTATCAAGTGCAAGCCGTACGCGGCCCCGAAACTTTCTCCGTAACGGCAGGCGCCCTGCCCGACGGCTTGTCCATGGATGCCACGGGCAAGATCACGGGCAATCCGAGCAAGACCGGCGACTTCAGCGCTACCATCAAGGTCTTGAATGATTCCGGCTTCAACGAAAAGGTTTACATGTTCCGCATTCATCGCGGAACGCAGACTATCACCTTCACGCCTGACTTGGCGAACAAGACCTACGGTGACGCCAACATGACACTCGCTGCAACCAGTACGGCGGTCGGACGCTCTCCTGTCTTCCGCAGTAGTAACTCCACTATCGCATCCATTTCGGGCAACCCCGTATTGGTGCCGACGGTGGACTCGGGTCTGATCGCCCACTTCCGCTTCGACACGGGATCGGGAACTACGGCCAAGAACGACTTCGGCTTGGACGGCACTTTGAACAACATGGTCGCCGCCGACTGGGTGAACGCCAAGTTCGGCAAGGGTCTGGACTTCGACGGTTCCAACGACTACGTGGAAGTGGACAAGAGCGTGGGCGAACTCAAGAACATCACCGTTTCCTTCTGGGTGAAGCCCACCCAAATGGCTTGGGACCAAATCATCAGCAAGGTACCCAACGGAGGCAGCGGCAAGGGTTGGGCGTTCCGTGTAAGCAGTTCCGGTGAATTGCGCATGCGTGCAGGTAGTAAGAACAAGAGCTCCGAGGTTACTTCTCCCGTGGCCAAGTACTCACAAGGAGTATGGACGCATTTGGTGGGGACCTACGACTCCGGTACTCGTTACGCCAAGGTTTATGCAAACGGCACCCAAGTGGCCTCGCAAAGGCTCAGTTCCGGTCGTAGCTCACTTGAGGGCGACACGCCCCTGCGTTTCGGTGTTCCGCTCAATCAGAACGCCAACGACAAGTACAAGGGGGTTCTCGACGACGTTCGCCTCTACGACAACGTACTCGCTCCCGCCGATGTTGCCGCCATTTACGGCGACGGCAACGGCGACTGGATGACCTACTACGATGGCAACAAACTCGCCTTTAAGAAGGCGGGTCAAGTCGACGTCATTGCCTTCGGCCTCGCCGACGCCGACGTCGCATCCGGTGTTCCGGTATCTCGTCCGTTGATCATCGCCAAGCCCGAGATCACAATCACTGCAGACGACAAGACTCGCAAGGTGAACGAAGCCAACCCGGCTCTCACTTACGTTGCGACCGGTTTCGTGAACGGAGAATCTGCTTCCGTAATCACAACCGCTCCCACACTTACGCCGAAGGACGGCAACGGGGCGACGATTGCAGACAACTCCAACGTTGCAGGCACCTACACGATCGTACCCAGCGCGGCTGCTGCGGAAAACTACGTATTCAAGTACGTGGACGGCGATTTCATCATCGATGCCCGTACAGCTCAGACCATCACTTGGTCGCAGGACTTGTCGAGCGTTTCATTCGGCGACACGGTGGCGTTGACCGCGACTTCCAGTTCCAATCTTCCAGTCACCTACGACATCGAGACCGAAACGATCGCCTCTTTGGTGGTCACCCGAGACTATCACCTCGACGCCTGGTGGAGATTGGATGAAACGACCGGCACAACCGGTTCGGACAACTCGGGCAACAGCCATCCGTTGCTCCTCGTCGGTGGCCCGGTTTGGCAAGTCGGCAAGTTCCGCAACGGCTTGTACTTCGACGGGACCAACGACTACGCCCAAGCTTTCGCCTACAAAGGCGTTACCGCTGCCGCAAAACGCACCTATTCCTTCTGGCTGAAGACCGACACGGCCGGTCGAGGTATTCTCTCCTCGGGTTCCGCATCCGGAGCCGGTTCCTTCGCTCTTACTCTTGATGGCGCGGGCAAACTGAAGGTCGACTACGGCAACGGTTCTCTCCTCTCCACCATAGCTTTGGCCGACAATGCTTGGCACCAAGTGGTCGTCACTCTTCCTCACGAAGGCAAGGTGAACGAGACCAAGATTTGGATCGACGGAGTTGATAAGACGGGCGCCGCTACCAACGGAACGAATGCAGTGACTACAAACGCCACGCAGGATGTGATTTTAGGTAAAGTCGGCGTTTCCCAGTTCAAGGGAACTCTGGACGATGTCCGGGTATACGTCGGGGACTTGAAACAGGAAACCGACAATCTGGAAATCACCGCGATCTACAGCGGTGGGTTCGGCGATTTCAATAAGATTCGTATAGTCGGGACGGGCACGACCAAGGTCACTGCCGATCAACCCGGTGACCTCGTTTACGCACCTGCTTTAGACGTAGAGAAGACGATCACGGTGTCTAAACAGAACCAGTCGATTACCTTCACTCCGATGCCAAACAAGTCCGTAGGCGACTTCGACTTCGACGCAGGCGCCACGGCCAGCTCTACCCTTCCGATCAGTTACGCTAGTTCGGATACGAGCATCGCGCAAATCATCGGTCCCGACAACGATGGCGACTTCTTGCCCGACCCCGGATCTCAAAAGATTCGCATTCGCGCCGCAGGCACCGTGACCATCACGGCAAGCCAAGCCGGGGACAGCATTTACAATGCGTCGACAAACGTTCAGCAGACCTTGACGATCAACTTCTACAACCTGTTCCCTGATTCCATAACGGGCATGGAGTTCTGGTTCGACGGCAACAACGTGAACGCCGACACCTCGGTCGACGTAATCGTGGATAATTCTGCGTTCTTCACTTGGAACGATATGTCCGGCAACACTCGCAACGCGGTGCAAGGAGTTGCTGATAAAATGGGTGCTTACAAGGCGAATAGCCTCAACGGCAAAGGAACCATCGACTTCGACACACCTTTCAAGTCTCTGGACCTGCCCTCCACTTCGGGCATCAAGATGATCTTCGCGGTGATCAAGCAGGATCCCGGTCAGTCCGCCGTGACCAAGCCGTTCGGCGGTGATCTCGAAGCGACAACTTCCGGAGGCAAGATTGGTCTCAAGCGTACCGGTGGCGCCACCGGCATGATCGATTCAGGAATAAGCTCTCAAGCTTTCAACGTCGTAGTATGGCAAGCAGATGCCGGATCCTACGCCCTGTACGTCAACGGAGGCGACCAAGGCCAAGGCACGGAAGCTCAAGCTATCGCCGCACTCGATAAGATCGCCAACGACATGAAGGGTTCAATCGCCGAGGTCGTCGGGTATAATCGCGTATTGCCTTCGCTTGCCCGCCTGAAGATCGAGGCTTATCTCGCTCACAAGTGGGGGCTTCAAGGTTTGCTTCCCGTTGATCACAAGTACAAGACCGATTTGCCAACTTTCGGTGGCGCTCAAGAAGTCGTCTTCCAACCTCTCGGGGATAAGACGCCCGAGAGCAATCCGTTCCAATTGTTGGCCGAATCGAGTTCGGGACTCCCCTTGACCTTCGAGAGCAACAACACCTCGCTCGCGACCGTTTCGGGCAATACAGTGACCGTGAAGGCCAAGGGATTAGTCGGACTCAAGGCAATTCAGGCCGGCGACGGCAACTGGTGGCCTGCGGATACGACGCAGACTTTGAACATCACCGACGCTCCTCGGAAGGATCAACACATTGCCTTCGCCGCCATTCCCGACAAAAACGTCCTTACGGCGAACTTCGATTTGAATGCGACGTCTCTTCGCAGCGATAACAACCAATCGACCGGGTTGACCGTGGCTTTCATCAGTACGAATACCGCAGTCGCCACGGTTTCGGGTAAGACGATTACGATCAAAGGGCAAGGTACCACTACTCTGCGAGCTTCGCAGGCAGGTGACAACCAATTCAATCCCGCGTCCTTCGTTGAACAAGAACTGAAAGTCACCAAGGTTGCTCAAACCATCACTTTTGCGGCGATTCCTTCGAAGAAGTTGAGTGACGGCACCTTTAGCTTAACTGCCAGTTCGGATTCTGGACTACCAATCACGTTCAACAGTTCCAACTCAACTATGGCCTCAGTTGCGGGTGTCGTGGTCACTTTGAATGCAGGTGGTACTGTCTCCATTACTGCAACTCAAGCAGGCGACGTAACTTACGACGCGGCATCAGACGTTACTCAGACCCTTACGATTCAGGACGATTCATTAAAGGTGCAAACAATTACTTGGACTCAAGATTTGTCTGGTAAACGTTTCGGAGATGCTGACATCACTCTAAATGCCACTGCATCTTCTTCCGGACCAATAACTTATGCTAGTTCAGACACTTCCGTAGTTATGATCGTAGATAGCAACAAGCTGAGAATTACGGGTGCAGGTTCCGCGACGGTCACCGCATCTCAGGTTGGTGGCGGTATCGGAGGAGATGAATGGCAAGCAGCTTCTCTACCCAAGAGCATGACCATTGCAAAATCGACTCAGAACATCGTCAATGCTAACAATGGATCAAATCTCTTGAACCTTGTGAAGAACGCTGGCGACTTCGATTTTGATCCCGGAGCAAAGTCCATTGACGCAGTAAGCAGTGTAGCCACGGGTCTTCCCGTGACTTATGCTAGTTCGAAGACTAGCGTAGCCTTGATTGTCGGTGGTGGAAGCAAGGTTCGCATAGTTGGCCCCGGCTCAGTAACCATTACAGCTTCCAGCGCTTCCAGTTCCGGATACGATGCCGCGGCCGACAAGACATTTACGATAACGGTTAACGAGTACAACATGTACGCCGATTCCGTTGCCGGATTGCTCTCTTGGTTGGATGGAACCGACGTCAATGCCGATGGACAATCCGAAGCTTCATCTGATTTCACTCAAGTCGGTGGAGTCGCAAAAGTAAGTCTCTGGGGAGACCGTTCGGGTAAAGGCAACAACTTGACTCAAAGCAATACCGCTAAGATGCCGGTATATTTACCAAGCTTGGGCAATGCGATATCGAAACCGTTTGTAGCCTTTGGCCCTACTTTAACTTCGACAAGTTCTACGCACCTTCTGGGATCTTTGCCTGCGACAATAACCGGCAGTCCATCCATTACGGTACTTGTTGCGGCGATGTCGGCTAATGATTCCGCAAGTAAGTTGGTTCATTTCGGAGCGACTGCGGGAACAGCCGGCAAAGTAATGGGATTGGCTCAGGATAGCTCATTCGACTATAATAACGGCAAGTTGGCATTCGGCGGTAATTTCATGAATGCAAAAACCGTAGGAGTATTTCGTCGAAGTAGCCCCACCAGTCATGCCGATGGAGATTTCTTTAGAAACGGCGCCGCAGTAAGTGGAACCGCTACAAATGGATCGAACACATTAAATATCCCTTCATCCGGGAATCGAGAGATGTTGGTCGGTTCTGGTCGTGGAACAAATGGAGCTCTTAAAGACTTCTTCGATGGAGCTATCCTCGAAATGATTGTCTTCGATGTCGCTTTGGACGACTGGAATATTCGCCGACTTGAAGGATACCTCGCTCACAAGTGGGGAATGCCAGGCAGTCTGCCATCCAATCATGCCTTCCGTAATCAACCGCCAACCTTCGGTGGTCCGCAAACGACTATCTTTGCCGATGACGGAAGCATTGCTCTAAATGCAACTAAAACACCTGACGCTTATGCCTCATCGGGACTCCCATTGACTTTCGTTAGTTCTGACCCCACCATAATCAAGGTCGAGAACGGGAAGTTAACTGCTCTAAAGGACGGTTCGGTCACGATTACCGCAAAACAGGCGGGTGACTCGCACTTCTCTGCAGCATCAGACGTAACGAAGACCTTTACGGTTGCCGCTAAGGATCCTCAAACCATCACCTTTGCCGATCCTGGAGCATTGGGTAAAGGCTTGACGGCAAGTCTTGTGGTCACTTCTGATTCCAACCTCCCCGTAACGCTTGCGATCACAGCAGGTAGCGACAAGGCGAGCCTAACCGGTACGACACTGACAGGCACTGCTCTCGGTAATGTTACTATACAGGCTACTCAGGCAGGCAATAATGATTACCTAGCCGCTACGCCGGTGTCACGAACTATTGCGGTAAAGAAGGGATTGAAACTCGTTTTCGATGCTATTGGCGATATGGGTAAGAATCAAGTGGTACCTCTTCGGGCTAAGGTCTTCAATAATGTGACGAACAAAGTAATGCCCGTTTCCGTTGCCTTTACTGTAGTCTCCGGTCCCGGGACTATCACTGGCGGTAACAAGGTAACCTGTGGCAGCTCAACCGGTACGGTCGTAGTGAAAGCTACAACTACTGATGGATCCGCTTCGTTCTCCACGTTTGCCATGACCTCAAAAAGCCTCTCTTTCAATGTGACGAACAAGCAAGGTCAGATGATTGTGTTCAAGCAAGGTGAAAGCGGAGGATTACGCGACCTGCCCTTCTCGCGCAAACCCATCCCCATCGGAATGATGGTATCCTCGATGGCATCACCTACGACAGCTACCAACATACCTGTTACTCTTGCGATCGTTGGAGGATCGAGTAACTTTGTAGAAGTTGTTGGATCAGGAGCGAACCAGCGTCTTCACTTCAAAAAAGGAGCTACGCCGACTAAAGTTGGTGGGAAGATGCAGCCTATTGCGATACAACTCAAAGCTACCGCGGCAGGTAATTCGAGCTTCAATGCAGCGGCTCCCGTAATTAAAGACCTAAATATTCTTCCTCCAGGTAAAGATGCCTTCTTTAATGAACGTATGATGGATGATCGATATACCTCCGTACGAGCCAAGTTCGCCCGGAAGTTACTAGCCCGAAAGGACTTGGGTAAAATCAAGGACTTGGACGGAGATGGAGATACGGATCTTGATGATGCAAAGGCGATGTTCGATGCCGATGAGGCCGATTCGGACGGAGACGGAAAGAGCAACTTGCTTGAGCGTGCTTTCGGTACTGACTCTCTCGGCCCCGACACCAAACGAAACATGCCTCGTCGCTTGCCTTCGAAGGCCGGCAAGCAGCGCATTAGTTTCGTACAGTACCAAAGTGATTTCAACGAAGAAGGCATCGAGTACATCGTCGAACGGAGCACGGACCTTCGCACCTGGACGTCTTCCGGCGTATCCCAAGTCGCTGGTGAAACCAATGATATAGGGGGAGGTATGGAGCGTGTAGTTTGGCAATCCACGGCAGCGGTTGCAAACGGCTCGCGACAGTACCTTCGCTTGAGAATCAAGACTAAGTAAAGCGTTTCTTGATAAATACAGAGGCCTTGGTATAAAGAGTACTTGATCGCAACTGAATCAAAGCCTCAGGCTCTGATTTAGAGTATCTCTCACTTTTAGTTCGCTTTAGTCGAAGCGTTTTGCTAGTGGTAATTTATAATAAGGCAGTTATGTTTCTGAACATTCCTTTTCAACGTGTGGTGTGGGTGACGAGTTCATTTCTCGTGCTCACTGCTTTTTTAACGATTACGGCAGTACCTGCCTACCTCTGGTATTTTGGCTGGGACTGGTTCCTGTTCGGTCTGTTCCTGTTCTACTATCCGGCGACAGCAATGAGTATAACGGTGGGCTATCATCGTTTGTTTTCTCACAAGGCTTTCAAGGCTAAATGGCCTGTGAAATTGATCACCTTGCTATTCGGCGCCGCCACATTCGAGAACTCGGCCCTTTGGTGGAGCGCATCACACCGGATTCACCACAAGCATGTGGATCAAGATGATGATCCATACGATATAAGCAAAGGCTTCTTTTGGGCTCACATCGGTTGGCTGATGTTCAAGTTGAAGCCTGAAGGACCGATGAACAACGTGCAAGACCTACGAAAGGATCGGATGGTCATGTGGCAGCATCGTTGGATTAATTCAATTGCCTTCACTGTCGGTTTTGTCGTTCCCACTATCTTGGGATACTTTTATGCGCTTTACTCGGGAGCTATGGACCCTTGGGTTGGAGCGCTTGGAGGTTTTCTTATTCCCGGGGTGGCTCGCACCACGATGGTACAGCATGGCACCTTTTGCATCAATTCACTTTGCCATATGATCGGCACCCGCCCCTACTCTACCGAATGTAGTGCCCGCGACAGTTGGATCGCCGCCATTTTTACTATGGGCGAGGGTTACCACAATTACCATCATGAGTTTCAGTGGGATTACCGAAACGGGGTAAAACCTTGGCAGTTAGACCCGTCCAAATGGATAATTTGGTTTTGTTCCAAGATCGGCCTGGCCAGTGATTTAAAACGAGTACCAAAGGAAAGAATTCTATTGGCAGAAACTCGGGAAACACGGCGACAGTTGGAAGCCAGTATGCTATCCATGAAGGAATCGGGCACTGAAAACGATCCACTTTTCCTAAAGGCGATGGATTTACTTAACGAGTTGGCTGCTCGGCTTTTGGAAATTTGTGATGAACTGCAAAAAGCGACCCATGATAAGTTGGCTCTTTCTAAAGCTAAATTGAAAGAACTTCGAAATGAAGTGCGAACCATGCTTGCTCAAATCGAAAAGAGCACTCGGATCGCCTTCGCCTGAAATCGTTAACCAGATGAGCCGAGAGTTTTCGGCCAAGATGCTAGTCGTTCTACTCCGAATTTTCGGAGGTTCCATGATGTTGGCCCTTGTTGCGGTTATCATGCCGGATGCATGGCTCAAAGTCGCGGTTGCTGAAGTCGAACCGAATACTCCAGTAGCCGTTCTCGTGGAATACCTTGCTCGAGGTTGGTCTGCTTTCTACTTTATGTTGGGTGGCCTGATCTGGCTTTTTTCTACTGATTTACCCCGTTATGCCATAGCTGGGAAATGGGTTGGGTTTTGTTATGTGGTTATTTCCGGCGGAGCCATGGCAATCACCGGATATTATGCATTGAGTAGTTCCGAGTGTGAGAAACCATGGTTTTTCTGGGTCGTGTTATTTAATCTAACCTGTGGGTTCGTACTCGGATTCATGATATTTTTCCTTTATCGCAAGTTACTTCCTGATTGGAAGGCACAGCATTCGGAGTAATCGGTAACACACCGCAATTAGGACGGCGTCATGGCTTTCTGTAAATTCTGACCCGATCTTGGACAGTGGGATTTTCAAGGCGGCGAAACCACTTTTCACTTACTTGAAGCCCTTGAGGATCAATATCGCTGTGCGAGCTGATAAAAGCCCCATCCGGGTGCAAAGTCCTGATGACTTCAGCCTCTACTTTTCTTTTGTATCTTTCGTCAGGAAGAATGCAGTTTTCTATTCCACAGGCGACGATGCTAATCAAGTCGTCCCCTTCTCCTTGTAGGTGTTCGAGCATGTCCGTTGGCCTAACCTTAAAGGGAATTCTAGGTAGCAATTCATTCCGAACACGGATCATTTCAGCAATCGATTTGGAGAGCACGTCGGCATAGAACGGTTCGACTGCCAAGTAGTTCTTGGCTGCGGAGGATGCCGTGAGAGCATAACCGTAAGCCATCATGCCTGCACCTAATTCTACCACTCGTTGCCCCTTCAGCGCTGATTTGACTTCACCAGCCAATCCGCTCGTGACAGCTTCAAACAAAGCTCTTGTAAAGTTTCCTCCCGGTGCGGCAAATCCCAAGCCTAGTTCACGGGATGCATCCAGACGTATCTTCCAGTCGCGATGCTTGCCGAAGTTATGTTCAAAATCTTCGGGTAGGCTGAAGGTGCCGAAAAAGTCTGGGATTTCCTCCTTTGTCACTCTCTATTTTTTTCGGTTTAAAAGATAGGCGATCAATTCGAGTAAAAATTCATTTTCGCCCCCAATTTCACGGGCAAATGAAAGAGCCTCTTGCGTATATTCCTTCGCCTTAATCCTAGTCTCCTCTATACCACAAAAAGCGACCGAGGTAGCCTTTCCTTGAGCTGCATCGGATTCAGCGTCTTTACCTAGCTCCTCCGTCGTTCTGGTTGCATCAAGCAGGTCATCCATAGCCTGAAATGCTAATCCAAGAGACATCCCCAATCGACGGCCGAGAATTAGGACTTCCTCGTTTCCTCTCTTCCCCCCGAGACACAATCCCATCTCCACACAGGCCACGAGAAGAGCTCCGGTTTTGTTTTCATGAACATACTTGAGTGTGTCGGTATTAGGGGTGGAACCCTCTGCCAATAAGTCTTCCATCTGGCCACCTACGAGCCTTTCGCTGCCTGCTGCGTTGGCTAATATTCTAACAAGAGGCGCAATCAGATCAGGCTGATCCGAATAATCCACGGAAAGAATCTCAAAAGCCATTGCCAGTAGAGCATCTCCAGCGAGTATCGCCGTCGCCTCGTCAAAAGCCTTGTGGCAAGATGGTTGCCCTCTCCGCAGGTCTGAGTTGTCCATGGCGGGCAAGTCGTCATGAATCAAGCTGTAAGTGTGAATGCACTCGATGGAGACGGCAGCCGACATGGCGTTGTTGCCCGATGGGAAGAGTTGGCTCGCAGACAGAACGAGAATAGGTCGGACTCGCTTACCTCCAGCAGATACACTGTGACGGATTGCCTCGTGAAGACGGCGGGGTCGAGTGGCAGGCGCCGGAAGCCGAAAATCCAATGCCCTATTAATCTTTTCTTGCAGATCGTTTAGTTGACGAGTGAAATTCATGACTTGCGGAAAATTTGCAATAATGGCATTTAAAATAGATTATGCCAAGTTTTGAAGCCCTCTGCACCCGGCTTTCCGGTCAAGCCGGCTGGATGCCCAAAATGTTGTGGGGAGGTGCCTTGACCTTTATTCCTGTTGTAAACTTCCTGCCCTTGGGCTATCTCATGGAGTATACTTTGCGATTGAGTCGCTCCGGAGATGGTGAACTCCCTCTGTGGCAAGATTTTTCCCTTTTGGAACTTTTTGCAAGTGGGAGCAAACTAGCTCTACTTCTTCTGGGATACTTGATACTACCTGTATTGTTAGGATGGGGTGTCAGCGAGTTCTTGGATTTACTGACTTTTGGCTTTCTGGGAGTGGCTGCTTATTTGCCTGTGGGAATCGGTGCATTCGTGGGCATGTTTTTTTTCTTGTCCGGAGTCAGGAGTTATGCTCGAGATGGTCTATACGCTGATGCCTGGAGAATCAGAGAGGTCGCGACCTTGGCCGTGAGCGCATGTAGAGCACTCATATTTCCCATTCTCGCGTTTTGGGGATTGTGCTTGCTGGCCTTTCCTTTGTATGGATTCGCCTTCTTTATTGGATTTCTGAGCCTACTTGCCTATTCCAGTGCTCTCTTTCGGGAAATGGAAAAAGATTCCTAATCTCATCCCCAAAAAATAGTGCTCCAATCTTTAACCGCTGATTTACTAGTGCACATTTAAATATTATGCCTACTTACGACTATGTTTGCGAAGCCTGCAGTCACGAATGGGAGTTGTTTCAGTCGATGAAGGACTCTCCGTCCAAATCCTGCCCCAAATGCAAAAAACGCAAGGCTCGCCGAAAAATAGGTGCCGGGGCAGGGCTTATCTTCAAAGGCACTGGTTTTTATGAGACTGATTACAAGAAGAAGGCCGAACCAAAGAAGAAGGAATCGGATAAAGAAAGTTCCAGCGGCACCGATAGCTCCAAGGCTTCGGATAAGGGTAGTTCGAAATCCGAAAGCAAGGATACTACTTCAACCAAAAAGAAGGAAACAACGGCAACGAAAGCCGATTGATTCAGATTGGCCGCCATCCTCCTTCCTACGCCTAAATAAGTTGCGGTCTATACTTCCACTTCCGCAGAATAATCAATGTCTGCACGACCGAACCCGAATAGCTTTAAGAACTCTTTTCGATAACCTTCGAAATCCGTCAATTCAAATAAGTTCTCTGTATTCAATAGCGGCCATCGTTCGATGATAGTTTCCTGTATATCGGAAGACATCTCCCAGTCATCCAAGCGTATGCGACCCAAATCATCTCTTTCTGGGTCTCCGTCAGCATAGAGTCGATCGCGAAAAAGCCTGCAAGTCTGTTCGATGCATCCCTCGTGGCTGCCTTTCTCCTTCATGATTTTGAAGAGAAGCGACACGTACAAGGGAACCACCGGAATGGCTGAGGAGGCTTGAGTTACGACCGCCTTATTGACTGAAACATAAGCCTTTCCGCCAATTCTACCCTCCATCAATGACATCAGTTCGCCAGCGGTCTGTTCGAGATCTTCCTTTGCTCGTCCAATCGTACCGTTTCGGTAAATGGGCCATGTGACCTGCGGGCCGATGTAAGAATATGCGACGTTAGTTGCACCCGGAGCTAATAAATCGGCATCCAACAAGGCTTCCGTCCAAGCTTTCCAGTCCTCCCCGCCCATTACTTTAGTCGTAT
Source organism: Opitutia bacterium (assembly GCA_002730975.1). Taxonomy (GTDB): domain Bacteria; phylum Verrucomicrobiota; class Verrucomicrobiia; order Opitutales; family Seribacteraceae. The sequence continues at coordinate 12,555 of PCBO01000118.1, forward strand.
TAAGCACATCATCTTCAGAGGCCGGATCTATAGAGATTTCCTTCACCTCCCCTTTGTCGGTATCAAGAGTCTGGTTCTTATACACGGCACCGATAGGCTTTAAGCATGCCTTATAGCTTTGCCCGTCCGACGGATCCGTTCTTCGAGGAGATGCTAGACTGTAGACCACGAGATCGAATTGCCCTCCCAATGCCTTCGCTTTTTCGATAGTCTCGTCTTTGACCTCATCTGAAAACGCATCTCCATTTACGTCGATCGCTTTTAAGCCCGCCATCTCTGCAGCTTCGCAAAAGGCTTGAGAATTGTAATGGCCGGCTGTCCCCGTTCTTCCATTGGTCGCCTCTCTCTCGAAATAAACTCCGAGAGTATCGGCGGAACACGAAAACGCGGCCGTTACACGAGATGATAAACCGTAACCAGTAGATGCTCCGATTACAAGAACTCGCTTGGGACCTTTGCCCGCAGGCAAAGATTGCTCCTTTGCGTATGCAATTTGCTCCGCCATATTGGCAAAGCAACCTGTCGGATGGGCTGTGATACAAACGAATCCACGAATTTTAGGTGATACGATCATACAAATTTATTTTAGAAATACAGATAGAGGTCATTAATATAGTTTTCTTTGCCTTACCTTTGACTTCGAGCAAGCATTATCGACCTTATTAAGAAAATTCAGTAATATTTTTTCTTTGGCTTCGCGAATCTAATGGCTTAACAAACTAAATGTGATGACTGCAAAAAAACGGAGAAAAAGAGAATCTACGGCAGACCTGGTACAGGTGTTCCGTACTCTTCCTCATTCCCCGTTTCTGGAGCAATTCAAAGGAAGAGAACCTAGGTCCATGGACGATATACTGGATATCGCCTTTGAGAACATGAAACTGGGTAAAGAGGAAACGGCTGAAGGGGAAATAGCTGCGAATTGGACCAAGGTAGTTGGCCGTGCCTTTGCAGGTAAGTGCGCCCCTGATAGGCTTACGGACGACGGGGTGCTAATGATTCATGCTTCTGGTGCAGCCGTGCGACAGGAATTGTCATTTATAAAACGACAAATGCTCTCTTCCATACAAAAACTTCCTCGTTGCGGTCATGTGAGGGATTTGTCACTTCGGACCACCTAGGTGTCGACTGGTTCGAACTTCTCCTCTTGAAGGTATTTCTTAGACTTTTAGGATTTCGAAACAAAGACAAATGAACTTCGACAAGGCCAATCAATCCTGTCCGGAATCAAATCTTGGAATCTCCCGGAAATTTGTAGGAACCATCTTCATTTAGAATGAAACGCTTCCCCTCAGAGGCGAAAAAGTTCACGAAGGATACCGTAAGGAGAAATAATGAAAGGGATGCTTACTCTTGGAGAATGGTTTCGCCTTTGTAGAAGTAAGCGTAGGGGATGAAGAGGACTGCAGTGCCGAGCATGATCCAAGTGAAGAACCAGAAGTAGGTGGAGCCTTCGAGTTTAGTTTGGCCACCAGCGAAGTATTCAGGGCTGAGAAGACCCTTGTTTTCATCAGTTTTCTTGGTTTTGGTTATTCCTAGTTTGTCTTTCCGCTTTGCGAGCCAAGTCTTGGGGTCTTCTTCGATCTCAGCATCCGTGTAGGTGATCATCATTCCTAGATCCCATTTGGTTTTGCTTTTTTGGTCCGGTCCGTCACTGGTGATTCTTGCGGTTCCTGAATTGAGGATGTCATAATGGAGTGGATTCCCCCATGAATCAACAATGCTGTTTATGATGGCTTGGCCTGATTCTTGGTCGGGGAGCAAGTCGGATTTTTTCACTGCTGCAGATTGGATGGATTCGAATGCCTGCTGGAGCTGTGCTTGGACACTGGACTCGATGATATCTCCATCTTCATTGATGTGAAGATCATCTGAAGTGCCGAGTGTGCCATCGTAGCCGGGATGCGCTTCGTCGGTGAGCTCGATGCTTGGAATCTGAATGAAGTGGTTGACCCGTGCCGTGAAGAAGTTGCCGAAGGCTACCGAAAAGAGGAAGAAAGACATGATCATCGACTTCATGCGTTTTGGTGCCTGGGTGTAGGCAAACTCGAGTCCGACGATGGAAACCATGACTTCTGCTGCCGTCAGAAGGGCGTAGGCGAGCACTTGCCAGATAATCGAAGGGCGCTCTCCGTTCTCGATCCACGTTTGGATCAAGGAGGTGAGAGAAAAAGCCGCTGTCATAAGGAAGAGGCCGATGCTGATTTTACGTAGAGGAGTGAGATTCCATACGCGACTGACACGAGGGTAGAGGACAAAGGTGAAGATCGGAATGAAGGTTAGGACGAAGAGGGAATTGATGGATTGGATTTGCGAGGGGAGCCACTCCTGTCCGAAGAGATTACGGTCCATGTCCAGCGCTTGAAAAATCCATGACGACCCAGTTTGATCGAAGAGGGACCAGAACATGGCTATGAAGAGAAACAAGAGGATCAGTTTTACAAGTGATCTGATCCCATGGGAGCTGAACGTTTCGCGGACGAATTGCATTCCTCCGGCCGGGACATGGACGAATTGCTTTCGGCCAAGCCAAAAGACAAAGGTCGCTAATGCCATAAGCACTCCGGGGATGCCGAAGGCGAGATGCGGGCCGTACCACTTCAGTAGCCAAGGGGTGAGGAGCATCGAGATGAAGGCTCCGAGATTTATGGAAAAGTAGAAGATGTTGAAGATGCGGGGAAGGTGATGGCTATTTGATTTGCCGAATTGGTCTCCAACGTGTGCAGATACGCAGGGCTTGATACCACCCGCGCCGAGTGAGATGAGTGCTAGGCCCGCGAACAACAACCACTTGGCGTCACCAACTTCGCCCATGAAGGCCAGGGTGGCGTGTCCCATACAGTAGACGATGGAAAGCCACACGATGACACGGTATTTTCCGAAGAAGGCGTCTGCCAATAGAGCTCCCAGAAACGGGGTGGCGTAGACGAAGGTGTTGAAATAGTGAACCTTCTCGTTGGCAGCGGCTTCGGTCATCGCAGTGCCTGCTTCCGACCCCATGAGGTGTAGGTATTGCACCATGAAGATCGCGAGGATTCCCTTCATCCCGTAGAAGGAAAATCTCTCGGCTGCCTCATTTCCAATTATGTATGTGATGCCAGGTGGCATCTTGGCGGTCGCGAAGGGACCTGTTCTGTATTTACTCATATCAGGAATTACCGTCAATTTCGCTCGATTCGATCAAGTTCGCGACGCCGTTCGGCTTCTTCGCTCAACTCTTCCATCAACCGTTCTCGTTCAGTAGAACTTTCAGTTTCCATCGATTCAGCATTTATAAAATTCTTATTCCTAAAATGTCGCCAAACGAAAACATTCACTAAAGCTCCCAAGATCGATAACACCACTGTCCATGAATCGTCATTTCCTTCTTTAAGAATCGACCCAATGGCAATGCCTGAAAAAATGGCGCAATTGATCGCAATTAAACTTGCAGGTGAAAACAACATGGAAGAAAACCTTTCATGCCGAGCAAGTGTCATTTCGTCAAGGCATTCGCCTGAGTTGCAGGGAAAAGAATGTCCAATAAATATTCTCGACCGAAAGGCGCTTGCATTGACGGTAACCTTTCCCAGAATATCTTTATTGTGAAAAATGTGTACTTCATGGTTTTACTTCCGGTTCTCCTCCTATGGGGTTGCGATAATGGTTCAACGGAACCTGATCAACCAAATGATTCCTCCGATGCGAATGTTTCCCTTGCTCCCGAAGTAGTCGAACCCGAAGTCGCTGTTTTACCCGAATTACCCTCTACTCCGAAAACATTGTTACCTGTACGCCCACCCCACCCTCAGCCCACCCTTCCCGTTTCGCCAGAGGGTCCTCAAGCTCCCGCCTTTACCGAAGAACTCTTAGCCAGCGTAAAAAATTGGACAAAAATTCCACCTTCTGTATTCCCATTATCCGGAGTGACTCTTAAGCGGGCTTTGAACTTTGAAATTAAAACGCCTTCCGGTCAAGTAATAGGAAGTTTTCCCCGTGCCGCAGGCGATGAGGTCGTAGCATTGGCTCTTGTCGGAAATCAACTCCATATTTCACCTGCTAAAACTTCAAAACAGCGAAATGTTCTGTCCGTTGATGAAACTGACTTCAAAACCTGCGTAGCTTATCTTTTCACAGTACGAAAAAAGCAGCGTGAAGCGTATGCTGAATTAGCTGAGAGACGCTCATTAGCTAGTTCGAGATCTGCAAAAGACCAACGACAACCGACTTCTATAAGTAAGGACACACAACCTGGAAAACCTCAGAAATCGTCCGGTCGAGGAACTCTGTTTGAGGATATCCCTCCCCCCATGGATTTTGGTCATGGGAAATTTTGCATTTGCGGGGATTGCCGTCGCCAACGTCTTGCCGCTCAATAATAATTCTTGCGATATATACTTTCTATCGGTTACTAGAATAATCTCTTCTGTTAATCTTCAATCATCAATCACTTGATACAATGGTAGCTCCTAAGAAAAAGAAAAAAAAGAAAGATTTAGAAATTGGAGATATCGTTCGAGAAACGGTTTCAGTTAAAGGTAAGAAACGATGTGGCGAAATTCTAATGATTCTTCAGGATGATCCTGCTGATCCTACAATGGAGTGTGCCGAAGTTCACCCTGATGAACTAACTCCCTTGGAAAAAGGTTCAGATGGTATGCGTTCTTTTAAAACTAAGAAATCTCGTTTAAAACATTATACTCCTCGCAAGCAGTTGTTTAAAAAGAAAACCTTTGAAAAAGGAGTAGTAGTTAGGCATAAGAGAGGTACTACTATTCGCTATGGAAGGATCGTTTGCTTTGTTCATCCGGACGGTTTGTATTCGACCTCGCACGAAGAAGGTTACAATGGTAAAGATTTGCTGGAATGTGTAGAAATATCATCCAAACCCGGGTTGTTGCAGGTGATGCAAGCTGATGGAGAACCCAAGCGTTTTCAGGCTCAAGGTAAGGATTGTAAGATTATGACCGTTATTACCGTTGATTCTAAAGGGGAAGAAACGACCATGCATAAATTAGACATTCCTGACGAAGAAGAATAGTCTGTTGTTCTACTTTGGGTGGAAACTATTGATTAGTTCCGAAGAAACCGTCGAGGTCTTCTTTACAAACACGGACAATTTTGCTCCCTTTCGCCTTATAGGCAGCAACCTTCCTGCGAAGTTTATTCCCATCTGCCGACTCCAAGGAAATGATTACAGTCTGGCCACTCCAGCGAGTCATGCACCACTTCACCTTGTATGCATGAAGAAGATATCCGATGGCTTCGGCCCTATTCAAGTAGCATACACCATCAATTTTTCTCAAGAGTTAAAACGATTGATAAGTGAGTTTTTAATCCATCGTGGTTCATGGATAAAGCAAAATTAACGCCGCAGGAGAACCCTGCGGCGTAAAAAATACTGCGTTAAGGATATATCAACTTTCTGTGTTGTCGTATTCTCCCTTCTTAACTTTCATGGCAGTGGCGATTGACACACCTGCCGACTCAGCTGAAGCTTGCAAAGTCTGACCCGATGCGAGTTCGTTCTTAATCTGTTGAACTACTTCCGGAGTCACTTTCCCCCGCCGACTGGAAATTCCAAAGCGAGAGAAAAGATTGGAACGTGCTATGGGAGCAATCCCACGAATATAACATTCAAGATAGTCTCCAACGCCTCTGAACGCATTGGAACCGTCTTCACGCTTGTGTCTCTTATGATCGTTTTCGATTAGCGAAAAAAGTCTGCTGCGTTGTTCGGATGCTGTTTTTTTATTAGCAATCTCAGCATCCAGTTTTTTAAGTTCTTTAGCTGCCTTTTTTTTTAAGGCTTCGAGTTCTTTGATAGTTAGATTTTGGGTGTCGGTAGCCATAATTTAAGAGTGTTTCAATGATGATATAGTGCAAATCAATTTACAAAAAATTTAGAACAAGAGATGACATAAAGTTCAAATAAAAAAATTAGAAAGGTAGTAGTTAAACAAATAAAGACCTATCAAGGTTCCTATATTGTATAGCTTCAAGTAAATGTGGCATTTGAATCATTCTTGAGTTCGCCAAGTCGGCTATGGTACGAGAAACTTTTAATATCCTATCATAAGCCCGAGCCGAAAGTAAAAGTTCCTCCATGGCGTTTCTCAGTAATTTGGATTCATCTTTCCCTATGCGACAGTGTTCACGAATGAGGCGCTGCGACATTCCCGCGTTCGAGGTGGTTTCGGAAACCGTAAAACGTTCAACCTGTATTCGACGACATGGTTCCACTCTTTGTCTCACTGTTTCTGAACTTTCTCCCAAGGATCGTTCTTGCAATTCCTCTATTTGGACCGCGGGAGCTTCTATGTGAATATCGATTCGGTCCAGAAGTGGTCCACTCACTCTTGCCCTATATTTCTGAATCTGAGGAGTCGAACAACGACATTCGCGAAAAGGGTCGCCCAAATATCCGCAAGGGCATGGATTCATTGCAGCAACAAGCATAAAACGGCTTGGAAGAGTTATCTTTCCCGCACTTCTTGAGATAGTCACTTGACCGTCTTCCAAAGGTTGCCGAAGAACTTCCAAGGCTGAACGTTTGAATTCAGGTAATTCGTCAAGAAAAAGGACGCCATTGTGGGCCAAGGAAATTTCTCCGGGTCCAGGAATGACTCCTCCGCCCAGTAAGCCCACATCGCTAATTGTATGATGAGGTGAGCGAAAAGGTCTGCAAAAGGAACGGTTTTCTCCAGAGCAGGTTCTGCCCGCAGCCGAATGGACTCCTAGAATTTCAAGGTATTCGGTTTTAGAAGGGGCGGGAAGAATCGTTGGGATGCGTTTTGAAACCATGGATTTTCCTGATCCTGGCGGTCCCATCATCAGTAAGTTGTGTCCACCTGCCACCGCCACCTCGACAGCTCGTCGCAGATTCGCCTGACCCTTGACTTCCGAAAAGTCTACAGTTTCATCTCCTCGTGGTTCCTTTAAGTAGCTGCTTTTAGATGCATCTAAGGGGACCATTTCCATTTGCCCGGACAAAAAACGAATTGCTTCGTCCAGAGATCCGACTGCGTACACTTTCGATGATTCAACAAGGCAAGCTTCTTCTGCAGACTCCAGAGGCAGAATCACGCCTTTAATGCCTAGTTCCGCGGCAAGCAGGGTCATAGACAAGCCTCCTCTCACTGGACGAGTCTGTCCGGACAGGGCTAACTCGCCTGCAACTAGGTAGTCCTGCAGAATCTCACTTTTGAGTTGCCCCGTAGCAGCAAGTATTCCCAAGGCAATGGGTAAATCAAAGGCAACTCCTTCCTTACGCAGATCTCCGGGTGCGAGATTGATGGTTACATGAGTACGTGGCTTTGCGAATCCTGCATTCGAAAGAGCGGATAAAATCCTGTCCAAGGATTCCTTTACCGCAGCATCCGCCAATCCGACCAACGCATACTTAACTTCCCCCTTTTCTCCCGCATTTACCTCTACTGTAACGGGCAATGCTTTGTCACCCAATAGAGTTGCGGAATGAGTGACTGCCAGCATTTGTATTATAAAGACTTTATCGTAATTAAAGAGTTTTATTTAATAAAGAGAGGTAAATGAAGAGGCATGCAAGCCGGAAAAAGCCTTTACCTGGCTGTTCTGTTGTTTACAAGCTTTGTAAAAGCTCTGAAATGGGGATGATTCGCTCCCCTTAAGATGCCATATAAGACAGATTCCACTGGCAAAAGATGGCAGCCTGCAGCTGCCAGTTTTCTCAGAACCCATTCCCCGTCGGAATGGCGTCTGCAAGTTACGCAGTCAGTAAGAATCGTTACTTCTAGGTCTGCGGAAAGTGCCTCCAAGGCTGTTAGGTACACACATATCGGAGTCTCGACACCTGCCAGAAGCAAGTGCTCTATCCCATTATCTGCAAAAGCATCCAAAAGGCCATTCGCCCCAAGAGCGGAAAAAGTTTCTTTCTTGAAAATCGGAGCATTTGGAGCAAGCGAAAGAAATTTATCTTCAGTGTGGCCCAGCTTTGCCGGAACTTGCTCGGTAAAGAAAAGCGGGATTTGAAAAAGGTTGAGAGATTCGATTAGAAATCGGCAATTTAAAGCAAAAGTCTCCGGTTCATGTACTATTTCTAGAAAAACAGGTTGTAAATCGACGACTAAACCCGCTATTCCACGGGGCATGTCTATTTGATTATCTTCTGTGGGCATTTTGTTTGATTTGTTGGATTGTGTGGGCATACTTGCAAAAGTGAGTGTTATGGCAACACTCGGATGCTATAATAATTGCTATCAAAGAGGAATGGACATGGGTGGAAAAGTGGAGAACTTAAATTTGTTTAATCGTCGCCAAGCGTTGTCTAGTCTTAGCTTATTGGCAATGACTGCAATTACATCTTGTCGAGAAAAACGACCTGATGTTGGCCAAATTACCATGCGCCCACGTTTTGTACTTGAGGGTCAACCCACTGTTCCTGTGCTTCTTGAATTTGATGTAATCGGCGTAAACCTCGGTACGGTCGATAACATTTTCTCCCCTGAACCCGAGGATCGTTCCTATGCTCTTTGGTTCGCATTTAATCGTAGGGCATCCATACTTCTTCATACCCTATCCGTAAAGCATTCCGGCAAAAACCTGATTCTTGGAATCAACGGCCAACGGATGGGAGTGCATCCGATAGACAACGCAATATCCAACGGAGTTCTACCTGTGTTGTTGAATTCTATTAAAACCGATGAACAGGCTCGCTACCTACATGATGAACTGTCTCAATCAATTACAGCGATTCAGTATCTCGTGGCCAAGGAGGAAAATAAATAACCTTTCAGGGATTCGATGTCAAATACCAGAAACGCCCTACCGAATATGTCTTTGCTCTCGGTTGCCGGAATAATCTTCCTCTCTTGCTTCCCCTTGACTTTGTTTGGTGCCGATTTTTCACTTTCATGGCCCACGCCTAATCCGGCTTTCAGCCAAGGATTGCAAATCGCTAAATTTCTACAAAAGACGGGTCCTGAAAAACCCTTCTCGTCCGGCGCTTACGGATGTGTTCGAAACAATGGAAACAAGTTCCATGAGGGATTAGACCTTTTTCCAGTTAAAAGAGATGCTAGCGGTCGTGCAGACGATATTGTATTTGCCGCTATGGATGGGATCGTCAGGCATGCGAGTCGAACGTCCACTCATAGCAGTTATGGGAAGTATTTAGTTCTCGAACACCCCGGAGTGAAGCCCGCCTTGTATTCTCTATATGCCCATCTTTCTGAAATAGATTCACATATCAAACCCGGCGTTCCGGTCAAAGTAGCCTCGCGACTTGGTATAATGGGAAATACGTCTTCCTTCAGAATCCCTCTGAATCGCTCTCACTTGCATTTCGAATTAGGTCTACGATTATCGGACCACTTTCAGACCTGGTATGCGAAGCGTCCTTTCAATACTCCCAACCGTCACGGCAATTTCAGTGGATTTAATCTCGTAGGTCTAAACCCCCTCTCTTTTTACGAGTCTTACAAAAGTAAATCCATGGCGACACCTCTCTCCTTTATTCAATCCCTTCCAATCGTCGCTAAGGTTCGAGTCCGAAGTTCGCGAATTCCGGATTTCGTAAAGAGATACCCTGCACTCTCAATCAAACTGAAGCCGGGCGAATCCCCAAAGGCATGGGATGCTTACTTTGCAGCACATGGATTTCCCGTTCGGGTAGAACCAGCTTCAGGGGAACCGCCAAAGGGGAAATCGCCCTACCGTATTCTAAGTTATGATGAAGCCGCAGACTCGGCATCTAGAAAGTGTAGAGGCATCATCATCCACAATGGAAAGCAATGGGCCCCTTCTGATCAGTTGACATCCTACTTGGAGCTAATATTCACTCCGTGAGCGAGCCCACGCTCGGCTGCTTTATCACATCTCACGGGTTCGGACATGCATCACGATCTCTTGGAGTCCTTGAGGAACTGCAAAGATTGGTTCCGACCCTGAAATTCGAGGTTTTTACTCAAACGCCATACTGGTTCCTTGCGGAAAACCTCGACCCAGCTTGTTTCATTCATCATGACGTCAACGTAGACGTAGGACTCGTCCAAAAAAATCCCTTTCAACACGACCTGCCGGCGACGCTTGATCTTCTGAAGGACTTCCTTCCCCTCTCGAAATCCACTATCGAGCCATTTGTGAATAGATTGCAACGAAGCAATTGTCGGGCGATTCTCTGCGACATCTCAGCGGTTGGAATAGCCGTAGCTAATTCACTTGGCGTTCCCTCGATCCTATTGGAGAATTTTACTTGGGACTGGATTTACGAACAATACCTCGACGAAATGCCTGCGTTCTCGGATTCCATAGAATGCCTTCGATCCATGTACGCAAAAGCGAATCTCCATTTGCAAACGGAACCTGTTTGTAATCGGATCCCGGGAGCTCTTTCCATTCCTCCAATCTCAAGACGGTTCCGAGTCCCTCGAGAGACAATTCGAGCGAGTCTTGATGTACTTCCTGATGAACACCTCGTTCTACTCACTACCGGAGGGATTCGAGGTTCATACGATATGGTCGACCGACTTCGAGAACGATCCGAGGTTCGCTTCCTACTGTCCGGTTCATCGGGAACCTTGCGCCGCGAAGCCAACCTTATTCACCTGCCTCATCAATCCGGTCATCACCACCCGGATCTCGTTCGAGCCTCCGATGCGCTCGTCGGAAAAGCCGGTTACGGTACAGTGGCGGAAGTTCAAGTCTCGGGTATTCCTTTCGCCCGTGTTCTCCGTGACAACTTTCGTGAGTCCCCTTTCCTTGGAGCCTATTTGGATAAGCACATACCGGGGTTCACGTTATCGGAGACCGATTTCAACGGTGGTTCTTGGCTCGACCGTTTGGACGAACTGCTGTTCCAATCCCTCAAAGGCATCGGGAACGGCAACGGAGGGTCCTTCGCTGCTGAGCGCATCGTCTCCTTTATCGCATAATCCTTCTTTACTCTTCGAATGGTGAAAATAGATGCTCGACCTCCCATTTGGAAAAATCCTTTTCACGATAGAAAAAAGTTGCTCTCACGAGGATCAACGATCAAATTTTCCTCTCATTCTCAAAACAGCTCTTTGACTGGAGCTTGTAGTGCAAAATCAACCCATCCATTAATCATGAAAAAAATTCTGATTCTACTTATCTCATCTCTCTTCGCTACCGCTATTTTCGCCGGAGAATATCCCGACGTTAGCATTAAAGATCTTCAGAGCGCCATAAAGGCCGGCAAGGTTGCAGTCATTGACGTCAATGGAGCACGCTCATTTAAAAAGGGACATATTCCGACTGCCATTGAATTCGGTTCCAGTGCAAAGAATTTGGCAAAACTTCTGCCAAAGGACAAAAGCACCTTGGTAGTTGCCTATTGCGGAGGTCCTGGTTGCAGTGCTTACAAACGAGGTGCAGCTGCCGCCGAAAAGCTAGGCTACAAGAACATCAAGCATCTTTCCGCAGGTATTTCCGGTTGGAAGAAAGCAGGTGGCAAACTGGCAAAGAAGTAAGCGCTTAGCTTAACATCTCTTTTAGCAACGGGTGCCTGATTCAATCGGGCACCCGTTTTTTATGGTGAGAACAATTACCAATCTTTGGGCAATCCCGAAAGGGTTTCCCTTAGGATGCTTCGAATTGTTCTTTTTTCTGCAAGCGGAAGATAAGCAAAATGAGGCGAAGCAGTCTCGATGCTCAAAGCTTGGTCAAGTTGATGGAATACCCGCATTTTTAGTTCTTGGGGTAAACCGGCAAATGAATCGGAATAAATCATATAGCTGCAACGAAAACGAAAAAGGCGGGTGGAAAGGTCTAAATCCTTAAGGGAGAATCCCATTTTATTCTGCCGGTTGTTTTTACTGAAATCCTTAAGCAATAGTGGGTAGCCTTCTACGCCTGCAGCAGGAAATTTCGCTTCATCGGCAAACAGCAAATAGCGAACCAAGGAATTGGCTTCCTCATCGAGAAAAGTATGCGCATCGGAGTCACCAATACTTGGAACTGCTCCTGCAAGCACCGCTCGTGCTCTGTAAGCAGCAGAAACCACGCGGTTGACGAACCCGACTTGATGCTCGAATAGAAGGTGCGCTAGGATGTCGCTCGTGCGCACCGGGTAACGAGCGAGCTGAAATCGTTGTCCGGGTTTGTTTGGAATTGTCTTGAGACCTGCAGGAGAAAGAGTTCCCGTAATATTTCCCCAGTGCTTTGTTATTCCGTGCTTTCCTGTCACGTGCCATCCTCCGAAGCGCTCGCTGAAAGGCACTTCGTGACCGGAGTTTTCTTGCCTGAAGGCATCCAGACTCCCCCCTCCGGGACCAGGCACCACCGAACTTATCAATAAGCCGGGAGCACCACCAATATCGCTTGAGGCATGACAATTCATGCAACGTGTGGAGCGTTGAATGAGAGACGGTGGCGATTTTGGTCGAGGAATCTCGAACATATAGGTAATCGCACCCCATTGAGGATCCATTCCGATGACCTCGATTTTTCCGCCTGGAACCCAACCGACGTAAATGTCTTCATTGAAGTAAATAGCCCTTGGATTTTCTGGCGAGATTCGGCTCAACTGAAGACTGGTAGTAGAAAAAACCAAGGTTTGCGTAAATGGTGAAATGCCCAAGGTGCGAAGCAAACTTAGCAGATAGGCTTTGGGATCGGTCTGGTCGAGATGAACCTTGCCCGTTTCGATATCTACTTTGAGTTTTGAGAAACGGTCGGTCGGTATTCTCTTTTGGTATTCGTGAGGTGGTTCTTTAAAATGGGGAAACACAACATCCGCGCCATAGAGCAAACAATTACCGAATAACGCATGAGTAAAGAATAAGAGATAGAATAGCTTTTGCACCTCTTCCAAAAACCTTTTTTTTTAGCCAAAAGCCACATCGAATTCTCTGCCATGCGATATTTTGGAGTAGAGTATCCAAAAATTTCGCTTTGCACTGGAAGGAAATTCGGTCAATGTTGTTAGATAATCTCGTGCTAAGAGGCAATCACATGGCTCAAGGAATTAATTCCAAAATGTTTTACGTTGCAGCGATCTGTATCATCGGTTCGCCTTCCAACACATTCTGTGCGGATACGGGCGAAGTTGGAGACTTGAGCGGATCCCTTGGAGTCAAATTGGAAGCAGGGTCCGAACAAGCTCCTTTCTACAAAGTAGTTTCAGCCGGGCTGAAAAGTGAAGCTGCTTTTCGGGGCCAAATTGCCTCCGTAGCAGACAATAACTTGACCTTCGATACACTCCCCGACCTTCTTGATCCGACTTATCCGTCTTTTCCGTTTGTGCCTGGGATGTTTGCGACGACTCGAGCACGAGCTACGGCAGATGTGATCAACGGAGAAGTCATTTCCATCTCAATCGACTCTAATGGTAGCGGTTACTTCAAAGCACCCGAAATTCGTATTCACCCGCCGGATTCGGGGACAGATGCCTCGGTTGATGCAGTAGATGCCATTGCAGTCGCCGAAGTGAACGGATCGAAAGTCACTGTAATCTCAGTTACCAACAGAGGCAAAGGCTATTCCTATGCTCCTAGAGTTGAAATCGAGGGCGGTCCTCATTTCCTTCGTCTAGTGGAAGAAGATCCTAACGAAGGTCGTTTTTTTCTGATTACTTCAAATTCGGGAAATCAAGTAACTCTTGCTAATCCTCTCAATCTTGATCTCAGTGCAATCTTAAAGCCCGATGCCCTCGTCGAAATTTCGCCGGCATGGACTTTGGGTTCTCTTTTTGGTTACGTTCCACCTTCCCTTAAACTGAAAGAGGGTAATGCAACAACTGCCGATCACGTTTATTTGGGAGAAAGTAATTCCACTGTCTATCAAGCACACTATCATGACGGCACAACTTGGCGTCGAAAGGGAGCGCTTGGGGTCGATGCATCAGACTCGATCATTTATCCTGATGAAGCCTTTATATTGGCTCATCACAACACGCCCGCAGTAGATCTCGTTTTCGAAGGAGTTGCCCTAACGGTTAACTCTTTTGCATATCTTCCTGATTTCAACGACACCTTTCTCATGAACAATCCGTTTGGGGCTGACATGATGCTCTCCGATCTGATAGCAGCTGAAAACATTACTACTGACCTCAACGAAACTGATAAGTGGTATGCTCACTCATCGGACGAAGAAGCCGACAATGTGGAAATACTACACAATGGTGTCTGGACCACCTATTGGCACGATGGCACCAATAAAGACGTAACTGAACCCGCCCAAGCAACAGCCAAGCCGGGTTCGGGAATTGCGGGATCTCTAACAAGCAAGGACATCTCTTTGGCATCTGGCTCAATTGCCATGATGACAAATCCTTATGTCGGCCAAAATGTTGTCGTGACCACTTCGGTGCCTCACGGTCTGCGAAACGGATTTTTAGTGAGGATCTCAGGTGTTCTCGGACGCAAAACCGATTCTACTTCCCCAAAGAATCAAGTGGATGAAAACGGAACTATTGCTGGAACTGACTCGGGTCTCATCATCAAAAGTGCGGCAAACGGCTCCTACGAAATTACAAACGTATCTACCCATTCATTTGAACTCAAGGGGAAGAGCGGTAACTGTGATTACATTGTTGGAACTGGAAGTTGGTCAACCGGGACAGGTGGTTTAGGCTATGCGTCCAACGCTTATGCACTCTTCGTCGGCGGTGGTGGTTATGGCGCAAAGGGTATTGCCACGGTTTCGGGAAGCAACGTTGTTGGAATTACTTTAACTGATGGTGGAGTTGGTTATCTAGGTGCTCCGAAAGTTATCATTAATTCAGGTGGATGGCGCCGAGTCGGTGCAGGCAGTTCACCGATTAATGATTCACTTGTACCAGCAGGCGCTGGAATTCTTCTTAGGCGCAATCATCCCAATGGTACTATATCTCGGCTAAGAATTGGAAATCCGATCAAGTAGATGCTTCGCTAGCTTTTTGGAGAAGCCCGGCCCGACGCTATTTCCATAATTCGCTTATCAATTCGCTCATGTCCGCGGCAATGTTGATAATGCGAGCTGCAAAGAAGCAAAGCATAAGTACCATACAAATCCATAAAGTACGGAAATTAAGGATGCTTTTCATGATGCTTCGGTAAATCTGAAATGCATGGTTAGCCTGTTTAAATTATAGAAACCTAAATATTCAAAAAATTGGCTTCTAAAGAAACGATCTTCTAGCTGCTTAAATTCTAAATAACCTTGATGACCTAGCGACCTTCTTTCCGAATCCAATTAAGAGCGTTGGAATACTTTCGAGCTTTATTTATTTTTGCTTTCGGAGGATTCGGGATACTCTCCCGCCTGTCCAACCAGTGCAAGACTCCATCGTAACGAAATGCACTAGACCTTGTATTCAGATTCGTTTCAGTTGTCCCCATTCCACTTTTTCGACCAAAGAATTTGCGGACGGATTCGTAATCGAAGCCTATTTTTTCTGAGCTCGGGGATAATCCAACCTCGCGCGGTTGAAGTAATCTGGCAATAGAGTCATACTCCCAAGGAATAGGTTCTTGAATTCCCACAAGAGGACTTTTATCAATATAACTCTCAAGATCGATGGACTCTTTCGGTTCGCTATGACCGACGTACACGTCGTCACGTCCTGAAGTTTTAGAAGAATTACGTGACAGCCATTGGCTCAATCCCACATAACGACGAGGACTGTTGTTAGGACCAATGAGTGTAGTCTTCTTTCTGGGACCCAACTGAATCAAAGTTGATTTATCGGATTCGATATTGGCTCCATTGGAGTGAGGTTCTCTAAAGGACAGACTCGTCGAACCCACTGCTTCCAAGCTCGAGGGTTCAGCATCCGCTCCGGAATATCCGAGATTGGAGATGGGTGAGCTCGAAAAGGGAGGTTCCGGTTGATTGTCGCTTTCAAAAGTGAGCCTATTTACGGTATTGACGGGTTTCTCCGGCGGTGAGGCTTCATCCGTCGAAAGGCCAAGCGCGAGGTCAAGTGAAGATTTCTTATTCCGTAGATCTTTGACCGAACCGGTAAGTTTCAAATCGGTGTGAGCAAGAGGCTTTTCAAGCATAGGTTTGTTCACTTTGGAGGACTCGCCCTCCCCTAATTCATTCTGGAGGGAATCCGAGTCAGGTGTTGAATTCTTGGTAAAGATGTCCGCCAAAGGCGTGTCGACTTCGGGATTGGTGTTTCCTTCTCCGAAATTGTTCGTATCATTTGTTTTTTCGGGGATGTCCAAAGCATTTTCTGATTCGAGGGAATGGTTTTCTTTCCCATAGGATCCCGGTGCTTCAGATTGGGTTTCAACTATCGAGGGTGTTGGGTTTGCTTTAGCCTTAGATGAGAGGTTCGAGTCTGATGGAGTGGACTCGGTCTTGTCTACATCGGGTTGATCCAACTCAGAAGAATGTACACCCTGCCCTTCCGCTAAGTCGGCAAGTGCGGATGCTGTTTTCGGCGATTTATTTGAAACATCATTGGAAACAGGCTTGAACTGTGAACCGGTTTCAGTGAAGGCTTCTCCCGACCCACCTCCATTATTCTCAATCTCCCGAACCACCTCCTTTTCTTTAAATTGCTCTGGAAGGTCGGTTAGAGAGGCGGAACTGTCAGTGGAGTCGCGTTTAGTCGTGGCGCAATTACACAGGCACGCTAGTACCAAAGTAGCCAAAAATCTTTCACCTCTTATGGTCATGGATTATCTATGTCGGATGGAACGGTGTCCGTTATTACCTCGGGGAAACCGGAATCGGGAGATAAAGGGTTGAGAGCCTCCACGATCAGGTCGACACTTCGACGAAGAGCGGATCCACCCGGTTCTTGTGTACCTAAGGCAAGGGAAAAAGTACCTTTTGTCTTTCCTTTTGATCGCTTGCGGAATTCCTTAGACCGAAAAATCTCGAACCCCTTTGACTGCGATAGATCAACTCGTTCAAGGATTTGCGTCACAGTATTGAAGTCGAATTTCTGGGCAAATAACTCCATGAATTCTCCGGAAAAACCCTGCAGGGCAGAAGCATGTTTTCCGTTTCGAACTTCTTCGAGTTCACCAGCTACGCGAACGCCGAAACCCTCTTCGAGAACAGGCTTATCGTAAATGTATTGCCCGTCCAGAATGACTTCTCCATCCATCATCTTTCCTGATAATAGAAGGCGAAAGTCTAGAAATTGGCGAAGATCCGAGTAAAGATGGTCTTCCTCCTTTTCCTTCGGGATTCCAGCAAAGAAGCGTTTTGAATCGAAAGAAAGCGCGACATCGAAATCAGCTCTCGCAAGATCGCCAAAAGCATCGTCGCTCCGAGCATCATATGGAACTGATCGAGCAAAAATATCACGAAGTTCTGCATCGAGAAAAGTAGGAGAAGGGACATCGGACCACCAAGAAGTTAGGGCCACCAGGCAATTCTCGTCGAAACCGATTGAGACATGTTCGCTCTTGTGACTGACTGCAACGTAACTTGGCGAGATGTTTTCAACGACACGCCATTCGGGAGAAGCACTTTTGAGGTCGAGTTGACGCAGTACGAATTCTTTCAGAGCCCCGGCATTCTCGAGAGGAAAAACCAAGGCGAAAAGAACGTCGCTTTCGCGCCCAAGGCGTTGAAGCTGACCCGGGAATTTAAGGAAATAGAGAAACCGTCCTTCGTTTGCCACGCCACAAGCCTCGGGATCCCAGCATACGTTGCGGACGAAAGGGGCTCGGCGAACAAAACCATCGAGCACAATCTTGGGAATCCCGACTTCTTCCATTCCTCGAGCCCCCGTAAATGCGAAAGCGGCAAAGGCGTCTTCGGGTAGATATCCAAATGCTTTGGAATCTTTTCCTCGAGCAGTCCTGGAAACTTTCCCGTCCGAAAAACCGTGCCCGCTGGAAGTGGCCTCATCACTGTCTCCAAGAAATGTGTAACCGCCCCAAAGCACAACTAAACCAACTACCAGAAATATCGGGAGCAAACCTAGTCTCGTCCAAATCTTGTCGCCTGAACTAGTCTCTCCACCTTCCTCCATAATAATCGAATCACCTTGACCAATAGCGACCGTCCCATCGGAAGAAACGCTGCTCACAACCTTGGGTTTCATCAGAGATGCGTTGAAAGCAACGACAAGTGTAACGGCAAGAGGGTCAAAAACCAGCACGAGGATAAGGATGAACCATTTCACAACATGGTTCACTCCTGATGCCGTAGCTTCACGAATAAGGGTGGCATCACCAGTTGCTTCCGCTTCCTCAATTGAAGAGTCGAAGGCGCTTGCAATAAATTTGAATGATCCTATGTCAGCCAGCCTAATGTCTCCCTGAATCTTGAGGATTTGCTGTTCGGCATCTTCTTTTTTTGCAAGAAGCCCGGCTTTCTTTGCTTCGAGCTCTGCTGAACTGTCGGGACCAAACTCGCTCTCAGTTTCACTGAATTGAGTTATTTTTCGGCTTGCTTCTGCAATTTCGTCCTCCAATGCAACCATGCGTTCATCTACCGAGGAACGAGCATTCCGAAGATTCTCGAGGGCGGTTCGAATATTGTCTGCCTGCTCGGCTCCCCCAGTTGTCAAACCGGTTATCTGAGTGCTAGCCTGACTGACTTCCTTTTGCAGCGTAGTTATTCGTTGATCCAAGGGTGTGTTCTGCTTAGCAAGATCATCACGGGCTTTCTGAGCATTTGCGTGAAAGGCCACAATTTGAGAACGCAGGGACTCTCTTACCGGTCCTTGAGTCTCGAGTAATTTCGCTGCTTGTTTGAGTCCATCTTCCTTAAACAGTCCTCCGGGACCTTTGTCACGATAGACTTTTACGGCCGCATCGAGTTCTGATATCCGTTCGTTTACTTTTTCGATGCCCTTTAATTCCGATACGATTCGTAGGTCCACCTCCTCCTTAAGAGCTTTTTTTTGAGCCTCAAGTTTTTCAATGTCTCCCTTTCGATCTGTGATGAAACCCTCGATGCGAGTCTTTTCAGCTTCACGGCGTTCTCTTTCCCCGAGAATCGTTTGATCGGCTTCTTGGCTAAGTCGGGTCTTGGCTTCCTCGGCGGCAACTATGTCTTTACGTCGTTCCGCGATGTAACTTTCCAGGCGCAGACGTTCTTCAGCATGCTTTTCTTCTCGAATAAGCGAGCCCTTTGCTCCCGAATCACGATAAGCGGCGATTTGACGATCGTACTCTCGTTGCTGTATTTGCAAGCTGGATATTTTCTTTTCATAGCCCTCAATTTGATTGAGAGTTTCGTCAAAGGCTTGGGTCAAATAGCCATAAATACCTGCTGAAGTGATGCATACGAGAACTCCGACCGCGATCAGTAGATAAAGACGTAAGGTCTTATTGCAGGTCTTCCAGTGACGGTAAAGAAAGGAGGCGGCCACCAATTTTCCAAACTCCAGACTCGAAGCCATGATTACTATGGGGACGGTGAAAGCACTGACGGAACCGAAAGTCAGGGCTATTCCCCTTACGCTGAAATAAGCCGCGCATCCTGCAATAAATAGTGCTGCCGCACCGATAGTTAGGGTGAAGAAGTTCATGCTAGGTTGGAGTGAATCATGTCAGCTGCTCTCGCTTCAATGAAAAGTTTTATTTCTATGAATGGATTACTTTGGCTAGCTTTTGACATGGTTCCCTGATTTGGTTTAGTTTGTCTCGCAGTGACCGGAGGCTACTCGATTCAGAAAAATCTCCGGTGTTTGATCCTCTGGATCTCCCACTTCTCCTAGGAATTCCAACTGTTGGAGACCGGAAAGAAAAAAAAGTTGATCCTCCGAAAAGTTCTTTGCCGTTAACCTTAGACGACGCAAGGGCATACGGGACAGTGGTTCAAGATTTTCAATGGTAAGACCAGTTAGAGTGATTTCCTCCACTGGAGATTCTGCGAGAGGCGAAAGATCAGTCACTGCCGAACCTGATAGCCTGAGAACCTCCAGAGGCATTCCCTGCAATGGCGATAGATCCGAAATTGCCGTAGCTCTGCACTTGAGGATACGCAAAGGCATGCCACGCAAGTGGCGAATATTGATCACACCGGTGCCACTCAAGTCGAGTTCCTCCAAAGAAAGTTGTCGCAATGGGTATATGTTGTCCACTTCGGTTCTTAGTAAAATCAAGCGGGTCAACGGAAACTTTTGGATTAAGCGTAGATTCGTTATTTTAGAACCCCCCAAATCAAGATCGGTGATGGGACTTTCGAGCAGCGCCTCAAGGTCTTCCACTGGCGTTCTTTGCAGAATTACCCGTTGGAGGGGAGATTCGCATAACGGTGAAAGATCGGAAATGGAGGTGCGCGAAAGATCTATCCATTCCAATGGCATCCCCTTTAAAGGGGACAGGTCTGACAACATGCTCCCCGCCAAGGACAAACCGTTTAACTGGAGGTTGGCCAATGAGAATATCTCGCTCCTCGGGCATTCGCTCAAGTCCAATTCCCGTACTGGAAAATCTTTTAGAAACGATAGATTGCTCGGTGAACCGGAAAGAGGCTTCAAGTGAACTCCTCCGTGCACGACGCGCACTTTACAAGGAAATCCTCGACTATCGAGTTCCTCTTCGCACGAACTCACGACATCCGGAAACGGAGCCACGAATTCAGAACCGCTTTTGTAATCCACCGACAAATCCACCACTGATTCTTTTTCTTAGTGAGTATTCTCGTGAAATGCAAGTCGCCACTTGCCGTTTGGCCCAAAAAATCAAAATCAAGGAGATTTGTTTCAACATTCTCTTTACCCAAAGGGAATTTTTTATTTGTGGCCAAGGCTGATTATGAGGATTCTATATTTCGATATCCATATGAAATGAAAAAATCACACGTCATTCTTCTCGGCTTTATTTTTCTATTGAACTTATTTGGTTGCTCCGATGATCCGGCATCCCCTCTCCCTACTGACCCCGGCGACGCAAACCAATCAACTGAAGGTGAAGCAAACGCCACAGGGTCCCCTTATGCTGAAGCCAACGGCACGGTCACCCAAGCATGGTTCGGACCTCCTTCGAGCGCGTCGCTAATACTTGCTCTTCGTCCGGATCAAATGGAAACTTCTTCAGTTGCCAAGCTCACGGACTGGATCGCTTTAGGATTCGAAGTAAACTTTACAATCCCCTCGCCCTTGCCTCTCGCCCTCTTTTCGATGGGCGAACCAGTTTATCTTTTCTTGGAAGGTGGGGAAATGAGCGTCTTGGGGGGCGCCTCGACTTCAGTCAACGAAAAGGCATCCATTCCAGGATTCACAGTCATCACCAAGGATGGTCGTCGAGCCATCGTAACGGGCGAATCTCCCGAATCGATTTCCAATGCGCAAAGTCTACTTGCCGACCAACCCTATTCCGCTTCAACCGAAAACCTTCGCTCTTTCGTTGAGAGCTTTTCATCCGCCGGATTGTATCTTGCCGCGTCTGGTTTTGCCGTTGATTTAGGATCCGCTCCCGGTTCTCTCTCTGCATCGGTTCGTCATCTAAGCTCCGGAACCGAACCTGTCACTCCCTCCGGAAACTTGCAATGGGGAGTGATTCCGGGCCAGTCCGCCGCCTTCTTCGGCGCCACCGATTCCAACACTCTTCTCCGACCTTTTGCTCACTTTCTCCTCAGTCGCCTGATTCCCGAGCATAATTCCACCGTTTCTTGGGCTCTGCGATTCGCTCAATTACTTGATTCCGGAGGAGCGACAGGGCAATCGTTTCCCGATCCATCGGGTGGCCATCTTTTTGCCCTTGCTCCACCTTCGGATGGAAACGTCACAATTACTTCTTTTGCAGTACCCGCCAAGCTCAAGAGAGCAAATTCGGCCTTGTTCGTGGATTTTGTCAAACTGGGTTCTTTGTTGAAATCCGGCTCATCTTCCCTTCTTGACCGCCCTGTATTTTCTCTTGCCTGTGAAACTGCCAAGCAGTTAACGGTCGGTAGCGATTCCAAGTCACTGGATCTACAACTCAATTGGTTGGACTCATCGGAAGACGGACTGTCTTCCTTGCTCTCCTTCCTTGAGGCTCTTTCCATTCGACGAACGACGAGATCTTTCTATGAAGCCATACTCATAAATGATTTCCCTTCGGTCATGGATATTCTGGAAACGAACGACATTTCTTCGTTGAATTTGGCCGGGGGCATTACTCCTCTTCATTTCTGCGCATGGCAAGGGAAGGTTGAAGTTCTTCAAGTATGTATGGAAAAAGGTCTGCAGGTGGATCTACGGGATGACTCCAACCGTACTGCACTCCACATGGCAGCTTGGAGTGGAAACCCGGAAGCGGCTCAACTCCTGCTTGACGGCAACGCTTCCATCGATCTGCTCAATAACGACGGCGCCACCCCGGCGATGGAAGCCGCCCGCATCGGGAACCCGGGCACCCTCGACCTTCTCCTCGCGTCGGGTTCGGACATAAACGCCTCCGATGCTCGAGGAAATGGTCTCGTTGAGTACGCGGCATCAGGGGGACACAAGGCTCTCGTCACCATTCTAAAACGTCGTGGCGCTCCTCCGCGAAACAACTTGCACATCGCGGCCGGCATTGGCGATCTCGCGGCCCTTCGCTCACAGTTTCCCGATAACAATTCCACCGACGCCAACACCATCGACGGATGGGGCGCGACACCGCTTCTTTATGCAGCATCGGGCGGACAATCGGATGCCTTCGATTACCTTCTCGAAAAAGGAGCAGACCCCAGAATAAAGGATGAACTCGGTCTCACTCTCGTTCATGCCGCGGCTATGTCCGGAAACAGCAGGATTTTAGCCAAGGCCCTAGACCTCGGTCTTGCAGTTAATGCCCGCCACGCCGAACGTGGAGCTACCGCATTAGACTGGGCCATCGCACGCAAGGACGGTGTCGCCGCGGATGCGTTGCGGGCGGCGGGAGCAAAAACGGGTTGGGAACTCGAGAGCGGTCCCTGAACGGTATAACCGCCCTACCCTCCATCTTCGTCCGCCCAAGGCAGGGCGTGATCACCGCTCAGGGCCAACTTGGACGGAGGCGACTCCAATTCGAAAATGCTCCATGGGCCCGGCTGGTACGGGTACTTGCGGAGCATCCCCTCATCCACCGTTACGCCTAGTCCCGGACCATCGGGTAGCGCGAGCTCCCCGTTTATGGGACGTGGCGCATCGGGAACCAATTCGTCCGACAGAGGATAAGGGTACATTACCCGCGAATCTCGATGGGCATACTCGGGGTACTCCAACCAAGCTGCCGTCTCACGAGAAAAGCAAGATCCGATCAAGGCGTCCGCCACGGTTTCCAATGCCGTGCCCCAGTTATGAAAAGCGAAGGCGACCTTCGAACTTTCGCATAGGCTCAAAATTTCCCGTAGGCCGGAAAAACCACCGTGGTGGGATACGTCCGCCTGAGCGAAATCCACGCACCCGCCCTCCACTATTTCCTTGAAGCCTTCCACGTCGTGCTCGTGTTCGCCCGCTGCTACGGGAACGATATTCTTGCTGCGAAAAGCTGCGTAGGCCGCTCTATCCTCCACTGGTAAAGGTTCTTCCAGCCAAGTTACGCCCAGATCGGATACGGCACAGGCTACCTCCTCGATAGTCTCGGCGCCATAGGACTTGTCGCCCATTCGCCACCAGGCATGCGCATCCATGCATATACCCACTTCGGATCCCAACGCATCACGCATTAACTCCACCGTGCGGACGTCCTCGTCGGGTCCTAGGGCAGGCCTGTACTTGTATGCGTCGTATCCGCCTTCACAGACCGCAGCCGCCTCGGCCGCGTAACCCTCTGCCGTCTGGTACATACCTGCGCTTCCATAGCAACGAATTGAATTCTGTTTTCGTCCGCCAAAAAAATCTGTTGCAGAGCAGCCCTCGGCTTTGCCCCACAAGTCGTACAAGGCCACCTCAACTGCACCCATTGCGGCAAATGCCTGTGATCCTAGTTTTGCCAAGGTCTCCGTCAAGAAACGAGATGGATCCCCTGGCTCTCTCCCCACAAGCAGATGGCTCAACTTGTCGTTAACCATTGACGCCGTTGTCTCCGATGCAGCACCGGGACCAAAACCGCACAATCCCGAATCAGTCGATACCTTTACGTATAAGGCGTCTCGTTTCAGTATGGTGCGTACGCCCCCGTGGAAAGGCAGTCTCACCGGTTCGGGCATGGGACAGGATAAAAGAAATGCTCGTACCTCAGTTATTTTCATCGAATGGAAATAAAATTAGACTTCCACGTGCGCCGTACGTCGCGGTCATAGGTTCTTTGACCTTTCAAGGTCCAGGTGGGTACCTTCGTGACGCCTTTTGTCTTCCGATTTACGGCATGACATCCAACGCCTAACGAATGATTCCCTTTTAATAACAGAGTAAAGGAAAAGAACCAAGGTGCTTCTCGAACACCGCAGAAGTCTAATCTCGAGATTGGAGTAAAGTACCGAAAGGGTCAAGGTATGACTAATGCCTAATGCTACTCGAAAATTGCATGTCCGCATCTGCCGAAAGTTGTTGTTGCGAGCCCGTTAAGGCACGGCAATCGAGCCAATCCCTTCGCGGAACGGGATGCCTGACCAGTCGCCATGCTCAGATTGAGGCCGATAGGGTTTACTCCACCGCGCGGGTGGCGTGGTTGTAGAATCGGGGTTGGCCGTTCTTTCGCTTTAGGAAGTAAAGCCATTGGTGGGTGTCGGCTTCGTACAGATAGCGATAGCTTCCCGGGTTGGTCCAGAGCCAGCCTTGGCCTTCGCTCCAGACCCAGAGCCCGTCCACGCCGTCCGGTTGGACGTACAGCCAACCAAGGTCGGCATGAAATATCCAGCCGTTACCGTAAGGTCGAAACGCTCCGAACCACGATGAAACTCGCCAACCTGCAGTTGCTTCCTCCGCGCTTGCCCACCATGCGGGAGGCACAACGGGCTCGGGAACCATGAAACGCTTGGGAGAACCGAAGTTCGTTCCTTTGGCGTTGGTCGCGTAGGCCCGATAGTAAAAACGTTTTCCGAGATCGGGCATGGCCGAGCTTGCGGTGAATACGTCGCCCGAGAGCGTTCCTCCCACGATAATCGCCCCGGGAGAATGAAGCTCGCCGAACAAAGAGTTCGACAGGACGAAGCCGACCTCGGTCACGGTCGCTCCCCCATCGGTCAGGACAACCCCGTTCAACTTCAACCTGCCTTCCGCTTCCGTCTCGGCCCTCAAGGTGCGAGCGATCGGACGATAGGTAGGCGGCGGTGGTGGAACGATCGTTTCGTTGGTATCCACGACGGTTTCGTTTGGATCCGGTATAGTTGCGTTGGCGTCGGGAACTGTCGTGTTGGCATCGGGAGTCGTACCGTTCGCATCAACGTATGTTTGGTTGTGATCCACTAAAGTCCCGTTCTGATCGGGAGGCGTCGCATACGGATCCGGAACAGTCGCATTTGAATCCGGCAGAGTTGCGTTTCCGTCTACATGAGTGCCGTTCGTATCAACGTGCGTTTGATTATGGTCCACGAAAGTACCGTTCTGATCC
>PCBO01000119.1 GCA_002730975.1 Opitutia bacterium
CCCAGTTCTCGGGCCTTACGACTTCCGAAATTGGTGAAAAAAAGGAAGTAGCCACTTTCAATGCCTTTTAATAAAATCTATCTCGTAGAAGGTATTGAAGATATACTCGATGTGACTAAAGTACAGGCATTCGGCTCTATGATTTTAGCTGAATTTGCATCGTTCATCCATTTGGAAAACTGCTCTAAGGGGCACTCCTCAAGGTCTGTCCGACGGAACGAACCGAGGCTGTAGTCCTCGCGCATTTGGCTTAGGTCATCACTCATTTCAAAATCTTAATTATCCAAACTACTCCTTCGAATCAACGGGGAAAGCTCCCAAGTATTTGTCCAAATTCTGATGAAAGGCGGCATATGCTCTTCCTTTGGCCTTGGCCATTAATCGTCGTCTAATTCTCATATTCAAAAGAATCAACTTGCGAGCGAGAAACCCTCTGGCGGATCGGCGGAACCAATGCAGTTCGCGAACCGGTTCTGTTCTAGTGGCGAATTTTTGCTTGTAATCCAGATGCCCGGGGAGGAAGTCAACCGAGCGACCCGCGGCATGAGACGCAGCCAAGTTGTGCACGAGGAGTTGTTTTCCCGGGGAATGTAATTTCCAATCTTCGTCGTAGGCTAGGTTGTGTAACCCGTACGCACTTCCGTTTTGCCAGAGCAAGCCCAGTTCCCATGACACGGCAAAACCCTCCACGCGCAGGCAGGAAGCGACCGCCCTGCCCTTTTCCGCCAAAGCAGGCAACAACTCGAAGAAGAAGGCTCTTTTCCCGCGAACCGAGTAGAGTCCTGCGATTGCAGGTCCTTTCCAGGAGTTTACCTCGACCAAGCACGTTGCCGGCAGCATCGACCGAATGCCTTCGGGATCCGAATGCCTTTCGAAGGTGACGCCTCCGAGGTCCAAGAGCCTTCGCTCGGAATACCGCAGACTCTTTTTCGACTTAGCCCCCAGTCTGTCGCTCAGGTATTCATCGAAACTGGAAAAGGAGTTTAGGTCGGCCAGACAGGTTTTTCTGGCAATTCTTAAAAGGCACGGAGCCTTGCTTTCGGTCAATACCGGAGCAAGATGGTTAGTCCAGAAGGAATCTCTCAGCAGCGAGGTCCAGATGAAGTGATAATCGCCGAGTAGGCCATGCACACCCTTTACCAAGGACGGAATCGCTTCCGGAAATCCCAAGGGGTCGAAGTAGTTCGCCTCGTTGTTAAGGTAGGGCCAAAGTCCTCTGGCGCCCAAGAATCCCTTTTTTTCGACGAAAGGCCAAAATGCCCTCAATTCTCCGTGCCCGTCTCGAACAATTGCGGCAAATGGTTTTTGTTCCTTGTTCGACCACTTGAGCCAACATCGAAGCCACTCAGGAGAAAAATAAGGGTTTGGGTTTTCCAGCGAAGAGAAGAGAGTCTCAATCTCCGAATCCAGGCATGCCCAGTTGTCCTCTACGCGAACGGTCGAAAAGCAAAGCTCGGGAGAACCATTCTCAACCACGACGTCTTGGGACATCGGAGAGTCTGGCGAAGAGAGGCGTTTGCCTCTCTCAAGCGTTGAAGTTGTCGAAATCCTCAAACTCGGCCCGGAACCCACCGTCCACGCCTCGGCAAAGTACGGCGACGGCATCGTGCGAATGCAACGATTCGAAGTGAGAACAGACCACCCGAAAGTCAACGATGCGAGAATCATCGTCCAATTGTTCGTACAGAAGACGCGCAGCATCCTCAACGAACTTTACGTAGGCTCCATTCAGTTCGGCGAATGCTTGTTCGTCTTCCCGCCTCACCATTACTTGTGTTTCCGTACGAAGAGCCCCTAGGCAAAGGTCTCTGAGCTCAAGTAGGGAAAGCTCCTTGTCAGGATGTATTTCCACGCTCACTCTAGCGCGGCTGCGTTGTGAATGTGGAATGGCCAGCAGATTCCGATGATCCCGAGCGTGCTCTGAGAGTTCGGAGGCGCAGGGGCATGCGGATGAATAAACGAAGTCGAAATGAACGATCTGGCGAAAGCGATCAGACAAGTCAATGATGCCCTCGAAAGAGCAATCGTAGTACTGGATACCCCGTAATCCGCTGCGCAGGCTTTCCTGCTCCATGGGGTAGGAAAACGCGGTTTTCAATCGAGCTTCTCGCGAATCGAGGCGATCCTTGTAGACGCGAAGCACTTTACCGAGTACTTCCGGAGAAAAAGTCTCGTCTTTAAAATCATAGAATGTTCGCATGATGCGGGACATATTTATCCCCTTCTTGTCGGCATCCAAGCTTACTGTTCCCGTTACCTTGGTCTCCAGGCACAAATCCTCGCCGTCGGGTCCTACGTAGCTAAGCGGCAGGCGAAATCCCGAGATGCCAACCTGTAGAATCGGCACGTTGGCGCCCTCCATCCCGTCGGCACCGCTGTTTTGAACGTCGGGAAGAGAAGCGTGGTATTCGGGAGTGATCTCGAAATTCTCGTCGTATTCCCGGCGAATCTTACTTCTTTTTTGTGCTTCGGGTTCCATTTTAATTATTCAATTGGATTTTGAGGAAAAAGGCAAACTCACTTGGCCTTGCCTTGGTTGGCTACCGCTTCCATCGCCTTGGCCACCGCCTCGGGGTCTCCCAAATAGCGCCGATCCAGGGGCTTGAGGTCTGCATCCAAGTCATATACTAAAGGCATGCCCGTGGGAATATTAAGCCCAACGATATCTTCTTCGGAAACCCCGTCCAAGTACTTTACCAAGGCTCGCAGCGAATTACCGTGAGCCACGATCAGCACGCTCTTGCCCTCTTGCACCATGGGAGCAATCGTATCCTGCCACAAAGGCATGAAGCGATCCACCGTGTCCTTCAGGCATTCTGACAGGGGAAGATTTTCCGCAGATAAGTTGGCGTATCGCCTGTCCTTGGCCGGATGCCGCTCGTCGTCGACGTCCAGAGCGGGAGGCGGTATGTCGTAGCTTCTGCGCCAGATCAGAACTTGATCTTCTCCGTGCTTGGCCGCGGTCTCCGCCTTGTTCAATCCCTGAAGGGCTCCGTAATGTCTCTCGTTCAAGCGCCATTCCCTGTGAACAGGCACCCATGTTTGGTCCAATTCCTCCAAAGCCAGCCACATCGTGCGAATCGCCCGCTTGAGCAGCGAGGTGTAGACGACGTCGAAGGCAAAGCCCTCATCCTTGAGCAATCGTCCCGAGCGCCTTCCCTCCTCTTCGCCCTTGGCGGTCAGGTCTACGTCGTGCCAACCGGTGAACCGGTTTTCTTGGTTCCATTCGCTTTCGCCGTGTCTAAGTAAAACTAGCTTGTGCATCTTTCTTCGGATTAAAAAATTGGCCTTTCAATTAGCAAATTTCAGGGGTAATCGTCACGCTTAGAGAAAATACCTTCCGAGGATCAAATCCCCGGAAGGCATGAAAGGAAAGAATTACAGGCGCGCCGATGATTAGTCTCTGCTGGAAAGAGACATCAAGACTTGAAGAATGTACCAGAACATGAGGGCTACGGCTGAAAACAGAGCCAAGGATGCCGCCACGTGCTGACTTGGGTGGTAATGGTGCATCACGTTTGAGGTCGTGTACAACACCGAGCCGGCTGCAAAAAGAACCATCACGGAAGAGAACACCAATCCTAGAGAAAACCCGAAGATCATGCTGCAAATGATGAATCCCAAGGCAACGAAGAACCCGATCGACAAAATGCCACCGAGAAAAGAAAAATCTTTTTTGGTGATGAACACCGTGGCAGTCAAGCCTCCAACCAGCAATAAGGTCATCAATCCGGCTGTGGGAATCAGCCCCGCATCGGAATACATAGTCGCTATGAAGAGCAAGGGCAGAAAGATTATTGCTTCCGCCACCACGAACAAGCCGAGTCCGAGGTACTGCATGCCCTCGGAAGATTGCGACCTGGCCAGCCTGTCGGATACGTATCCAACCCCCATGAAGGCGGCCAAGACGATGAACCAAGAGTAACCACTCGTCATCGCCATAGCCATTTTTTGCGCAAATGGAGCGTGCACTAAATAGTATTCCAAGCCCGTAAACAAAAGCAAAGCCCCAGCTAAGTGCGTATAGGTCTTGCGGATAAAGGCCGCGCGTTCGGCTGCCGGTGAATTGGCCGCCGATAGAGTGAATGTTTGTTCCTGCATAAGTTTTTTTTCCGTAGTTTAGGGTTATAAACTAATTTACCACCTTACCTTACATGCATAGGTTGCCAGATTCAAGCAAACCAAATCGGAATGCAGTTTTCTTCAACCATACTTCGCTCTCCTCCTGAAGGGCCTATTTATTCCTCAATACAAGCTTACAAACCTTGATCTTGAAGGTTTGCCTCCGAGGCGTTCACAATTCCATGAAATATTTAAGTCATCCAACTTTTAAACGGTGAAAGAAGATTACAAAAAAGGCTTCGATAATATGGCATTTTCCGTTTGAAATCCAATTTATTCAAATCGTCGTCAATTCTTCTAATTTGACCACATTGATAGTAGACCATGAAGACGAAGTTCGACTGAATCTTAAAATATTTTTGTATCCCCTTAAAAATACTGCAAAAAAAAAGGCCACAAACCACTGAATATTAGTATTTTGCGAAATGCATTAAAAAAAGTTTCCATTTGTATGCATTATTTGACAAACTTTGGCTAATAATAAGTAATAAATATTTCATAAGAGCTTCCACCAGTTCGAATTTTGAAAGAATTTACACTTCTTAAAGTTTCAAGTCAAACGATTGAAAGAGACGCCCTCTCGAGGGTGTCTTTCGCGTGTCTCCGTATATCCTCGCGCGCCCTCAGTATTATTAAATCAATCGCTTCTTCTTTTTTCACTTTTAAAATAACGATGAACCCGATCGCCGCATAGCGGCTCACGAGTCATGATAAAGAATACAAATACAAACCTCCTCCTCCACCCATTCAAAGCTTTTGCCATACCGGTCTTCGGAGCGTTGCTACTCTTTTGGAGTTCTTCCAAGGCAATAGCCGGGACCGACGGGGCTTTCCTCCAAGGTGCGAAACTGGAAGACGACTCCTCGAGTCTGAAGATAACCGCCCACAAGGCAGTCAAGTGGTCCATAGCTTCGGTGGACTCCGCGGTGTACGAGCATCCTGCGGGGAACCCGACGCGACTGAAGTTCAAGCAGGCAGGCGATTACTTCATCGCCGTCACCGCACCCCTGATCCAAGGCACCGTCACCAACGGTGGCAGGCGCTCGGATCAGGAATTCGTCGTATTCAAGAATGGGGCGGCCGTGCCTGAAGGCGGCGCGCGTTCAACCAACATCCGCCACACCAGTGGGCATGCGGAAAGTTCGGGGCACGTTCACTTCCTTCTTACCGGCGTATCCGTCAACGATTACGTGGAAGTCAAGACCAAGCGGAACAGTACAACCAATTCCAACGACACCATCCTCCAGACCACCAGCCTGTACGTCGAGAAGGTCGCCGCCTCTCGCGTGGTTTTCTCCGGTACCGCTTCCCAAAAAGTTTCGGGAACAAACCTCAATACGGGCGCATCCGGATTACAATGGACCTCCGGACGCAAGGACTCGGGCTTCACCCATGCCGCCAACAGTCACGAGATCACTCTGGATGCAGCGGGCAAGTATCTGGTTTTCGCCAATATTCCCATTTATGGCGGAGTTACTCGTGGTTCGATTGCTATGGAGATCAAGCTGAACGGTTCCAGAATTACCGGCGGTCTCGCTCAACAAGGGTATATTCGAAACGCCGAGGGCGACAAGCACGGCTCCGTCCACTGGGCCGGCTTGGTCACGGCGACAGCAGGACAAAAGCTCTCGATTGACGCGCTTCAAAAGGCGGCGGGCGGTAACATAACCGTGCAGGCCGGGGAAAAGGCATCCATCTTCGTCGAAAAACTGGCCAACGCGGACGATCTCTTCGCCGCCACCGCCACGAAGGTACGCACCAATTCCAACAACTGGAACCCCGCATCCAAGTCGGCCATCGAATGGTCGACGGAGGAAACCAAAGATTCCAACGTCTTCACCCACGCCGCCAATTCGCATGAGATAACGATCAAGACCTACAGCGACTATCTTCTTATATATAACGATGCTCTCAAGGATGGTTCCGCCCGGGACAACCCGCGGGTCACGGTTCAGGTGAACGGCACCGACGTCATCGGCGCCGAGTCCAAGACCCACTACAACAGGCGTACCAGCGGACACG
Organism: Opitutia bacterium; assembly: GCA_002730975.1. GTDB lineage: Bacteria > Verrucomicrobiota > Verrucomicrobiia > Opitutales > Seribacteraceae. The sequence goes on from PCBO01000119.1 coordinate 6,145, forward strand.
ACGAATCCTCGGCCTCGCTAGTCATCTTGCTTCCCGCACTCGGACCCGGCGACGTGGTGACCGTGAGCGTACAACGCGAAGCGGCCGGAGGTAGCTCAAACGACGAGGTGCCCGCCAAGCTCACCTTGCTGCGACGTCCCACCCCTCCCCCACCCACGACCCCGACCTTGACCTGGGGTAACGATTTATCGGGAGATGCCCTTCACCTGAAGACCTCCAGAGTCCGGACGACCCTCAACGTTCTCTTCAAGAAGGCCGGCGCCCTCGAAAACGTCACGGGCTTCGACGCTTCCGACATCAGCGTATCGGGCGGAGTCATTTCGAATTTCACAAAGGTTTCTGACAGCAACTACAGCTTTGTCCTCAAGGCCAACCCTTGGCCCGGACAAGCCTCCGTCAGCATTGCCGCCGCGGCAGCCAAGGATTCCTCCAACGCCGACTGCATCGCGCTCGGCGCCACCGGCATCAACTTTATCGAAGGTGCCGTAACTCGTTCGACCAACATGCTCGCTCACTGGAAATTCGACGAGGGCACCGGCTCCGAAACCTTCGATTCCAGCTCCAAGGGCAACCACATGGGCATAGGCGGCGCCACGTGGACCACGGGTAAGTTCGGAAATGCCTTCAAATACGATGCCAAGAGCACCGCTCTTCCTCTCTCCGCTCACCCACCGGCTTCGGGCACGGCTTACTCTCTCTCCTTCTGGATGAACGGGGACACTGCAAAGCTTCCCGGAAAAGCTACCTCGATTATGGAATCTAAAGCGGGTGGACGCGTCATCAACCTGCACTGGCCTTGGAACAACAAGAGACTTTATTTCGATTCCGGCAACGGCAGCCATGACCGCATTGACATCAAGTTGGACAACGGCACCACCCTTCCGGGCGGAGACACAGCCACCGCCGCCGACGACTTCGACAACAATCCCGGCCATCTGTGGGGACAATGGACTCACTACGTCGTCACGCACAATCGCAGCGCGGGAACAATGAAAATTTACCAAAACGACATGGAGATCAAGAACGGCACTGGCAAGTCTAAGCAACTAGGTAATGCCACCAAGTGGTTCCTGGGATCGAACGGCAACGGGAACGGCAACTGGTGGTACGGCAAGATCGACGACCTTCGCGTATATGACACGGATCTCAATGCCGGGGAAATTTCCGAAATCTATGCGGGCGACATGTGGCCGCAACTATCACCGCTCATGACCGTAGACGACGCGGGCAAGCGAATACAAACCGTTACGGTGAACTTCAAGGTCGAAACCACGGCTACTTCGGTAACCGGTTTCACCGTATCCGATCTAAACGTGACCGGGGGAACCGTTTCCGGTTTCGCCGGTTCCGGTTCCACATACACTTTCAAGTTGACCCCTACCACTTATCCCAGCAACGTCACTGTCAATATTCCGCGCCACAGTCTGGAAAGCACAGACGGCAATTACGCCAACATTTCCACCACTGCGACCTTGCCCTTCAAGCTTCCGGGTTTCCGCAACGATTCCCATGGCGGTATCGCCCTCTGGCTAGACGGAAACGAGATAACCGACGTCGTAGTCGATCCCGACTCACCCAAGACAATCACCACTTGGCAAGACGCTTCCGGAGCAGGTAACCACATGTCCAACGTAGTGGGTGACCCCAAGCTGATGGAAGGTCCTAATGGACATCAAGTTGTGCAATACACGAACGATCGCACCTACACGACCAAGAACTTCGAATCCGACCTCCTTCCGGTCGGCTACACTGCCTTCGGGGTATCTCGTTATACAGGCGGAGACAACGAACGGGTAATTGCCTCCAACAACAACTGGCTTTTCGGGCACCATGGAAACAGAATCTCCCGACATCATTTCAACAAGTGGGTTGACGATGGCAGTGGCTTGACCGTCGACAACGCTTTTCACGTATTCGTGGCCTCGAACGAACCCAGCAAGGCGAACAACGAGAACGTAACGCCAAAGGTTTGGATCTGGATGGACGGGGTCCTGCGCAAGGACGGCGTAAACAGCCACGACAATAATCCGGCGCCCACGACAATCATGTTCGGCGCCTACGGAAACGGTGGGGAAACCTCCAATTGCGAAGTGGCCGAATTTATTTTATACAAGGGTCAACTGCTGGAGGAAAACCGCAAGAAAGTGGAAGGTTATCTGGCCCAGAAATGGGGCATCAACCTACCCTCTTCACACCCCTACATGGGAGACGACCCGTACGCCAACGCCGTTGCTCCGAAAGTCACTACGACCAAATTGGCGGGTAACGTCGGTCTCAAGGTAAACCACTACAAGATCTCGGGTAGTTTCTCTCCCAACTGGTTTGGTATTTATCAAGCACCTGCATGGATGTCCGTCAACAGCTCCACGGGTCAGCTTTCAGGTACTCCCACCGCCGCAGGTTCCTTCAACGTAACTCTCATCGTATCGACCGCCAACGGCCTAACCGGAGCATGGAAGACCAAGATCAAGGTAACCGCGGCTCCCTCGGTTACCGCTGACGCCGCTTCCGAAATCGGTCTCTACGGAGCCGACCTCACGGGCGCCGTCTCCGGCACGGGCGGGGACACCACCGTCGACGTTTGGGCCTACTACGGGCTTACCGACGGTGGAGACGACCCACTCGCATGGGACAAAGCCATCAAGATCGGCGCTTACGAGAACACCAACACCTTCCGCGGTCGCGCTCTCGGTCTATTCATCGGTAAGAAGTACTATTATCGTCTCGGTGCTCGCAACCAAGGTGGCGCCGGTTCCGTCGCTTGGACTGCAACCAAGTCCTTCAACACTCTTTCCAGCCTTTCTCCACCGCAACTGGGAGCAAGCAGCTCCACCACGGTAGGCGCCGTCCAGACCCTCAAGGGCAACATAGCCACCACCGGGGGCGAATACCCGACAGTCAAAATCCTTTGGGGCAACGAGGACGCCGGACAGAACCCCGCCGTAGACAAGTTTGACAACAGCAAGTGGGACAACGAGATCGACTTCGGCACCTTGGCAAAGGGCGATTTCACCGCCGACGTGACCAACCTATCCGTGGGCACCATTTACTATTTCCGTGTCTACGCAGTCAATGCCGGTGGCGCCGCATGGTCGCCACTCGCCGTACCCTTCACGCCAACGATCGTGACCACTCGTAAGTCGGATCTTCTCGCCTTGTGGTCCTTCGACGAAGGTACGGGCAGCACGACCGCAGACAAATCCGGAAAGAACAACAACATCGGCGATATCGGCTCAGCCACCTGGACAGCAGGTAAAGTGGGCCAAGCTCTGGAGTTCGATCAAGCATCCATTCAATTGCCGATCGCGGCCCACCCGCCCAGCAGCGACAACCAGTTCTCCATCGCCTTCTGGGCCTACGGGAATCCGGACAAGCTTCCCTCCAACACAAGTCTCATAGAGTCCAAGCGCGGAAACAATCGGGTTTTAAATATGCACCACCCCTGGGGCAACGGTCGCGTATATTGGCAAGTAGGAGACGGCGGTGTCGACTCCACTGAAAAAGTGGCCGACGCCGCCGACTTCGAAGGTCGATGGACCCACTGGGTGATGACCAACAACAAGAATCCCCGCTCCATGCGCATCTACATGGACGGAGTCGAGTGGACTTCCAGAACCGATCGCGGTCGCAACTGGGGCGCCGCCGACACTTGGTACCTCGGATCCAACCGCAACGGCAACGGCTCATGGTGGTACGGCAAGGTGGACGATCTTCGCGTTTACAACGTCGAACTGACTCCTGCGAACATTGCTGAAATTCACAACGGCGGCGCCGGCCAAGCTACGGGCGACGTCCCTCAAATCACCAGTTCTCTGGCGGTCTCCGCGAATCTCAACCAAGCCTTCTCCTATAACATCACCTCCAACGACCCGAATGCCTTGCTCGACGCCTACGGCATGCCTCCGGGCCTTAGCGTGAACACCACGACGGGTGTCATCTCCGGCACACCTACCGTAGGTGGCGTTTATAAAATTTATCTGATAGCGAACGGCAGCGACGCCTCCAACATCGCCATCCTGACTCTCACCCTGCCGACCTCGGCCCCGGTGATTGCCCTGAACAATGCCTCCGGTGTATACGCAACCAGCGCCAGCGCCACGGGAACCGTTCAATACTCCGGAGGGGCTAACCCAACGATCATCTTGGTCTGGGGTGAAACCGACGAGGGAACGAGTGACCACGAGGACTGGGACGACTTCGCAACTCTCGGATCCAAGGGAGTGGGTCCGTTCAACAGAACCATCACCGGCTTAAGCAAGAGCACCCAGTTCCACTTCCGGGTGAAAGCCACCAATTCCGGCGGCACCACTTGGACGCCCGCCAAGACTTTCACCACGCTCGCGAATGCGGTCAAGCCCGTGCTCGGAAACATCAACATCGTTTCCAATATCACTTCCGATGCAGCCGTATTCAACACAAGCATGGAGGCTACGGGTGGAGCTACGACCACGGGTAAGTTCTACTGGGGCACCACCGACGGAGGCACCACCCCCGGTTCGTGGCAGAACACCATAGATATCGGTCAGGTTCTTCCCGGCGTGCCCAGCGGCGTGCTCAACCCGGGCGATATCGGCGGTCCCAACGTATATTTCGTTCGTACTGCTTTCACTAACTCCGCAGGCACCACTTGGACGCCCGAAAGCGTGATTTTCACCGCCAAGGCGGAACCACTTTCCGCTCCCGGCCTTATCGCCGGTGGTCTATCGGGGAACATGAGCTTCGAAGAAAACCCCGGAAATCTGGACACCGACACTGCCAATTCGGGAGCCGTAAACGGAATAGATCCTCTGGGACCATCCGTATCCGAAAACAAGTCGGCGCCCCCTTGGAAAGGAAACTGGACCGTTGTCTACACCGGACAGATCTACGACGAGGACGGTAAGATTTCCTTCCAGGAGGACATCGACGACAAGACTTGGCTCAAGGTGAACGACGAAATTCTTCTGAACGACTCGGGCTGGAATCGCGAAACTACCGCCACCAAGGACTATGGCCAAGGTGGTTGGTTCGACTTCGAGCTCCGCATGTCCAATGGAGGAGGCGGAGCCGGACGCGCCCAAAAGCCAACCGGATTCGGCTACGACCCCGAGGGCGGCACTAATTGGTCATTGCCACGCAACACGGATGCGGAAACTCCCGATCTCTTCCGTTACGGCATAATCGACGTCACTCCCCACGTCACTTCCGCCACCATCGTGGCGGCGGGTCTGAACAAGCCCTTCCGCTACCAGATTCAAGCCTCCAACGGCCCGATTAACTTCGATGCCTATGGCGAACCCGCGTGGCTCAGCGTAAACAAGGGAACCGGTGTGCTCACCGGCACGCCAACCGCCGTCGGCAGTTTTACCTTCAAGGTGTCCGCCTTCACCGCTTATGCAGCCGCGGTAAAGGAGGTCACTCTCAACGTAGTGGATCTCGGCCAGTGGCTCTACTCCATGCCCGTAACCTTGGCCTATACGGGTGACGAAAATCTCTACGAATTTCCCGCCAACTACAAGCTGAGCGAGTCTTCCGCTCCGGGTTTCAAGTATTCGCAGGTCGCCTCTCCAAATGGCCGCGACCTTCGCTTCACCGATGCGGCGGGCGGTACTCTCCTGCCCTACCAAGTGGACGAATGGAATCCCGGGGGCACTTCCCGAATTTGGGTGAAGGTACCTAAAGTCGGAACGCTCAAGACCTACACCGGTGTAAGCATTACGCGCCATGAGGATCTCGGCGCCTACTGGTCCTTGAACGAAGGTTCCGGCACCAAGGCGGGCGATCTCAGCGGCAAGGACAACAACGCCTCCTGGACGGGTGGCGGAAGCCCAAACTGGGTCGACGCCAAGTTCGGCAAGGGCATAAAGTTCAATTCCGCGGGTCGCATGCAGACCAACGCCAGTTTCAAGGGTACGAACAGCAAGATTTCCGCCTTGACCGTTTCGGCTTGGGCCAAGCTCGACTCCATGGGCACCAACAATTCCGGAGACGGCGCCATATTTTCCAACAACGTAAACAACGCGAACACCGTACTCCTTTGGTGGGACTGGAACGCCAATGGAAATGGTAGTCAGTCCTACGTGTTCAAGGGTGGAAACGGAAACCCCGACAGAGTTAAGGGTCCCACCCGTCCGGTTACCGCCGGATCTTGGAATCACGTCGCGGCCGTATGGTCGGGCAAGAACAGGAGCATCTACGTCAACGGCACCAAGATCGTCTCGGGCAATGCCAACAAGGCCGACCTGAACCTGCACAACAACAAGATGTCCATCGGTTATTGGACGGGCAACGGAAACGACTTCCGCTTCGAGGGTGTGCTCGACGACGTTCGCCTCTACAAGGCCGCCCTCACCTCCGACGACGTCACCGCAATCTACGGCAACGGAAACGGCGACTTCGGTCCCGCCAACGAACCAATCGTGGCGACTCAGGGAGCGACCATAAATATGCTCTGGGGCAACGCCGCCGAAGCGGGATCCTTTCCCGCTTACGTGAACAACGGTTCCACTTGGTCCGACTTCGCCGGTCGCTGGAACATGGACGAC
>PCBO01000120.1 GCA_002730975.1 Opitutia bacterium
ATTGCCCACGGAGGCTCAATGGGAATATGCCTGCCGAGCGGGGACGAAGACGGCTTATGCTTTCGGGGCCGGCCTGATGTCCCGACAGGCGAATATTTCCGGTGGTCCCGGTGAGACCACGGCCGTGGGGAAGTATCCTGCGAACGGCTGGGGTTTTCACGACATGCACGGGAACGTATTCGAATGGTGCGCGGACTGGTATGGGGATTACCAGGTCGGCGCAGCGCGTGATCCTGTCGGTCCGGCGGTTGGCTCCTACCGCGTCACACGCGGTGGTTCCTGGGACTACACGGCGAACTACGCCCGGCCCGCGTACCGGCCCAGCTACGAACCCGCCTACAGCTACAACAACCTGGGCTTCCGCCTCAGTCTCCGACCGGCCAGCAAGTAGCGGAGTGAGCCGTAGGGAACCGCCGAGCAGAGCGGAGAGTTTAGGGTCTCGGGTGTCAGCAGATTGCAGGAAAATTAGCTATGAGCTTCTATCGATGGGATTCTCGGGTGTCATTTGGGTGTCAGGAAATACCCAAAAAAGTGATAAAAAGTGGCAAAAAGTGACAAAATCGATCTACCTGCCTATGCCTGAAAACAAAAAGAGCTTCCTTCCGGAAGCCTCACAAACAGTGACAAATACTGCTTTTCGAAGTGGCGGGATAGACGGGACTCGAACCCGCGACCTCCGGCGTGACAGGCCGGCGCTCTAACCAACTGAGCTACTACCCCAAATGTAAAGTAAGGGAATTAATCGATTAGAAATTTTAAGTCAAGACGGTAGGTTGCGCAAAATATGGGGACGTAAACCCAAAAGGGCTGTCGGCAATCACGAAACCAAGCATTCCTCGGCAACGTCTTCCAGCGGATAGGTCCAGATTTCGGAAAGCGTGGGATGGTACCAATCCGCCTTGAGAAGATCTTGCGCGGTAGCTTTCAGGGCAATGGCGACCGAGATCGAGTGAATGAGTTCACCGGCATCCTTACCCACGCATTCCGCTCCCAGAATCTGGCCGTCCCTCTTGTTCGCATGAATGGAGACGTGTCCGCGCTTGGCTTCCATCAGGATCGACTTGCCATGGTCATCGAAGGGAAAGGAGGCCGACGCGAAGGGAATTCCTCGAGCCTCGATATCCGACAAGCTCAAACCGACGTAGGCGACCTGCGGGTCAGTGAAAACGACGCTAAGCAGACCATCATAATTCATGGGGGCAACCTCTCGGCCGAGAGCATGAGTGGCGGCAGTCTCGCCCTGACGAATGGCGACGTGCACGATCTCGTGTGGACCGCTGCAGTCTCCGGCGGCATAAACGTTGGGGGAGGTGGTTTGCTGATAGGAGTTCGTTCGCAAGTGCCCGGAAGGGAGAGTCTTGATGCCGGCGGCAACCAGATCGAGAGAGGCAGCGGAAGGGATGCGACCGAGAGCATTAAAGAGGAATTCGGTGTCGCGTTGAATCCTTTTCCCTGCATGCCCGAAGTGAACTCGAACGGACCCATTGGAAAGGTTTTCCACTTGATGGAGCTCCGTACCCAGAAAAAGCTCCACCCCTTCGTCCTTGAAGGCTTGCTCAACGACTTGCGAAGCTTCGGGCGAGAATTCCTTTAGGAGTCGAGGGCTCCGTTGCACTATGGTTACCCGGGCACCGACTCGGACAAGGTACTGAGCCAGTTCGCAGGCGACCACTCCCCCACCGAGCACGAGCACCTGTTCGGGAAGCTCAGCTAGGTCCAGGACGTCGTCGCTGGTTCTAACGGGAACATCGAGCAACCCGGGCACTTTGGGAAGATTGATTGTGGAACCGGTCGCAACCAGAATTTTTTCGGCTTCCAAGACGGAGTCGTCGGAAAGCTTGACGGTGTGGGAATTGACAAAGGAGGCAGTGGCGCGATAAAGATCGAATCGACCATCCTCTAGCTGCCCTTGGCGGTACTCGGCAAACTCTCTAATAACCTCTTTCTTTCTTATTTGCATCGCGGCAAGGTTGGCTTTCGCCTCAGGGATTTCGAGGCCGAAGACGGAACCCATGCTCGCCATGTGAAGAGCCTCCGCGGAGTAAATAAGGGTCTTGGACGGCATGCACCCCTTGAGGATGCAAAGACCACCGAGCTCGCTTGATCCATCGACGACAGCCACTTTCGCTCCGTAGTCATGTGCGGTGCGGGCAGCGGCATAACCTGCGCTACCACCACCGATTACTAAAAAATCATAACGCATATAGGCAAAGTTTACGGTTGTGAGAAGAACTGGAATTCGGTCGAATCAAACATTTTTTAAATCAGGACATGAAGGATACATTGGCAAGCGTTTCTCGATGGGCGACATTTTTGTTTTTGGTTTTTGCCAACCTCACGGAAGGTCGAGCGGAAGAAAAGTACCCGCCGGAAGGGTTGTTCGAGGAGATTTGGATGGAGGTGCGGATGTTCAACGCAAAGGTGGGATATGCCCACACCACTTTCGAGCGGCATGGATCGGAAGTGAGGTTGCGTACCCACACCTACATGAAGATCAAGCGGGCGGGCACCGAAGTAATCATGGAATCACATGAGAACAGTCGCGAAACGATCGAAGGCCAAATACTAGGCTTCAGCGGCGTAGTCAACATGGGCGCCCAACCTGTTCGCAAGGAGGGCGCCGTAAAGGGAAACAAAATAGTCGTGACGAACGAGCAATTTGGCCGAAAGTCCACCAACAGTTATGAACTGGACGCACGAGGCGTTATGAACTGGGGCTTGATTCGCTTGATGGTGGAGAGAGGCTTTAATAAGGGAACGAAATACGAGGTCTTGGTATACTCGCCCGATTTCGGGATGAATTCGCCCACCAAGGCGTCCATAGAAGTAAAAGGCGAGGAAACAATCAAATTGCATGCCGGACCAACTGTAGTGACAAAAATCGCAACGTTGCTTCATTCCCATGCGGGAAAGATCGAGACGCTGAGCTGGGTGAACGAACAAGGAATGGCGCTGAAGACGACGATGCACCTGGGTGGTTTCCCCATAGAAATGGTGAAGACGAGTAGCGGAGAAGCGATGAAGGATTTCGTCTCCGCAGAGTTCTTCAACAAGAGCTTAATCAAACTTGAAGGAAAGATTCCTCGAAACGCAAAATCCGTCACTTACGAGCTAAGTCAAAAAAAGGAAGGAAGCCTCCAGGCGGTGCCTGCAGACGGAGATTTCCAGAAAGCCAAAAGGCAGGAGAATGGAGCGATCCAAGTGCAAGTGAGAAGAATCCAGCTCGACGAAGTACTCAAGGGCAAGGGGAACCCGGGACAAGTCGGCCCGGAGTATCGCCTGCCGAACATAATGATCGATGCGAACGAACCCGGAATCAGAGCCTTGGCGCGAGTAGCGTCTCGAGGGGCAAAAAACCCTGTTCAGATGGCAAGCAACCTGAGAAGTTTCGTGACCAAATACGTAACGGCGAAAAATCTCGACGTGGGATTCGCGACAGCCAGCGAGGTTGCTCGCACCCGCGAGGGTGATTGCAGCGAGCATGCAGTGTTGCTGGCTGCATTGGGAAGATCGTCTGGATTGCCAAGCAGGGTGGCCGCAGGTCTCGTCTACTTGCCAAGCTATCAAGGGCGTATGGACATAATGGGATTTCACATGTGGACGCAGTTTCACATACGTGGGAAGTGGGTGGATTTTGACGCAGCAATGGGGGAATCCGAATGTGCTCCAACCCGCATTTCCTTGGCCACCTCTTCCTTAAAAGACGAGTCCTTGTCCGGCATTGCTTTCTCAATCGCAGAGCCGATGGGCAATCTCAACGTTAAGATATTGGCGGTTAAAAGGTAGAATGTCTTCGTTTCCGGAGAGACTTTTACACCTTGACAGAATCGACCGGCGAGAAAAAATCATGGGTCTTCTATATCAATGCATATTTGCATTCTTCTTCCGAACTAAAGCCTTTCTCAAAACATTCACATTATAAATCCTAACGCACAAGAAATGTCAGAGTTCTTCCCAGAAATTTCCTCCATCAAATACGAAGGTACCGAGTCGAAAAACCCGCTAGCCTTCAAGCACTACAACGGCGACGAGCTGGTTGAGGGCAAGTCGATGCGAGAGCATTTTCGTTTTGGAGCAGCCTATTGGCACTGTATGCGCAACCCCTTGGGCGACCCCTTTGGTCCCGGAACAGCTCAAATGCCTTGGGACGACTGTAGCGATTCGGTGGAGAACGCCCGGAAGAGAACCCATGTTTTTTTCGAGTTTCTTGAGAAGACCGGTATTGATTACTACTGTTTTCACGATAGAGACATAGCACCTGAGCTAAGCACTCTCTCCGAATCCAACTCCGCTCTCGATGCCGTAGTGGACGAGCTTGAAGTCTTGCAGCAAAAAACAGGCAAAAAACTGCTTTGGGGCACCGCGTGCCTATTCGTACACCCTCGCTATGCGATGGGTGCAGCAACTTCTCCATGCCCGGAGGTGTTCGCCTACGCGGGCGCTCAAGTTAAGAAAGCCATTGAAGTCACTCACCGCCTAGGAGGAGAAGGCTATACGTTTTGGGGGGGCCGTGAAGGTTACTCCTCATTAATTAATACTGATCTTAAACGGGAATTGGACAACCTTGGTCGCTTTCTACACATGGCGGTCGATTACAAAAAGGAAATAGGCTTCGAGGGACAGTTTTACATTGAGCCTAAACCAAAGGAACCCACCAAGCACCAGTATGATTCCGATGCAGCCGCCTGCCTTAACTTCTTGAGGGAGTACAACTTGCTCGACCACTTCAAGCTCAACATTGAAACCAATCACGCCATCCTTGCCGGCCATACCGTGGAACACGACCTCAAGGTAGCCACAGCCGCAGGTGCGCTCGGCTCGATCGATGCGAATGCGGGAGATGAGCTTTTGGGTTGGGACACGGACCAGTTCCCAACCAACATCTATGATGCAACTCGAATCATGCTCGTTCTTCTCGATATGGGAGGATTTTCGACAGGCGGATTGAACTTCGATGCAAAACGCCGACGTGAATCCCACGAACCCGTCGACCTCTTTCACGCCCACATCGGAGGCATGGACACCTTCGCCAGAGGACTAAAAGCCGCTGCGGCAATTCGGGCAGACGGACGCATGAAGGAGTTTGTCTCCGAACGTTACGGTGGTTGGAACGTAGGCGTAGGGTCAAAAATAGAACGAGGTGAAGCCAATTTGACCGAACTTGAGGCTCACGCACTCTCAAACGAGCCCAAACCACCTTCTTCCGGCAGGCAGGAAATGCTGGAAAATCTTTTCAACGAATTCATTTGAGGCCGTAAGGCCGATTTCCAAACAAGTAGATTACCAACCTCAGCCGAATAAGCATCATGATAAGAGCAATCGAATACGAAGCAGGGGACGTGGTTCTCCCTGAAGGCGAACTGGGCAAGGGATTCTGCATCCTTGAAAGTGGCACGCTAGAAGTCGTGCGGGATGGAAGAACGCTCACGGAGATTGACACCGCCGGTTCCATCTTCGGAGAATTGAGCGAGATTCTGTCGATGAAGAGGGATGCGACCATTCGAGCCAAGACTCAGGCTAAGGTCAGGCACATTGAGGAAAGCATTTCCGATATCGTAATTAAAAACCCAAAAGTATCGATCAAGCTGATCCGCACGCTGGGACGAAGACTCTACCGAATGAACCGACTAGTCTCAAGCGGACTACCCGCAGACAAGACGGAACATTCAGAAGCCAGTGCAACAGGAGTTTCCCTCCTAGTAGTAGACGACCAGCCGGCGATCATTGACCAGCTTTCTGAAATCGCCGAACGGAACGAGTGGTCCGTGCAAGGCACCGGAAGTGAGGCAGAAGCGCTGAGTATTTGCGAGCGGTCCTCTTTCACCGCAATTATAATCAGTATGGCATTGCCTGACGACAGCGCAGTCGATCTTCGTAGAAAACTAAAGACAAACAGCAACGTTATGAACACGCCAGTAATAGGCATGATAGTCAAAGGAGACGAAGCCTCTCAAACGAAAGCCATAGACTCCGGGTTCGCCGATTGCTTGAACAAGCCTTTTGATCGTAACAAAACCGAGGCCACTCTATATGAAGTGATGCAACTCGACTCCTCCGCTCGTTACTTCAAGCAGATTGAAGACTTTCTTTTCTTTAAGCTTCCGGAAGTACTTTCGAACTTCGTCATAAACGATATCAAGGAAAATCTAGACACCAGAATTCGAGGAACCATAAACGCGGGCATTCAAAAAATGGTAATCGACGTCTCCAAACTGGAAGAAGTCGGCGAAGAGGCAGTCGAGGTCGTAGGAGAATTCGCAGAAAAAATAGAAGAGCTCAAGCTACCCATGCGCGGTGTAATCGTAGCTGTGGGAGAAGAAGCGGAGATGTGGAACAACCTCGACGGAGCTGAGGATTGGGGCATCTGCGAGACTCTGGAAGAAGCGAAGGAATTTCTTGCCAAGGATCCCGAGGAAGAGGAAGGTGAGGAATAGTTCCCTTTTCGATGGGTGCACAGCCCGTCGGTCCTCGACTCTCCAGATTCAACTCCCCTCTCGTCCTGTGAAGGCAGACTTGAAGTGCGTTCGCACAGAACCTTTCACCATCCACTGATTTTTAAAACCTCCCTAAATTAATGGACGAATCCCAGTCAGAAATCGAAACTGTACGTACCTATCTTTTAGACTTACAGAACCGCATTCTGGTCGCTACTTCCGACCTCGATACCGTTGCCGAAGTTCGAAAAGACGAGTGGGAACGAAGTGAAGGTGGTGGAGGGCGCACAGTTTCACTGTATAAAGGAAAAATCTTCGAGAAAGGGGGAATCAACTTCTCTGATGTAAGTGGGACGAACCTCCCCCCCTCCGCAACTGCCAACCGCCCCGAACTAGTCGGGGCTTCTTTTCGAGCCATGGGAGTTTCGATCGTGCTTCACCCCGAAAACCCCTTTGCCCCCACCAGTCACGCCAACGTGCGTTTTTTTCGAGCACAACCTAAAAACGGCGCCCCTGCAGTTTGGTGGTTCGGTGGTGGATTCGACCTCACGCCATATTACGGTTTTGAGGAGGATGCAATCGCTTGGCACAGAGCAGCAAGCGACTCCTGCAAAACCTTTGGTGAAAACCTTTACCCCCGTTTGAAAAAATGGTGCGACGAATACTTTTTCCTCAAACACAGAAACGAAGCACGAGGTATCGGGGGCATATTTTTCGACGACTTCTCCGAAGGTGGATTTGATAATGCTTTCGCTTTTCTTAAAAGTGTAGGCGACACCTATCCCAGCGCGTATCTTCCAATTGTTGAGAACCGTGCAAATCATCCTTTCGAGGAGCACCACAAAGACTTTCAACGCTACCGAAGAGGTCGCTACGTAGAATTCAACCTCGTATATGACCGAGGCACCCTGTTCGGTCTACAGTCGGGAGGGCGAGTCGAATCTATACTCATGTCTCTTCCACCCGAAGTGATATGGAAATACGAATGGCATCCCGAAACCGGCACCGAGGAAGCCAAACTTTACGAAAAGTTTCTAAGGCCACGAGATTGGGTTGGTGAGTCATGACTGGTCGCCAACGAATACTAGACGCTCTGGCTTGCAAGCCTCTCGACAGACCCCCGCTTTGGATTATGCGGCAAGCTGGACGATACTTGCCTGAATACCGAGCATTAAAAGAAAAGTACAGTTTCCTAGAAATGGTAGGTGATCCCACCTTAGCCAAGGAGGTGACCCTTCAACCGCTAGCTCGTTTCCCGCTCGATGCAGCGATTGTATTCAGCGATATCTTGGTCGTGCCGGAAGCCATGGGGCAAGGTTATGGCTTTCACGACAAAGGGGGAATTCGCATGAATTTTGCCATTGAAACAGCCAACGACGTTGACCGACTTGAAATAGAGGGAGCCGCCGATCGCCTTGATTACGTGGCAAGGACCCTCGCTCTCTTGAGGCAATCGTTGGGGAACGAAAAAGCCCTTCTTGGTTTTTGCGGATCTCCATGGACATTGGCATGCTACGCAATTGATGGCGGATCTTCAGTAGGCTTTCCCCGGGCACTGGCATTTGCCAAAGATCAACCCCATGCCTTCAATCAACTGATGGAAAAGTTCACGGCCGTGCTTATTCAATACCTACGCCGGCAAGCCGATGCCGGTGCAGATGCCATCCAAATATTCGATACTTGGGGAAGCCTATGCCCAGATGACGAATCGGAAGCATGGTCACTTCGGTGGATCCGAGAATTGACCTCCAGCCTGCGAGGTGAAATTCCGTTGATTCTTTACTCCAAGAATGCAGCGAACAACCTCCAAGAACTTGCTTCATGCGGGACGACCTGTCTTGCACTGGATCATTCCATCGATTTAGCCGAAGCCAAGCAAAGTCTTGGAAGCGATATTTCCGTACAAGGAAATCTCGACCCCGAACTTCTAGAATCAGAGCCCGACTCGGTTCGCTCTGCCGCCAAAGACCTTATGTCGAGAATGTCGCCTTACAACGGGCATGTGTTCAACCTCGGGCACGGCATTCGTCCCACTGCAAAAATCGACTGCGTGGAAGAACTGGCGCAAACCGTACGGGATTATTCTTCCGGGAACTGACTTCCATGAAACGAATCCCGATCAAGGCAACGCTTTCAGTCCGCATGTGATACCGAGAGTAAACCCTGAGGAAAACAAATTTCACCAACGGCGGCTTCAAAATCCTTAAACCCCTCGAGAATTTCAATTTCCATACGAATGAAATATAAAGGGATTATAGGCTTGTAGTCCGACGGGATGCGTACCGCGTCTTTTTCAGTGGTCACGACAACCTCGGAACCAGCATGTCGAGCACGCTTCAAAACCCTATCCAATTCACCTCGGGTGTAGCGGTGGTGATCGAGAAAGCGTCTACGATAGCGAAGATCTCCTACCAATTCCTCGATCATTTCCTCGAAACCTCGAGGCGATGCAATGGCGCTAAAGACTCCAACGTGGGTTTCTCTTAGAAAATCGACATCATGCAATCGGTTGCCATGTACTTCGAGGAAATGCTTCGGATGGTGAGTGCAACGAATTATTTGAGCCTTGGGATTGTGCTTGTTAATCAATTCTATCAACTCACCATCTGGCTCAGTCTTTGATTTGGTCAGAAAAATATAGGATGCGCGAGACAGATGAGAAATCGGTTCGCGAAGGATTCCCCGAGGCAGCAGGTGTCTATTGCCAAAGGGGTTGGTTTGGTCAACCAGCAGCAGGTTAAGTCTTCCCTTTAGCGCTAAATACTGAAAACCATCGTCCAGCACGAGAGTGTCCACTCCGAACTTCCTGATCGCATAGGCTCCGGCTTTCACACGATCCTTATCGACTAGAACCACTACGCCGGGCAAGTTGCGAGCCAACATGTAGGGTTCATCGCCAGCAACAGTGGAATCAAGAAGGACTTTCTCTCCATCGCTAACCACCTTGGGCGGAGGAGCTTCGGTGTAGGTAAGCCAACGCCAGAAACGCCTTAGTGGAGGTTCCCTTCGACTTTTGTAACCCCTGCTAAGTATGGCGACCTTTCGTCCTTTGGCCATGAGAGCTTGTGCAAAACGTTCCACCACGGGTGTCTTGCCAGTACCTCCAACGGTTAGGTTTCCAACCACAACGACAAGGCAACCCAAAGGCCTGTCTTTGAAAATGACCCGATTACGATACAATTTTAATCGAAGGCGAACCAGACCGGAGAAAAGATAAGAAAGACCCTTGAGAAAAAAACCAAAGACACGAGCGGCCGAGGAATGATCGCGATCATATATAACACCCTCGACAAAAACTTCGAATCCTTCCCAATTCCGATATAATCTTTTGCGTAAACTTCGCAGCATGCAGTTTCTCTCTCTTATCGGAATGATTCGGACGCAAGCCTATTTCATCACTGAGAATTAGAACGGGGCGGACAGCTCATTGGGTTCTAATTTGACAAAGGCAAATTTTCTGATTTAATGAAATACATTCAACCGCTGCGTTCCCTCGCAAAGATTATAATTCATCTTTACTATGCAGGTCAGTTTGCTCAAATCAAAGCTTCATCGTGTCACAGTCACATCCGTGGCACCTGATTATTCGGGTAGTCTTTCAATAGACGAAACGTTAATGAAAGCCGCAGGGTTATTGAATCATGAAAAGATTTTGGTCGGTAACATTACAAACGGAGAACGTTTTGAAACCTATGCAATCCCGGCCTTACCGGATTCCGGAGAAATTGCTTTAAACGGGGCTGCCGCCCACAAAGGGTCACCAGGAGACTTGCTTGTAATACTAAGTTTTGTTCAGCTAGACCCCGAGGAGACTGCAGACTGGGAACCCAGAGTAATAATCGTGGGAGATGCAAACCAGTCCTTTGAAAAGAAAAACAACTAACTTTCTCTTACTTTCACTTCCACTATGATCGACTACAAACTGTTTATCCCCGGGCCAATAAATGTTTCCGAAGAAACATACCGAGCCATGGGAACTCCTATAATGGGACATCGCAGTCCCGACTTTGTAGAGCTTTACAGGTCAGTCCAACCAAAGCTGCAACGCATCTTCGCTACAAAAGACCCGGTATTTTTGTCCACTTCCAGCGCTTGGGGAGTAATGGAGGGAGCCGTGCGTAATCTTTGTTCTAAGAAAGTGCTGAATTGCATGTGTGGCGCTTTTTCCGATAAGTGGTACGATGTCTCGAATCGTTGCGGTAAAGATGCGGGGCAACTGAAAGTGGAATGGGGGCGACACATCGACCCGGAGGATTTAAAAACTCTCCTTTCCTCCGGAGAGTACGATGTCGTCACTCTCGTCCACAATGAGACCTCTTGCGGAATAATGAACCCTCTTGTGGACATAATGGATGTCCTGCGAGAATTCCCGGAAGTCATCTCTGTCGTAGATGCTGTAAGTTCCTTCTCAGCCGTACCGATTCCGAAAGACGATCTCGGGATCGACGTCTTGTTAACTGGTACTCAAAAAGCCTTGGCGATGCCTCCCGGGATGGCCTTGCTTTCAGTTTCTCAAAGAGCAATGCAGCGAGCCGAAGAGGTGAATGATCGAGGCTATTATTTCGATTTTTTGGAATTCTATAAGAATCATGAAAAAGGGATGACTCCGAGCACCCCTGTTATTCCACTCATTCATGCGTTGGATCACACCCTTGACAAAATTTCCACCGAAGGTTTGGAAACTCGATTTGCTCGACATGCGCGCCTCAACGACAAGGTTCGAGCTTGGGTTTCACGAAATGGACTAGCACTTTTCCCTGAGGAGCAGTATGCGTCGCGCTCATTAACCTGCGTCAAAAACACGCGAGACATCGAGATCGCAGGTCTAATTGATGCACTCAAGAGAGAGAAGAAATTCTCTATCGACGGAGGTTACGGCAAAATCAAAGGTAAGACCTTTCGCATATCCAACATGGGTGACGAAACCGATGAATCAATCGACGAATTACTTACGGCCATCGACGAGTTACTTCCTCGATTTCTCCGTTCCTAAGCCTGCGGGCTTGGGTCTTATATTCAATCTAGGTTCTCGATAAAAACAGCAACTATTTCATGAAAAAACTTATCATTGCGGAAAAACCCAGTGTAGCTAAAGATCTTGCCCGTGTGCTTGGTGATGTGCCCAAGGATGGCGAAAGGTACGAAGACGAAGATCTAGTAATTGATTGCGCCTTAGGCCACCTCGTCGAGTTGTTTATGCCCGACGACTTCGACAAGAAACTCAAGAAATGGCGTTTGACCAATTTGCCTATCGTACCCGAGAAGTTTCAATTAAAGGCAATTCAAAATACAAAAAAGAAATTCAACGAACTAAAGAAATTGTTAAATAGAAGCGATGTGGGCGAAATAGTTAACGCCTGTGACGCGGGTCGTGAGGGTGAACTTATCTTTACCTATGTTTACGAGCTAGCCGGATGCCAAAAACCCGTACAGAGACTGTGGATGCTATCGATGACGGATCAGTCGATACGTGAAGCCT
Organism: Opitutia bacterium; assembly: GCA_002730975.1. Taxonomy (GTDB): domain Bacteria; phylum Verrucomicrobiota; class Verrucomicrobiia; order Opitutales; family Seribacteraceae. Next base: position 11,914 of record PCBO01000120.1, read on the forward strand.
ACACTAAACTTAGACCCGGCGAAGAAATGCAATCCCTGCAGGATGCAGCTCGCTGCAGATCGGAATCAGACTGGCTGATCGGTATTAACGGTACAAGAGTCGTGACCCTAAAGAAGAGCAGAGGGAAAAGTCGACAGATGGCCACCGTTGGTCGAGTGCAGACTCCGACACTTTCCTTGGTTGTAACTCGAGATCTAGCCATTCGCAACTTCAAGCCTCGCAAATACCACCGTATAACAGCCAAGTTCGGCATCCGTGAGGGCGAGTACGACGGCATCTATCAACGCACTCCCTTTAAAAAGGATGAGAACAACGAACACGACCGAGTTGATCGACTCTGGGACGAGGAGTCGGCCAAAGCCTTCCACGAATCGTTAACTACTGCAGGTGAAGCCGAAGTAACCGAGAACAAGCGACGCTCCCCCCAGCAGTCCGGTCGACTATTTGACCTGACGACTTTGCAACGCGAAGCGAATCGCCAGTATCGTTTCTCAGCCAGTCGCACCTTAAAGCTAGCTCAATCTCTATACGAGCGCCACAAAGCTATCACTTATCCACGTACAGACTCCAAAGCACTTCCCGAAGATTACGTCGGGACATGCATAGATACTATGCAAAAGCTAGGTGGAGAGCTAAAACCTTTTGCTCAAAAACCACTGGACAATGACTGGATCGATGGAGACAACAAAAAGATTTTCAACAACAAGCAAATCAGCGATCACTTCGCCATAATTCCGACCAACCAGCCATTGGCGAACCTGAACGACAACGAGAAGAAAATCTACGACATGATCGCCAAACGATTTATTGCGGTCTTCTATCCCCCGGCCCAATGGGACGTAACTACCAGAAAAAGCATCATCGGGGAACATTCCTTTAAAACCGAGGGTCGAGTACTTATCGAAGCATCTTGGTTGGCCATTTACGGAAAAGACAAGCAACCTGAAGATGCTTTGCCGGCTCTCAGCGAATCTGACGAAAGTCGTGCATCAATTATGGAAATGAACCTCGTTTCCGAAGAGACAAAGCCACCAGCATTATACTCCGAAGCAACCTTGCTCGCGGCAATGGAGGGTGCGGGAAAACTAGTCGAAGATGAGGAAATGGCTGAAGCCATGAAGGAAAAAGGACTTGGAACGCCTGCGACCCGAGCCTCAACGATTGAGCATCTCATTTCCGAAAAATATCTCAATCGAGAGAAAGCCAAAATTTCTTCTACTCACAAGGGTGAAGATCTTTGCGCATTCCTCAAGACAGTTGGTGTCGACATCCTCACCAGTCCGAGCATGACGGGGGAATGGGAATACAAACTCCGTCAAATCGAGGAAGGTCAATTCAGTCGTGAACAGTTCATGCGCGACATCACGCAACTGACCCAATTAGTCGTCCAACGAACTGTCGACTTCAAGGAATCGACCGACGACATGCAGGAAACCTTGCTCACCTCCCCTATCGACGGTTCCCCGCTATTTGAAGGCCTCGCTTACTATCAAACGAAATCGGGGGACTTTCGCATTGCCAAGTCATTTGCGAGCAGACGCCTCGAAATAGATGAGGCTTCGACTCTTATCAAGGAAGGTCGGATCGGCCCATTGGATGGCTTTACTTCAAAGGCAGGGCGCCCTTTCTCCGCTATGTTGAAATTGGATGAGGACAACAAGGTAATCTTCGTGTTCAACGAAACCCCGGGTGGAGCGAATGCCGACGACCCCACCACCATAGTAGATGCACCTGTTGTCGGAGAATGCCCAATATGCAAAGGGGAGGTTCGTGAAACAGCGAATTCCATTGTATGTATTAAAAATCCAATCGTATCCAAAGGGAAATGCAAATTCCGTGTAACGAAAAAATTACTCGACCTCCAAATCCCACCCGAAGAGCTAAGGGCACTGCTCAACGATGGAAAAACCAGCCTTCTCAAAGGATTCATGTCCCGTAAGACTCGACGACCTTTTGATGCAACTCTTTTCCTCAAGGAAGACGGCGGGATCGGATTTGAGTTCCCGTCCAAACCCAAACGGGCTGCCACAGCTTAAACAAAGACCTATTAGGATTGAAATCGAATCATGTCGCCAATCTACGCCTATCGCGTGATTGAAGAAGATGGAAAAGGTGAAATCTTCGAAATCGAACAAGGGCTAGGTTCCATACCTATTTCCAAGCACCCACTCTCTGGCAAACCAGTCGAGCGTGTGCTGAATGCACCCAACTTGAGCTTGAAGCACAGCGAGGAAAAGGAACGTCGACTGCTTTCCGCCGACAACCTAAACAAATCCGGTTTTTCTCGCTACGAACGTGACCCCGGGTCAGGAGTGTACTACAAGACCGCAGGTAAAGAAGGCCCGAAGGAAATCAGCCGAGAGGATTAAGGCATTGCCCGATAATTCATGTTTAGATAAGGGTATATATCGTGAGCGTCATGCGTAAACCAAAGTGGCTGCGGGCCAAGCTTCCAACGGGCCCGGGCTATGTTTCCGTGCAAAAGATCGTGGACGACAATCAACTTCACACAGTTTGCCAAAGTGCTCAATGTCCCAATATGGGAGAATGCTGGTCTCGTGGCACCGCCACCCTCATGATTCTGGGCAATGTCTGCACACGAACCTGTTCCTTCTGCTCAGTAGCTAGTGGACGACCGCCGGAGCTTGATCTCGCCGAACCTGCCCGCGTGGCTCAAGCCGTGGCCAAAATGGGACTACGGCACTGTGTCTTGACTTCTGTGGCGAGGGATGATCTGGCAGACGGCGGGGCCGCTGTATGGGCCGCGACCATTCGAGCCGTTCGGCATCGAAATCCCGAAACCGCCATAGAGGTATTGGTACCTGACTTCAAGGGTCACTTGGAACACTTGGACATCGTGCTTCAGGCCAAGCCGGATGTATTCAACCACAATCTGGAAACAGTCGAGCGCCTGCAACGGCCGGTTCGTAAGACGGCGACTTACGATCGTACGCTCAATGTCTTGCGGCACGCGAAAAGTCGCAGTTTCGTGACGAAGTCAGGCATCATGTTGGGTTTAGGAGAAGAGCACTCGGAAATCGCCAAGGCCATCAAAGATCTTGCAGGCGAGAAACTAGATATCCTGACAATCGGCCAATACTTACAACCCTCCGGCGAACATGCTCCGATTGCTCGTTGGGCTACGCCTAAAGAATTCGAAGAGTGGAAAGAGTTGGCCTTGAGCCTCGGCATAGGAGTTGTGGAGTCGGGACCACTCGTGCGCTCATCCTACCATGCCGAAGAGCAATCCGAAAGATTTGGCTTTGGGGAAAAAGTTGCCGCGTCAGCCTAAGTCGGCATGAGAACTGACTCCATTTTCTTCTTCGTTCTCTCATTCGCCCTGCTTGCTTCATTTCCCATAACGGCAAAAGAGCCGATACCGACTCCAGCAGACGATACCATAGTAGGTTCCATCGAGCCTTACCTCTTCCGACAAATCCTCAAGAATCAGAACCTCGAAGACTCAATCGCCAACCACTGGCGAGACCCCGGACTGCAAGAACTCGTCAAGAAACACGGCATCCAATTGTTCGGAGGCCCCATGCTGGGTGACGTAACGTCCACCTCGGCGAAATTCTGGTTGCGAGCCACACGGCCGTGCAGCATCACCCTCAAAATTACGGAAGCCAACCTTACCGATCCATCGATTCTCACCTTCAAGGCAAAGGCAACCGAAGCCAACGACCTTACGGTTATCGTTGAAGGTAAAGGCCTCAAACCTTTTACAGAGTACTTCGCGAATTTCTCAGACGAGAACGGTCCTCTGGGTCGCCGTACGAATCGATTCCGAACCTCTCCTGCCCGTGGTCAAAGAGAACAGTTCTCGGTAGCCTTCGGCGGGGGGGCTCGCTACAATCCTCCAAAGGAAAGAATCTGGAAGACCATCGCAAACCGCAACCCTCATGCCTTCCTTTTTTTGGGAGACAACCTTTACCAAGACAAACCGACTCACCGCAACCTCCAGCGGGTATATTATTATCGCCGTCAGATGCGGCCCGAGTTCATCGAGCTTTCAGCGACCACCGCCTGCTACGCCATCTGGGACGATCACGACTTCGGGGCCAACGACGTATCTGGAGGAATCGAACCCTTCAAACCCGCGTGGAAATTACCGGTCTGGAAGGTTTTTAAAGAAAACTGGCCAAACCCTTATTTCGGAGGTGGCGAGAAGCAACCGGGTTGTTGGTTCGACTTCTCAATCGGCGACGTCGATTTTTTCATGACTGACGGGCGATATTATCGCGACTTCAAGAAGGGCACCATGCTCGGTCCCGTCCAAAAGCAATGGCTCAAGGAAAAACTCAGCAACTCCAAAGCCACCTTTAAAGTGATCGCCTCCGGAACCTTATGGACGGAATCAGCAGATAAAGGGGGCAAGGATTCCTGGTGGGGAGTACCCGAAGAACGCGAGGAAATCTTTTCGCTCATCGACGAAAAGAATATCAGTGGAGTCATTTTACTTTCCGCCGATCGTCATCGAACCGACGTCTATAAAATCAAACGGCCGAACGGTTACGACCTCTACGAGTTCGAGACATCCAAGTTGACCAACAACCACACCCACGGGACGAAGAAAGAAGCCATCTTCTCTTACAACAAAGGCAACTTCTTCGGCTTGCTCGACTTCGACTTAACCAAGAAAGATCCCGAGATGACCTTCCGTTGCATCACCATGGAAGACAAGGAAGTGTACAACCTTACCCTTCGAAAATCCCAACTCTCTCATACAGGCTTAAAGCTTGAAAACGGGCCAAAGTTTAATTTTGACTACCAGAAAAAAGGGCCTCACGGGTCGCCAAACAGCATCGAGGCTGTTGTGCAGGATTCGGCAATATTCTTTGAGGTCAAAAGCGGTTTCGGAATTGGTTCAGGAAAGATCAAGCGAGTGAATGGCAATTGGCCGAAGAAGGTATTGCTACGTCTTCACTTGGGCGGACTGGAGGGATTCGAGGTGTCGAATGGCAAAAAGACTCTCAAAAGACCTGAACTGCAGGTCCGCATGTTCGATTCGAAAGGTAAGCCGGTAGAAGGCCCGTATTTGCTTAAGAAGAAAGGGTACTACGAAGCAACCATCCCCCCGTCACTACTGGGTTCGGATGTGCAAGAAATTGAAATAAGTTGGGTCGACTTCTATCGACGGTAGCTGATTGGCCTAGACCCTAGGCTTCCAGCCCTTTCGGTATTCCCTTCCCCAAAGCTTCTCGCCCGCCGGGTTTTCGATCAGCTTTCCACCCGACTTCGGGTCGCAGCTAAGCGAACCGGTCGTTCGATAGGCAATGTTGGAAAGATGGCACAACTTCGAGCTTTTCTGGGCATCAACGATTTCAGAATTCAGGTGGACGCTCTTGTCGCGAATGGCATCTGTGAAATTCTTGAAGTGGGCAGGTTCACCACCGGGCCCGGACTTGCTGTCCACTTCCTTGCCATCCCGATCTAGGATTTGGTAACCGTTGCCACCGCTCATGACCATCGATCCGCCCTCACCGTAGAATTTGCAGAAGGGAAGCTTTTCGTCACGGCGTGGATCACAGCTGCTTCCGCTCCAGGAAGCATAGCAATCGCCAAAGTGGAAAGTTGCCTCGCCTGTATCGGGGGTTTCCTGATCGTCATCGTAATAATAGCGATCCCCGTTATAGGTAACGCGCTCGGGCAAATCCACGCCCAGCCCCCAACGAGCAATGTCAAGAGAATGAATACCATTGTTTGCCATTTCCCCGCCACCCCAATGCCAACGCCAGTGCCAATTGTAGTGAACAAGATTATCGATGTACGGGACATGGGGCGTTGGCCCTTCCCAAAGATCGTAATCTAGGTTGGCAGGAGGCTTGCTCGGCTTACCCTTGCCGATGGAGGAACGTCGATTGTTGTACCAAGTACGAGCGGAAAACACATTGCCAATTACGCCTTCGCGGAGACGTTGCATGCCCTCGCGTACGAAGGGGTAGCTTCGACGTTGATTGCCCATCTGCACCCGACGATCATATTTTCGTGAAGCGGCCACTATCATATCGGCCTCGGCCATGTTGTGACTTCCAGGCTTCTCAACATAAACATGCTTGCCGGCTTGCATGGCCAGAATGGCGGCTGGAGAATGCCAAAAATTCGGAGTAGCGATGGATATGGCGTCGACGTCCTTGTCCTCCAATATCCGACGAAAATCCCCTACACCTCGAGCCTTTCCCTTGGTTAAGGCCTTGAGGCCTCTCCCCAAACGGCTTTCGTCTACGTCGCAAACATAGGCAACCGAAACATCCGAAGTTTCGGCGAATCGACGTACATGAGCCACACCACGGCCCAGACCAAGAACGCCCACGCGCAATTGCTTGTTTGCCTTGTTGGCTGCTCTAATTGCTTGAGGCGCACTTGCGAAAACTCCTGCGACAGCGGAGTGCTTGAGGAATCCTCGACGGGTAGTAAAAATAGCTTCGTTCATATGATTTCGGTATTGAGTTTGGCAATTACCCTCTTCTCTATTCCTAATCGCTGGCAAGCCCTTTTGCTTGCCTCCAACGAATCACAGTCAAAGAAGTTAAGCATGAAATCTATGTTTTTCAGTATTCTTTTCGCCTCCATGCTAAGCTATGGTTACGCCATCAAAGAACTTCGGCTTGGGATTATCGGACTGGACACCTCTCATGTGGTAGCCTTTACAAAAATCCTTAACGACGAGAAGCACCCCAAACACATCCCAGGTGGAAAAGTGGTAGCGGCTTTCAAGGGAGGTAGCCCCGACATCCCGTCGAGTCGGGACAGGATAGACCGTTTTACGAAAGCTCTGGTGGATGACTTCGGCGTAAAGCTCTACCCGAGCATCGAGATGATGTGCAAAAAAGTCGACGCCGTGTTGCTCGAAAGCGTTGACGGACGTCCGCACCTAAAGCAGGCAAAACCAGTCATTGAGGCAGGTTTACCCTTGTTTATCGACAAGCCCCTAGCGGGATCGCTGAAGGACGCAATCGCCATATTCGAACTTGCCGAGAAAAGGAAGGTTCCTGTCTTCACTTCCTCCTCCCTTCGCTTCGCAAAAGCTACCCAATCGGCACGTGCTGGCTCGCTTGGGGAAGTGACCCGTTGTGAGACCCACTCGCCTTGCTCGCTTGAACCGCATCACCCGGATCTTTTCTGGTATGGCATACATGGTGTCGAATCGCTATTCACCGTTATGGGTCCCAACTGTATTTCAGTGAAGCGAGGGACGACGGAGGAAGGCAAAATTGAAGTGATTGGCCAATGGACCGGCAACCGAGTCGGCATTTTCCGGGAGAGGAAAGGATACGGTGGAAAAGCATTTGGCACAAAAGGAGAGGCCGGAGTAGGTGGGTATCACGGTTACGATCCTTTGGTGAAAGAAATCATCACGTTCTTTCAAACGGGCAAGCCACCGGTTTCGGCAAAGGAGTCTCTCGCGATCTATGCCTTCATGGAGGCAGCCGACGAAAGCAAGCGAAGGAACGGGTCCACTGTACAGCTGGCCGAGGTACTGAAGAAGGCAAAATGAAAGAACTAAGAGCTTTAGCTTCTTGGCTGCTCTTGAGCCTGTCGACAGTCCAAGCCGATTCATCGGATTGGAAGAAGATCAATACCGAGGATGGCGTTACGGTCTATGAAAAAGATGTTGGAGAAATGGTGGCTTTTCGAGGTGAGGGACAAGTAACGGCACCCATTGGAAAATTGCTTTATGTAATCGAAGACTCCGCCCATTGGAAAGAATGGATCGAGAACTTCGAGAAAGGCCACCTGATCGAGAAGAAGGCGGACTTTCACAAGATCTTTTACCAAGCCTTCGATTCACCCTTCCCCGCCAGCGACCGCGACATCGTGTATGAAACCCGAACTCGACGAGACGCGAAAACGGGAAAAGTCTACATCGAAATGCGTTCGGTGCTGCACCCCAAAGCACCAAAAACGGTCGGCGTCAGAGTAAACTTACGGTACACAAGGTACGAGATCACACCCTTGAAGGCAGGCCAACTCCACGTCGTGCTCGAAACTCTCTCCAATCCGGGGGGGGCCCTACCGGACTTTCTCGTAAATTGGGCCCAGCGCGATTATCCCGTAAAACTGTTCAAAGGCCTTCGCAGACAGGTCAAAAAAAAGCACGCTAAACTTGCCCCCGTACCACCGGGAAAATAATCGACGAATGGGAAACAAAATGAAGATCCCCAATAAATGCCTCGCCATACCGCTTTTGCTATCGGGCTGACTCGACCTTCAAGCGGCTATGACGAATCTCGCAAAACAAACTAAGTAAAACCACGACATCAGATTCCTAACTTGGCTTTGGAGCATCAACGCGTTTTAAGATAGGTTAATCAATCTGTAAAACCGCATGCAAAAACTCTTCTTTATACTTCTCTACTCGATCACGTTCTCGACCCCTACCTTCATACAGGCAAAGAAAGCCACTAAGACTACGAAAATACCAAACATCGTAGTCATTTTCATCGACGACATGGGCTATGCGGACATAGGCCCATTCGGGGCCAAAGCTTACCCGACGCCAAATCTAGACCGCATGGCCAAGGAAGGTCGAAAATTCACCGACTTCTACGTCACTCAGGCGGTATGCTCCGCATCAAGAGCGGGTCTCCTTACGGGATGCTACAATGTGCGCGTAGGGATTCTTGGGGCACTAGGACCGAAATCTTCGCACGGGATCAATCCGGATGAAGTCACCCTTGCTGAAATCTGCAAGCAAAAGGGTTATGCCACAGCTTGTTATGGGAAATGGCACCTTGGGCACCACGAAAAGTTCCTACCAATGCAACACGGGTTCGATGATTACTTCGGACTGCCCTACTCCAATGACATGTGGCCTTATCACCCGGGTGTCCTACACCTGCCAATGAAGGAACGCCTCAAAAAATGGTCTCATTTGCCCCTCATCGAAAAAAACCAAATAATCAACCCACAGATCACAGCAGAAGATCAGGAACAGCTGACAACCCAGTACACGGAACGAGCCGTGAGCTTCATTGAGAAGAACAGGGACAAACGATTCTTCGTCTACCTGCCACACAGTATGGTTCATGTTCCGCTCTATGTCTCCGAAAAGTTCAAGGGCAAGAGCAAGGCGGGGCTGTTCGGGGACGTCATGATGGAGGTGGATTGGTCTGTCGGCCGGATTCTGGAGACCCTCCGCAAAAACAAACTGGATAAGGACACCCTCGTCATTTTCACTTCCGACAATGGCCCTTGGTTAAACTACGGAGACCATGCTGGTTCCGCTGCTCCACTTCGCGAAGGCAAAGGGACGATGTTCGATGGCGGTTGCCGAGAACCCACTCTCGCATGGATGCCAGGAACAATCCCACCCGACTCTGTCTGCAACGAACCCGCTATGACCATAGACATCTTACCCACTATTGCCCACTTGATCGGTGCCAAGCTCCCCAAACACCGCATAGACGGAAAAAACATTTGGCCCCTCTTCACCGGTGACAAATCCAAGACCCCACATAAGGCATATTACTTTTACTACGGCAACCAATTGCAAGCTGTCCGAGCGGGCAAGTGGAAGTTACACTTTCCCCACGGATACCGAACCTTGGCGGGTCGCCCGGGAGGCAAAGGAGGGATTCCCACCAACTATTCACAAGCAAAGATTGGATTAGCCCTTTTCGACTTGGAGAAAGACATCGGGGAAACAACCGACCTGAAGGACAGGCATCCTAAGATCATGGAGGATTTATCTAATCTAGGCAAAGCCTTCCATGCTAATCTTCAAAAAACGAAAAGACCTGCGGGGAAATTGTAAAGAAATGGAAGGCTTCTATCCAAAAAAGTTACAAACGAGGAGTGTCCTCACACTGAAAGAGTAAGGAATTGAAACATAATTCAGCCCCTGATTCCCCTAGCTCCGGGAATGGTTTTTTCCGTCTTTCGGAGACCGACAAAACCTTGGCTCTTCACTGGAGAAGTGGTTCATTGAAGTATCGAGACTTCGAACTGCTCCGTGAGGGAGGAATCGCAAAGCTTTATTGCTGCTTCGATGAGAACTTAGGAAGACAAGTCGTTTACAAGACGCTACACGAACATTTAGCGGATGACGAGATTGAGATTCAGAGATTTCTACGAGAAGCACGCATAACCGCTAATATCGCACACCCCGGAACAATACCGGTATACGAACTTGGACGAGATCGAAACGGATTGTTATTCTTCACGATGAAACATGTTCGCGGACGTGATCTGAAAGAAATTATAGATTCACTCCAAGCAAAAGACCCTCGAACGAAGAAAGCCTTCCCGTTGCATATTTTGATAGATATCTTGATTCAAGTTTGCCAAACAATAGCCCACACTCATTCCAGAGGCGTCATTCACAGGGATCTCAAACCGGCGAATATCCTGACAGGCGAATTCGGGGCAACCTATGTAATCGACTGGGGACTGGCGAAAGTTTGGGGGGAACCTGAGTTGAAAAAACCTGAAATCAACAGGAAAGAGAATCGCGACCTAACTCCGGCAGGTCGACATTATGGAACCCCACTCTATATGGCTCCTGAACTAGCCAGAGGGGATGCTCACATTGATGCGCGGGCCGATATTTTCGGACTCGGCAACATACTCTTCGAGATACTCACACATCGGCAGCTCCTTTATGGTCAAAGTATTAACGAAATCATAGATGAACTTCTCCACAAACCGTTTCCTGCCCCTAGAGATACTGCTCCCGAAAAAGACATTCCACGACAACTTGAGGAAATCTGCATGAAAGCACTGGAAAAAAACAGACGCAATCGTTACCAGACTGTCGAAGAAATGATGGAAGACTTACTGAATTACTCCAAGGAGACAAAGCCCTCTATTTCAAGAGAATGAAAATAAAGCCAGAAGGTTTCTTGATTTTAGAACTATAGCTAATCCGTAAATTAAAAGGTCACTGTGGATTCAAGAAGGGTTTTTCTAAGGTTGTATTCCCTGCACAAATAGCAGAAGCAATTGCCGAAGCAATTGAGTTGTCCTTGGTCGGAACAAAACGATAGGAAAGGTGGTTTTTCACGAACTTAGCGGCTAAAACATCTGCAAACAATTGGGTTTCCCCAGTCATTCGAATCGAATCATCTAAATTCATGTGCCGAAACATTAGACGGTCGCAAACTCCTTGGCAGAAAAGATTCCCTCTCGATTGCCCCTTCACATGCCTATCGAAGCGACTTCGAAGAGAACCACCGGCAGCACCCACCCAGACAAGCTCATCCTTTTCCCATACAACATAGAACCCAGGGGAGTCTGGTACTTCAGAGTTAGGCCAATCGGAGAATAGATAAAGAGGCTCACCCAACAGAGTGTCGACAGCCTTTTGGATTTCTTCAGACATTAGTTATTCGGGTTGCACTAGATGTTAAGGATCTAGTCTCGCTGGTAGCTTAAGCGAGCAAAAGAAAGTGCTTGTGGCAAGAATATCTTCCGAATCCAAATCTCATAAGTCGTATATCTACGAAGCATACACCAAGCAAGAAAAAGGCCGGCAGGACTTCTCCCACCGGCCTTTTGAATTTATTTAAAACCAATGCTTAAAACTGTTCAAGATGCGAGGGCTTCTTTAGTTGTCTTGATCACGACGGCACCAATTTTATATGGATCGCCATTAGAGGCGGGGCGACGATCCTCGAGCCGTCCTTTCCATCCATCTTGAATAGTGGCAACAGGAATGCGGATCGAGGCTCCTCGGTCAGAAACGCCGTAACTAAACTTATTGATTGCTTGGGTTTCGTGCAAACCAGTCAAACGCTGGTCATTTTCGGCGCCATAAACGCTGACATGACGATCAATATTCCGGCCGAAGTGTTCGCAAATCTTGGTCATGGTGTCCTCCCCACCTTGATCACGCATTACGCCGTTGGAAAAGTTGCAATGCATACCGGAACCATTCCAGTCGCCCTTTATGGGTTTGGGGTGTAAATCAATGACGACTCCATACTTCTCGGCAGCACGCTCAAGAAGATATCGAGCAACCCAAACCTCGTCGCCAGCCTGGCCGGCTCCTTTCGCAAAGATTTGATATTCCCACTGCCCCATCATTACCTCCGCGTTGATACCCTCAACGTTGATACCCGCCTCAAGACAAAGGTGCAAGTGCTCATCAACGAGGTCACGCCCGAAGGTATTGGCCGCTCCAACGGAAGTGTAATACGGACCCTGGGGCCCAGGAAAACCGTTTTCCGGAAAACCGAGCGGGAGGTTGGTCTCAGGATCAATCAAGGTATACTCCTGTTCATAGCCGAACCAGAAATCATCATCGTCCTCTTCGATCGTGGCTCGTCCGTTCGATTCATGAGGAGTTCCATCCGCATTGAGTACTTCTGTCATTACCAACCAACCATTGCCTCCGAAACGATCGGGATCCGGAAAAATCGCAACGGGTTGTAGGAGGCAGTCAGAATCGTCTCCGGACGCTTGCTCCGTTGAAGAACCATCAAACGACCATTGCTTGGCGTCTTCAAGATTGCCGCTGAAATCATCAACAACCATCGTTTTGCTTCGTAGACTCTGAGTCGGTTTGTAGCCGTCGAGCCAAATGTATTCTAGCTTATGTTTGCTCATTACTGATTGGAATTTTAATATATGATACTTGAGTAGTGTTTGAGAGAGGATTTGTTTATAATGAAAAGTTTTAAACAAGAGGGAGTGGAATTAAGAATGCTTGAGAATCGAGATATACATAAAATGTTAGGTAAAAACCTTTAAGCAACTGGCGCGCCAAGGCCTTTTTTCGAAGAAAATTGGTAGAAATATAGTCAAGTTGATTTATATCGTAAACCAATTTCGGACAAATGGGATTCTTCAAGAAGCTTCACTAGTTTAATTCAATTCAGGATCCTCCGGCGCATCTGCAAGAAAACGCAACTCGTCACTGACCGAGCCAACGACATTTTTCCAAACTACCTGTTTGTCCTCAAGACGAGCAAAAAGCTCCTTGTCGAGGGCTGAAACAATCCAAGCATCTTCATTCAGTTCATGCTCCAATTGGCCTGGAGACCAACCTGAGTGCCCCACGAAACAGGCTATTTTAACAGATGGGTTATCGGCTTGCAAATTCTCGGCTTTTTCCATGTCTATCCCAAAATAAAGTTTGAAAGAGCTGGGCGAATCGAGCCATTCCCAAGCTGCTATAATAAGTTTCTCCTTCTCTACGGGTCCTCCTTCATAAACTGGAGTATTCCCAAAAGGTTTGCCTATGAAAGAAGAGTCTAGATCGGACAACTTGCGCCCCATAGGCCGATTCAGAATAACCCCCAAAGTACCTTGCTCCTTCGAGTGCGCCGAAAGAAAAACGATCGTCTTTACGAAATTTGGATCAAGGAGAGAAGGGTGCGACAAAATAATGGAACCAGAAAGTGTACTCTTTGGTTGATGGCGCTCAGAGAATTTCATCTAAAAGAGAAAATCCTTTCCAAGAGAAAAAAAGCAAGCTTAGATTCTCTCAAACAACTCAGTACCATCAGCTAAAATCTGCAAAAGAGATTCACTACCAAAAACCCAAGCTGCAGAGCTAGCTAGTTTTAAGCCAACTGTACCTTACCCTTTACGCTGGAGCACAACTCCAGAAGCCCAAACAGCGCCGGCATCTATCCAACCCTTGATAACCTTTTGTTGTGCAGGGGTTAAGGGATCTCCCTTTGGAGGCATGATATCATCGTGATCCTCTTCCAAAATGATACGTTTGTACAGTTCACTCTTCTTAGCATTGCCCGGAATAACTCCAGCTTCTTCGGAGTCTCCTGCCTTCAGAATGTTCTCGCGAGTATCGACGCGGTAACCACCTTTGGGTTTGCGAAGACGAGTACCTTTCTTGTAAGGAGCGGCATGGCAATCGATGCAACTCTCCTGCAGAATCGGCAAGACGTCTTTCTTGAAGTCAGGGACGGCTTTTAAGTGAGGGGAAGAGAGGAAGAGGAGAGAGAGAATACCAGCAAGGTACATGGAGGACATATAAAAACGGTAGAATTCAATAAACTAATATGCAACATAAAAATAGGACAGAGTTAGTGTTAATGATTGTAAAATACAGCCGAAAGAGACCAAAATTTAATAGAACACTACTGAAGTCAGACAAACGAAAGGTAAGATCCTGACGACTCAACCCTAAGTAAAGAGAAGGATTAACAATCCAAATAAAAAAACTAGACTTAAGGGAATGGAAAATCTGGGAAGTAGAAACCTATCTTAAGGTAGCAAACAGTAGACTATTTCTTATCAAATTGAGGAAGAAGACCTGCCTCCCTTGCTTTTTTAAAATAGCTTTCAGGATCCTTGGTCCACTTACGCTTGATATCACTCTCCTTAAAAAAATAGATTTTGTGACCTTTAAAAGTTACGCTGGGACTTCCTGGATGGACAACTCGATCGTTACGCAATGGACAAAAGCGCTGAAACATAAGCTTAACGGAGCTGAGATCAACTTTTGAGATTTGAGGAACTGTCTTCATTGACTGAGCAACCTTGGCGTAATAGTCAGGATTCTTGTTCCACTCCTTAACGCATGTACCGCAACACATGAAAACCTTGAAACCCTTATACTCGACAACCTCCTCTTCATCGATCTCATCCTCTACAAAAATGGGACATAGAATCTGCTTCTCAGCAGAAAAAGCATTGAAAAAGGGAAGTATAAGGAAAAGATAATAAAATTTATTCATACAAAGTTAATATCCAAGAATTAGGTAATTGGGACAAATGATATTAGTAAAACAGAGAAAGCCAACAAAACTCGAAATCTAATGATTATGATGCGGAAACAGGCTCGACGGTGGGGGAAGGAGTATCTGCATCGACCTCGAGAGAATCAATTGGGTCCGACTCGTCTACCGAAACAACACCTGGCTTCTCTGGCGGGGCCGTTGCTTCGGCATCACCCCATTGCTCTTCATATAGTGCCTTGAGATGGGTAAAAACTTCAACAATTTCTTCGTCTTCCTCTATTTCGAATAGCTTCAAAATAAGATCCTTATTGTTTCTCATCTGCATCCGCTTGCCGATGCTTTCAAGGCCACGATAACTGTTTATAACCTCGCGGGCTTCTTCTTGCTTGTTTAAAATACGTTTGGCTTCTCGATAATTGATAGACATGGCAATGAATTTGAATGGGGAAAATGGATATGTAGATTAAATATTTCGCAAAGATCAAGTCATAG
>PCBO01000121.1 GCA_002730975.1 Opitutia bacterium
ATTTTGGGGTGAACCCTTAAAAAAACTTTCCACTCGGGGTGTTTACTTACGTAAAAGCCAACTTGCTCGAGGTCGATTATCTTTTCGCCCCAGTAGAACTTTTGTCCATCGGGCGTGTCGTCTATCGTAATTATAGTGCGCGGTGGAGGCGACTCCTTAACTGCAGACCGGCTAGCCACTGCCATTTGTTCCAGTTCCACGTATTGCTCGGACATTTGCTGGGCAACGACCATGAAGAATACGATGAGCAAGAAGACGACGTCGATCATCGGCGTCAAATCCGGAGTATCTTTGCTTTCTTCAGCTTGAAACCTTTTCATAAAGGAGTCGGATTTACCTTAGAAATTAGTATTTATAGCAAATTGGCAAATATCAAGCTGGCGGCGGGGAAGGAATCCCGGGAGGGGGAGGCGTCATCGTGTCTTCCGGTGCTTCATAATACTCTTGATCATCGCTTTCGCCACCCTCTTCATCGAACCCTCCACGAGCTGCGCGAACTAATGTAAATACCATGTTGCCAGCTACACGGTTTACTTCAGCGGCTATTGTGCCGAATTTTGTTTTGTATATAAAATAGGCTATAAGTGTGGGTATGGCGACAATCAAACCGGAGGCGGTAGTCCATAAGGCGCTACCGATATTTCCTGCCATTTTCTGACTGGACTCTCCACCCATTCCAGATTCAGTGAGTACGTTAAAAGCTCCAATCATACCAGTCACAGTTCCAAGTAACCCAATCATCGGGGCGATTGAGCCTATGGTATTCAACATGTTGATCCAGGTATATGGTTTTGCCAATTCAATAGCCGAGGCTTCGTCCAGTCCTTTCTCTATTGAATCGGTATCCAGTTCATCATCTTGAATTCTATCAAGACCTGCTTTAAGAACCGCAGTTACTGGAAGTTTGTACTGCTCGCACAGCGCTCGTGCTCCATCGATGTTAAGTCTGCTCACTTCTTGAAGAATGGGCTCTACTACCTCTTCCTTGACGAAAGCCTTTTTTCTTATGGCTATGCCGTTGTAGATGATAAGGGTAATACCGCCCACAATCATAAGGAGGAAAGGTATGAGGAAAGTCCAACCAAGTGAGTCCATCAGTTGCTGACCAAAGGACTTTGTTTGGGCGTGAGCCGTTGTTGCCAGCATGCCCGGGCAAAGAACAGTGAACGCGACAAGCGTCGATAGTAAATTTCGTAAACTTCCTATTTTCATAATTTTAATGTTACTAGCTGATGTCATAGGTGGGCCGTTATCGTCAAATACGTAAAATATTTCATGATGGGGGTAGGGCAGCTATCCTTTTTTTACTTTCAGCCGCCCAATCCGAATCTTTATAGAAAATTTCTACCTGTCGGTATACGTTTTGCGCTGCATCATTAAGATTCAGTTTTTCGTAGGCGCTGCCAGCCATGAGCAAAGATTCGGGCAACCAATCCAAGCCGACGCGCGCCATGACTATGCCTTCGGTTACTTCAAGCACTGATTGCCTGTAGTATTCCACAGCTTGCTCCTTGCTCCCTTGAGCTTCATAACGTTTCGCATACTGTATTCGCAACAAAGCCCGCAATAACTTATAAAGTGAGTATTCGTTGGTTTGACGCTTGGGAGGATTCTCCTCGAGTTTTTTTAGTCCTTGGGCGGCGACGTTGAAGCATTTACTAGCGGCTGCTGCGTATTGAGGATTTGAAGCGGCGTGTGGTGCATATGCCTCGTACATTTTCAAGTTACAATAGATTGGCCAAATAGCGACAATCCCTCTTAAGGGGCTACTTGGGGAGTTTTGGAGGTTCGCTCCCAAACGAACATAGGCTTCGATTGCATTTGGAAACAGTTTGTTTCTACGAAGAGAGTCGCAAAGCTTGAGGTAGGCTTCGTGGTCGGCCCCATTATTTCGAATGTTTATCTTGGTTAAAAGAGTCCTGACGTGGTTGGCGGACTTTGGATTAGTCGCTATCATTTTCCCCGCCAATTCAAGAGCTGCATCGGAGAACTCTCTATATTCGAAATCGTCCAGTCTTTTTAGATTCAGTTTATAAAGAAGCGTAAAAGCTTCGTTGAACTGTTCCATCCCAATGAGTGCCCGAACGTATATTAGGCAATTATCGTGTATGGGGAAAAATTCCGGTTTAATTTCGTGAAAAGGTAATATTCCGTAAATAGTCGGGCGAACTGCGGTCAGAAGTCGAGGATCGTACTGCTCGTTCGAGAGAGACTTTAAATGTTGTAGAGTCTGTGGGGGGAAGGTGTAAACAAAACGATCGATATTGTTTCGAGTTTTCAACTCCCTTAGGCTGTACTCTGATTGGCTTGTCTTGAGGATGCCCTTGGTATCGTCTACCATGAGTAAACGAGTTTCCATCGGTTTAGGGTTGTTAACATAGTAAACCTTAACCGGCAAACCCTGCTTTGGGGCATAGGTCTTGAAGTAGTCTTGCCCAAATAAGCCAGCAGCTCCTAATGTTGTAAAAACTAGTGACGCTCTAAAAATACTAGGGGAGAAGCTCATTTGTATTTACCCGACCAAGAATTGTATTGTTTTTCAACTTTACTCACTTCTCCTCCTTTTCCCAATAGTTCGAAGCATCGAATGGCTTGTAAAAAAGATTTTTCTGCCCAAGTGACGCTTGCGGGAAAATTCAATGCTGTATCCATGTAGTAGTAAACAGCACCTGCGGTATCTTTTTGAGCAAAAAGGCATTCTCCCATCATGCAAGAGGACTCGGCGCGAAGTTCTAAAGCCATATCGGCATCATTGCGAACTTGTTCAAAAGCGGAAGCCGCTCGTTCGAAAGAATTTTTGCCTCCATCAGTCTTTCCAATTTCGAAATAAGCTCTTCCCATTCGTATTCTGGCGGAACCTGCGTTTTCGTGCCATGAAGAATTGGTCAAGGCTTGGTCGAAGTGGTTGGCGGCGGACTTGTGATCGCGTTCTCGCTCTCTGGCTTCCCCTAGCACATAGTGAGCATCGAAAAGAAATTCACCACCTGTTTCCCCATACATATTAACCAAACGTTCCATCGCTGCAATCGCATCTTCGGTTTGGTTCTGGGCAAGAAGCTTTTTGCCCATCCAGACAAGAACGCCGGGGCTTGCGTTTGGAAAATCGCCTCGGTTCGGGACATAGGTGCCGGATACAGGGGCACCCACCTTTTCCAGCATGGCTCTCATCCGTAGGGACAGGGCTGTTTGCCCAGCCGAATTTGCTTCGTCGAAGAGAGCCTTGAAGGTCTGCGCCGGGGACAGTTCTTTTGGAAAACCATTCACCAGCTTTTCGTATTTCTCTAGCAATCCATCAAATTCCCTTTTGGTTTTATCGTTGGAGTAAACGGCAGTACGAGCACGAACTATTTTGTCGTAGACTTGTTGCTCCATGCCCTTGAATTCAGATCCCAGCCATGGCAACAACTTTCGGCGATCTTTCAGGATCTCCTCCACCGTTCCGGAAATCGTGGATTCACTGCCTTTGCGGTCCCTATAGACGAACTCCACATCTGGTCCTTGTTTTTTGATTATTTTCAAGAGATTGTGAGTGTTGCCGAACAGTTTGTCGTAGTGATCGTACTTTTCAGCGTAAATTTTTAGGATTTCATCAACGCCTACGCTTCCGGGGTCATTACCGAATTTTTCAATGTCGGTATGGTATAGCCTTAACATTTCTGCAGGACGGCCTTGTTTCTCGCAAGCCATGCCAATCTTTTTGGTAGCTTTGGAGGCTCCTGCATCTTCTTGATCCCCAAATTTCTCAAGGAATTCTCGAAAAAGAGTTTCCAGCGAAGAATATAGAGAGATTGTCGTGACTTCATACAGCTCTTCCCAATCCACTACTTTATCGCCGTTTAAATTAGCTTCGGCGAAAGAATACTTGTCGGCTAATTCCGTGGCGGCGTATTCTGCGCTCTCAAGTTCCTCATTCTTGTTCGCATCAAAGGTAAGGAAATGGTTTACATATCCTTCCGGATCTGCCGCTACGTTTTCTATAAGCTGGCCTTCATTGAAGTAAGAGTCGCGGATTAGGTTTACCTTTTGGGAGAGCTCCCGAACTTTTCCATAATGCATGCGCGAGTTTGAGATTTGTTCGTAACTGGGTTTCTCGTCTCCCTTGAGACCACTTACGGAGAGATCTCCTAGGCTAAGATGAGCGTCGGCGACCAAGTCGTCGTTCGGGAATTTTTTTACGAATTGGTTGAATAGCCGGATCGCATTGACGTGATCTTCGCTTCCTTGAAATGCGACGGCCAATCTGAAAGTTGCGTCTTTGGCATAATCTTCGGACGGATGATGGCGAACTCTTCCCCCGTTTGTCCATGAATCCATAATGGCTGCCTTTCCTGCCGCCACCGATTTCCCTCCTCCCACTTTGTCGGAAATCCTCCATTCAAGGCCGTTGAACCAAAGGTAAAAGCCGTCGCCATCGGCGTAAATGGTTTTGCCGTTGGATTCTTCATCAGTTGGAAGATATACCCCATTAGGGTCAGGAATGGGCTCAGGTTCCGGCTCTTCTTCCGGCTCAGGAGGCGTTTCTTTTTTTGGAGCTTTGGTAGCATCTTCTTTGGCGTTTGCCTTTTCATCCTCGGGGGGAAGCGATGGTTTCTCGTCTCCTCCACACCCTTGCAATGAAAACATGACCGCAAATATCAGGCTAACTTGAATGTATTTGAAATTATTCACTTCAAAGTCATTCGGATTGATTGGTTTCAGTTTCAGGCACATAGGGCTTTTCCTCGAATTCTCCCTCGACATCAAGCTCTTCAATGACTGAAAGATCTTTGATCGGTAGACCTGTAATATTCACTCCCACCAAGGCGCCTAGTAGCGGTTTTGCTTCATTGAACTTGCCTGTGGCAAGAAGGGCCAACCCACTGAAGTAGTGAGCAGGAGCCATTGCGGGGCTTTTATTGAACTTTTCGTTGTTAACATAGCCCTTGGTGTGATCCATTACACCGTTTGCTACACCCGCGAACTTTAACAGTAAGTCATCGAATTTTTTTCTCCCGAAGTAAACGGATCCCATCATGTTTATGAAGTCTCGAGAATATTCGTGCTCGGGCATTACTTCGAGGAAACGGTCGCAAAGATCGAAGAAACGCTCGTAGTATTCTTCTGCTTTTTTCTTTGCTGAAGATGCGGTTTCTTTGTCTTTCGTACTGATAGCTGCATCGAGAGACTTTGCGAGTGCGTCTTGTACTTTCGCTTCGGACTGATAGGCATTGGCCATTATGAAGGTTACGTCGGCTCGAAAGCTTTTCCAATCCGTATTGGCCAAGTACTCTTCACCAAGCTCGATGGACTTTTCTCTGTGCTTTACGCCATTTGCGGATGCAAAGGCTGCATAAAGAAAGTTTTCAACGTTACCGTGTTTAGGAAAGTCCTTGTAGAGCCAATAGAAAGCCCAAAAAGCTTCCCAATCCCGTTTTGTCTCCTTGTAATTCTCAGCCTTCCTCCATCTCAAGGTTGTTGTGAAAGAAGGTATTTTAGCTATCTGATCCAGCCTGCCTTGAGCATTCGTTACCTTCATTGCCAAGTCGTTTATTCTATCCTTGAGAATCTCGGCTCGACGCCTTGGAAGAGTTTTTCCCCTAAGGGACATGAAGTTTTCCAGTGTGGTCAACTCGGCCTTTAATTGTTTAAACCTTTCTTCGTAATAGTTTTTGATTTCCTCGGTGGTCATTGTGAGGGCAAAGAACAGGGAAGCTTCCAAGTGACGCCCAGCAGTCTTCAGTTGTTCCGCTCCTGTCATAAGATTGACGTTAAGGCGAATGTCGTATCGGGCAGGAGTGTCTCCTGAAAGTCTCGGTAAAAGTGGAAAAACTTCGTCTATGCGTTTGTTCACAACAAACATTTCGACCAAGCATGATACGGCGTAGGCAGCGCGATCTTCGTCTTTCGCCTTGTCTGCGACAACTAGCAACTCCCTAAAAGCCGGTTCACCTTGAACCCAGGCTTGCTCAATGTGGTAACATTGGGCTCGACCAAAGTACAGGTTCATGAGTTCGCTGCGCTTTAGGATTTGCTTCCGATAAGGTTTTTTGGGGTCGAGCAAAATTTCTATTACTTTTGCTGCCTCCTTAAATTCGTGAAGAGCACGCAGACACATGGTCCTCTTTTGCATGGCCATTACGGCTTTGGGGTCATTAGGGAATTTTTCCGCAAAGAAACCAAAGGCAGCGGCTGCCTTCCCCAAGAAGCCTTGGTCTCCCGTTTTGGCAAAACTTTGTAAATAACCAACACCTCGGACAAAACCGAATTGCTGAAGGATTTTGGCGATTTCGGGGTCTTTCTCGTCTTCGAAGCGAACTTCCAACTCATCCAGATACGGAG
Organism: Opitutia bacterium; assembly: GCA_002730975.1. Lineage (GTDB taxonomy): Bacteria > Verrucomicrobiota > Verrucomicrobiia > Opitutales > Seribacteraceae. Next base: position 6,319 of record PCBO01000121.1, read on the forward strand.
CCGCACCCGCGAAGTCACCTTCGCCAATCTTGGACTGGGCGTTTGAGATAACTTGCCGCAATGGCATGTCTTCAGCACTTTGTGCCATGCTGCCCGTGGGAAGCGCAATAATCCCGATAATGCTGAGCGTGCAGACGAAAAATCTTGCTAGTGAGAATGCAAGGCGTCCGCTAGTCGGCTGTGACGAATTTTTTTCCATTGGGCTGATGGGCGATCTTCAATGAAATTCCTTTGAGCGTTTTCCCGCAAGCCTTTTTTCTAGGGTACAATACTCGTGTCGACGCGAGTATTTTTTTAAAGTCATCTTGGGTGCCGGCAAATTTCAATTGTTTCTCTTCAAGCCGTTTAATCAACGCAGCACGGGCAGTTGGATACCCAATGATCAGTATTGATTTCTCTAAGCTGAATGTCCATGCCTATGCTTTTTTCATAGTTGGATGCTGATACGCGGTGCCCAAAAGCGCAACCTCGTGGCGGATCTATGGGAGAGGGAACATCCCCTGGTATAATTACCCGTGTTCTGGAGACACTCGGGTCAGGAACCGGAATGGCAGAAATCAATGCTTTCGTGTAGGCATGAAGAGGGTTGGCATAAAGTTCCTCTGCAGGAGCAATCTCTACGATTTTACCCAAATACATAACGGCTATCATGTCAGAGACGTGCTTTACCACGGCCAAGTCATGAGCGATGAACAAATAGCTCAAACCCAATTCGTTTTGCAAGTCCATGAGCAGGTTGAGTACTTGGCTTTGGACTGAAACGTCCAAGGCGGAAACCGGCTCGTCTAGCAAAAGCAGATCGGGATTCAAGGCAAGAGCCCTGGCGATTCCGATGCGTTGACGCTGGCCGCCCGAAAATTCGAAAGGATATCGGGAGGCGGCGCTAGCGGGCAACCCCACCTGTTCAAGCAATTGGACAACTCGCTCAGACCGTTGGGACTTGTTCCCGATCCGATGAATCTCAAGAGGTTCGCGTACGATCGAACCCACCGTATGCCTGGAATTTAGGGATTCTGCTGGGTCTTGAAAAACCATTTGGGCAACTCGCCGATAAGCCTTTAGCTCCGACTTGCTGGATGCCAGAACTTTTTTCCCCCGAAAACTGACCGACCCATCCGTTGGCTTGACCAAGCTAACAACCGCCTTGGCAAGGGTGGATTTCCCACAACCGGACTCCCCCACCAGGCCAAGGGTCTGTCCCTCTTTTAAACGGAGACTAACTCCATCCACAGCCTTGCAAGAGCCCACGGCGCGTCGAAAGACACCTCCCCTCACTGGGAAATAAACTCGAAGATCATCGATCTCCAAAATATTTTCGCTCCTACTCATGGTTTCGAGCAAACAGGGCAAGCCTCCACCCAATGATTGGGCGATATTTCCAAATAGGCCGGTCTCACCTCGAGCATTTCTTGCGAGTGATCCAGTCCGCTCCTGGGAGCGAAGCGACAACCGGGTTTGAGTTCTGAAAGGCTGGGAACCATCCCCTCGATCGCGACAAGTTTGGTTTTCGGAATACCATCGATGCGAGGGATGGAAGAAAGAAGGCCCTTAGTGTATGCATGTCTTGGGTTTGCGAAAAGCTCACGCGTACATGCTCTTTCGACAACCCTTCCAGCGTACATCACGCACACTTCGTCGCAAGTTTCAGCAATAACCCCGAGATCATGAGTTATAAGAAGAACCGATGAACCGAGGTTTTCTTTAAGTTCATTGAGCAATTCGAGTATTTGGGCCTGCACAGTCACATCCAGAGCAGTGGTCGGTTCGTCTGCAATGATTAGCTTGGGTTTACACGCCAAGGCCATGGCAATGACCACTCGTTGTCTCATTCCTCCCGACAGTTGGTGCGGATATTCAAACACGCGAGTTTCAGGCGAAGGAATGCCGACTTTATCCAGCATCTCGACAGATTTCTTCCACGCTTCTTTTTTTGGAAGGTTTTGATGGAGCAGATACACTTCACTGAGTTGAACTCCTATCTTTTTGACGGGGTTCAGCGCATTCATCGGTTCTTGGAAAATCA
>PCBO01000122.1 GCA_002730975.1 Opitutia bacterium
TAATAGCCAGTAAGCAAAGCGGCCCGGGTCGGCCAGCAGCGGGCGGTGTTGTAAAACTGAGTGAAACGTAGACCGTCTCTGGCTAAGCCGTCCAAGTGGGGCGTCTCGATTTCACCACCGTAGCAACCGAGGTCGGAATACCCCATGTCGTCCGCCATTATGAGAAGGACGTTCGGGTTTCGGCCAGCAATCTCGAGGCTTGGCAAGAAACAGAAACCACAGAAACCCAAGAAGAAAAAGAATCTTTGCATACACTACACTACAAACTGTTTCTATGTCAGTCGGCAAGGTGGTAAAAAATGGAGAGGGAAGCTTAAAAAGAAACAACAATAGGAAATCATAATACTGAGCCAGAGAAGAAGTAACGATGGACAGGTTCTTGAAAACCAGTTTGGTTTTTAATCGTATGGAGCCATCACTATTCCTAACCTGCTTCTTTATCTATGTCATTGGCATGATAGTTTTCGGGTGGTGGATGTCCCGCCGAAAGCAGACAGGGGACACCTTTCTTCTCGGCGGTCGCGCCCTACCCTTCTTTCTTACTCTCGGAACCACGGTCGCAACCATGGTAGGCACGGGTTCCTCCATGGGGGCTGTGGGCAAAGGTTATGCCAATGGCTGGACAGGTTCTCTTTACGGAATCGGAGGCACGATCGGCATTTTATTAACCGCTTGGCTATTCGCTCCCGTTAGAAAACATCGTTTCATGACGATGGCGGAAGAGTTGTCGTCAAATACGGGAGCAAACAGAGCCGTATCGAACATCGTCGGGATTTTCTCCTACCTCGCCTGCGTAGGTTGGCTGGGATTGCATATCCTAGGTGGAGGAAAATACTTGGTTTTCGTGACGGGGATTGATCCTTTTTGGGCAAAGACCTACATTGCCTTAGGATTCGGAATCTATGCCATGATCGGAGGCTATCTTGCCGTCGTCTGGACTGATTCGGCGCAAGCGATTGTTTTGTTCGCGGGATTTCTGGTCATTGCCTTTTTCTCCTTCCAGGCAGTGGGAGGATGGAGCGGGTTACGCGAAGTCAATGCGATATTGGCCGCGAAACCCGACGCCCCTTCAACCTTGACCTTGATCTCTCTCACAGTGGTTATTGCTGTCGGGGTATTGGGCAACCCCTGCTTTCGTCAGAGAATCTATTCAGGTAAAACCATCCCGGAAATCCGCAAGGCTTTCGTCATATCGGGAATTCTATACTTAGGTTTCGCTGCCTTGCCCGCAATAATCGGAATGGCCGCTTACAAGAATTTTCCAAACTTGGCCAACGCGGATCTTGCTTTCCCAAAAATGGCCACCGACATTCTCCCGGTCGCCGGAGGCATCGTCATCCTGCTGGCTGGGCTTTCGGCCACAATGTCGAGCGCCAGTTCCGATGCCGTCGCAGGAGTAACCACCTTGGTCCGAGATTTGTACAAACTTGTTTTGGGAAGGATGCCTCAATCGGAAAGAGTGGTCTTCCTCTCACGGATAGCCCTCGGCTTGACCACCGGACTCGCCTTAGCCATGGCCTTGGTAGCCGACAACGTAATCGGCTACATCAAGGTTATGATACCTCTTTTTATATCAGGCATGTGCGTATGCGGAATTCTCGGTCGCCTTTGGAAAAGATACAATGCGGCAGGTGCAATTGCCTCGCTTCTTGGGGCTTGCGCAACATCTGCATCCGTAATGCTTGTCCCTGAATGGGAAACTTACTGGGAAGGGGAACCTGTGATTCCCTCGATCCTGATTGCAACTGCAGCAGGCGTATTCGTTTCTCTGCTTACTTCCCCGGAAAAGCTTTCACGAGAAGAGGCTCTTGCACTCCTTTCCGAAGAACGGGAAACCATGGAAAAATGATCCATTAAATTATGAGAAATAACATTGAAACTATATCTTCGAATATCCTACTTGCCGCAGTTGCTTTCGCATTGGCGGGGTTTTCCGTTCACGGGCAATCCGTTAAAAAGAAAAAGAAGGAGGCGACACCCTTCAGTTGGGTGTCTCCCGCCTCGGGATGGAAAACAAAATCACTACCGAAAAATATTCGGCATGTTACCTTTAAAAGTCCTAGTATGGGCATTGACGTCGGTTATTACGTTTATCTTCCGAAGGGATACGAAACAAATAAAAAGAAGAAATACCCAGTCGTATATCACCTGCATGGCGGACGCCCCGGATCAGAGAGCAAAAGCGTGTCTCTATCTACCTTCATCGACCAAGCGATGCGAACCAAAAAGATCTCTCCCACCATTTACGTTTTTCCAAACGGAGGCCCGATGAGCTGGTACAATTATCCGAAGGTCAAAAACGGACAAGGCGAGGATGTTTTCGTTAAGGAGCTCATCCCGCACGTCGACGCCACCTACCGAACCTTCGGGAGCCGAGCCAAGCGAGGCATCCAAGGATTCTCCCAAGGTGGCCGCGGGACCACTCGAATAATATTCAAGCATCCGGAACTGTTTGGTTCAACCGCTCCGGGTGGCTCGGGTTACGAACCAGAGGAACGCATCCGCGACAACGACGGCGCGGAATCCGAAAGAATCCGCTTCGCTCCCGGTTACGATGCTTGGTCTCTAGCCAAGGCATACGCCAAGCGAAAGAATGCTCCACCACTCAGCCCTCTCATCTGGGTTGGCACCAAGGGTTTCAACTACGAGTACAATCTCAAGTTCATGAAGTACTTGGATGAACTCGGAATTTCTTACAAAAAGCTAATCGTTCCCGACGCGCCGCACAGCACCAAAATCATCTACGAAAAAAGCGGGATTAAACTTATGCAATTCCATGACCGAAACTTCGGAAAGTAAAACCAACTAAAGGAACATCAAACTTATCACGGCAGAAATGCTCTCGTTGTTAAAGAAACACGCATACATCGGTATAGTTATAAACTTTGCAGGTGGATGCTCGAGCAATGGCGTCGCCGGAGAATTGGGATTTCTTTTCATAGGAGGACTCGTGGTCGTGGCAACCCTTGTATTCATTATTGAAAAAGCGAAGAGCAAGGGACGTATAACACCTGAGTCCGATTCTCGGGTTAACTACGAGCGCGGCAAGCATCTGAACAATTATTTAGAGCAGACAAAAGGGGAACGGTTAACCACTGAACAATGTCAAACGATTGAAGAAAATCTGGGACTCTACCACTGGGTACCTGAAGATTTAAAGAAACCTTGGGAGGAGCGTATCCTCGTATTCCTGGATTCATTCCATTTCACCAACATGCTTGATCGAAACGTTACAGAAGAGATGCGATTGCTAGTTGCTGCGGAGGCCTGCCTGCTCATCGTCAATCGCCCGATGTCCGACTATCGCCATCTTCAGAGGATTCGCCTCTGGGAAAACGAGATCGAAGGAATGGAAAACGCCAGGGGAACAGCCACAAGGCACGAAGTCAACTTGAGTTGGGCGTACTTAAAGAAGACAATCGGAAATGCCAGAGACGGACACAACCTCACTATACACGAGTTCGCTCACGTAATCGATTTTGCCGACGACGGAGTTGCTCAAAGTATTCCTGTTTCAAGAGATTCTTGCGACTACGAGGAATGGAAAGTGATGGTTGATGAAGAACACCAAAGATTGATGAAGTCTTATGAATCGGGGAAAAATTACTCGATTCGGGCTTACGGGGGTTATGAATGCATCAAGGGAGACAAGCCCGAACTGTTTTCCTGTGCTACGTCGGCGTTCTTCGAGCGCGGCGTAAGGCTCAAAAGAGAGTGTCCGAAGGTATATAAGGCCTTGAAGAAATTTTACGCCATAGACCCCGCAACTTGGCGAAAATAGAAATTAGAGTTACGGAAGCTGGTTACTTTCATACTTCAATTACCTTGATGTACTCGTTTTAGAAAAGGCAAATTTCTTAAAGCCAAATAGATAGGAGTTCAAGATAAAGTATTAACATTTTTCTTGTCGGACCCAAGGACCTTGGAAGATAGAAAAAGATTCAATCGTTGCCTCTTAATATTTCAGTTTGCAGAAAGAGATTTATGAAACTCAGCATAATTTCTCTAGCGATATCAACATGTCTTGCATCTGGAACAATAGAGCCGATAAACAGGCCTAGGTGAAATTTCGTCTGCACAGACTTTTCGAAGGGCGAAGTGTGCATCGTATCCAGTAAGGGAGAGGTTAAGCGTGTCATCAAGGATCTTTCTGAAATTAAGATGGGCTTCATGACAGATCTGAATCGTCTTTCAAATGGAAGTACGGTCATCTGCTTTTATCAAGGAAGCCACAATGTCATCGGAGTAACGCCCGAAAAAAAAGCTGGTGTGGAAATGGCGACTGCCGTCACAAAGAACTGTTGTCAGCGCTCAAATTCTTGACCAAGAAGGCTATATGAAAATATATAAGTAGACCCGATGTTGCACCTTACTGTTTAACATGAGTAAACCAAAAATGAAGACATGTAGCATTAAAGCTTTTCTAACGCTTTCTCTTGGATTGGTCGGTTCGAACATCGTCCAAGCAGAGGATGTCAAACACACTAACGTCATCCTCTTCCTCGTTGACGATCTCGGATGGAAGGACCTCGGTTGCTACGGAAGCACCTTTTTCCAAACTCCAAACATCGACAAGCTTGCCTCCCAAGGGGTACGCTTCACGAATGGTTATGCCGCCTGCGCCGTGTGCTCACCGACTCGAGCAGCCATCCTAACAGGAAAGTACCCGGCTCGTATTATGCTGACCGAGTGGTTGCCCTCGGGGCGTTGGAACACAAAGGCAAAACTGAGGAGTGGCCGGTTCCTTCGTTCGCTTCCATTGGAAGAAAAAACACTCGCCGAAGCCCTTAGGCAAAAAGGCTACCGAACCTGTATCGTGGGCAAGTGGCATCTCGGCGGGGAACCCTTCAACACGGCTCGCCACCATGGATTCGATGATTCCATAGCAGCCAACGACCACGGCAACCCAGGCAGCTACTTCCACCCCTACAAAGGTCGGTGGTCAATACCCACGACAAAGCTAAAAGCAACCTGGCAGGTGCTGCCGGGAGGAAAAAATGGGGAATACTTGACCGACAGATTGACCGACGAAGCCGTAAACTTCGTCAGAGAAAATCAGCGGAGACCGTTCTTGCTCTACTTCTCCCATTATGCGGTACACACGCCATTGCAGGCCAAGAAGGCAATGGTCGAAAAATACAAATCAGTTCCAAAGGAAAAACGCCAGGGCAACCCAGTTTACGCAGCGATGGTGGAAAGCGTAGACCAAAGCGTGGGACGCGTAATGGAAGAACTGAAGGCGTTGAAACTAGATGAGGATACCCTCGTTATTTTCACTTCCGACAACGGAGGTTTTGCCGGAGCCACCAATCATGCCCCACTACGAGGGAACAAAGGATCTTATTACGAGGGAGGCATCCGGGTTCCTCTCATCATGCGATGGCCCGGCGTTGCCCAATCCGGCAAAGTGAACAAGACCCCAGTCATCAGCATGGATCTTTATCCAACTTGCCTAACCGCAGCAGGCTTGCCTATGCACCCCGCCCAACATCGTGACGGAATCGATCTGACTCCAATCCTAAAAGGTGAAGATCATTGGGACCGAAAAGCTCTTCATTGGCACTACCCCCATTACAACAGTCATCCATCCGCCGTACCGTCCTCCGTGCTCAGAAAAGGAGACTGGAAGCTGATTGAGGCATTGGACCCCAAAAGCATTGAACTCTACAACCTCAAAACCGATTTGGGAGAAACCAAAAACCTCGCTGACGTTGAACAGGAAAAACTGGCGGAGCTTCAAAAAGAACTGAACGATTGGCGCGAATCAGTAGGAGCCGAGAAAATGGAACCCAATCCGGATTATCAAAACTGATTCAGGCATTCGGTAACTGCGAAAATTTCGCTCACAGTGTATCTATAAGAAAACATCTGCCACTGATGTCATTTCAGGAAAATTTCCACGAGAATGAAGCCTTGGCTTCCTATGTAGAGGGTCTCAAGTCTCACGACATTGCAATCATAGGCGAATCCCTTTCTGAAAACGTAAAGTTCGTCACCTCCGTAAAGACCATGACCAAACCCGCAATACTAGAGTTCCTCACCGCCTTGTATGCGGGTTTCCCCGATTGGAATTACGACCATGACGATCCAGTTCGGGAAAACGATGGTTCCTACTCCATTCTCTGGCGACAGGGAGGAACCCATAAGGCAAAACTTGATCTTCAGGGGTTTGCCGCCGTGCCGGCAACGGGAAAGAGCGTTGTCATTCCAGAACAACGTTTCTTCTACCGAATCGGCTCGGAAGGTCTTACGGAAATTCGGCCTGACCCCATACCCGGTGGAGCTCCCCGTGGCATCTTCGAGCAAATTGGCGTGGAACAACCGCCACTTTAAGCGCGATCTGGAATTGCATGGATAAGGGGGTTTCGATACCTTCGTCCCCTATGCCGAAACGCCTGAATGGATTGATTGGTCTGCTGACATTGATGCCGCTTGGGCTGAAGGCCCAAGAGGTCGTTTCCCTGCATGAAAAAACGATAAAACCATTCCTCGCCGAAAACTGCTTGCGTTGCCACGGTCCGGAAAAACAAAAGGGCAAGCTCCGGTTGGATGAAATGCCTCTGGAGCTGTCCAACGATTCCATCGCCGCCCATTGGCAGGATGTTCTCGACAACCTCAATGCCGGAGACATGCCTCCCGAGGAAGAACCGCAACCAGGTAAAAAAGAACTGACCGGTTTTCTGGCTGAGCTGACGGGCAAGCTTAAGCATGCCCGCAGGCAACTTTCGGATCAGGGTCGGGAAGTCGCGATGCGAAGGCTCAACCGCCGTGAGTACGTCTACAGCATCGAGAGCCTATTCGGGTTCGAAGTGGGCATGGACAGCCTCCCCGAAGACGACCCCGCCGATCCCTTCGACACCATCGGATCACAACAGTTCTTTTCCTCTTATCATTTTGAAAAATACCTCGAGATGGGCAGAGTGATCGTGACGGATGCCTTGGCCTTGGGAAACAAGGGGCGACAATCAGTCAAGATTCAGGTAGGGGAACCGGAGGTCCGGGCTAATCGGGAGATTCGCGATCGTTACCGCCAGCGCATGGAAAGATGGCGGGAGGTGGTGGCCGCGCTCGAAGAGGGCAAGACCTTCAAGGATGCCGATTTCCCTTTGAATTTCGATGCCAAGGACAGGCGCTTTGATGGAAGAGGCCTCCA
>PCBO01000123.1 GCA_002730975.1 Opitutia bacterium
CGCTTGTTCCAACAACTCGGCGGGTTCTGAATACGTTTTCATTCCGGTCACCGAAACAAGGATTTTCCCTTCTTTGGATGCCAGCTTGAGCAAGGCGCGTTGTTTTTGATCCAAGGCTTTGTATTTCTCATCATCGGGCGGAGTAACCTCTGCTTGGAGCGCCAACTCTTCTTGCCGGTATTCCAAAATTGCCAGATCGGCGATGGAAGCATGGAGGAATTCCACGATCTCGGCAACGTAGCCAGCCTGCGATTGAACCGCTTTGACCAGGCCATGCACTTCCTCCAGTGATTCCATGGCGACTTCCTGAGCATCGAGCGAATCGAGCTTGTCTCCGTCTTTCAGCGCAGCGACAGCATCCTCAAGGTCGGCGACGGCAAAAGCCAAGGGAGTGCCCGCATCCAGTCGCGATGCCACGAGATCCAAAAGGGGAGCGACCTCGTCGACGCACCTCCTCAGGTTATCAAGTGTCGGGAACAAGGCCGAGGCATCGTCTGACTTGAGAGCCTTGGTCGCACGGATCATATCCCGTTGCTCTGCGACGATGTCCCCCACGTAGCCAATGGCAAATCCTACCGATCGTTGAAACATCAATAAACTCTGCAGAAGGCTCAAACGCTCATTCTGGGCTGTGACGAGGGCAAACGCCTCGGCCAGAACGTCGGCCGCTTGCTCCTGTTGACCGATCGCTTGGTCGGCATCGTTCGCCTTCAGCGAGACGACCGCGCTACGCATCGCTTTTCCCGCCCGTTCCATCCGGCTGAGCAAGGGGGGTACGTCTTGATCTTCACCGGACTCGATTTGTCGACCGAGGTCTCGATTGAAGGCGTCTAATTCATCGACCAGCAGAAGCTGTGATTCGACCAAGGCACTGACGTTGCTCTCTTCAATTGCAGCGATATCAGTTTTTTCAAGGAGCGCGACTACCTTCGCTTCGTATTCCTCGATGAAGGCAAGGCGTTCACCTGTCACCGCAACCAGAGTGCTCAGACCAAGAGTTTGAAGCCCCAATTCAACCGACCAGTTGTCCACGAGCTGCGACAAGCTCGTCAGCGCCTGCTCTGCTTCGAGCTGTTTTGAGGTGGTCGCGTCCTGTTGATTGGCAGCGAATTTACCCAAGGCATCCTCCATCGCTTGGTCCGCTTTCTCGAGAAGGTCTCGAATCGGAGGCGTCACAGGCCAAGTTTCGTCGAAAAGTGTGGTTCGCGGGGCAGGCACGGTCTGAAGGAGCAAGGTCAGCAAGCGTTTGCGAAGCTTTGCCTGGGCTCGACCGTTCTCAGTTACACTCTCCTCAAAGGCTTGCTTCGACAGGCCGGCGCACTGTTCGCGAAGCATTGTTTGGGCTTTGTGGATCGAACGCATCCGGTCCCGGGTCTTGATCAAAGTCGAGTACGCTCCGCTGAGGCGCACGCTGAATTCAGAATCCAGCAATGTCGTGACCAACCCGGACTGCAAAAGCTCAGCCTGTTCCGGTTTGTTTTGCTTGATCAAGTCCGCTGCTTGCCGCATCCGTTCTTCGGTTTGGGCTCGTTGCAAATCCTTGACGCTCTGGATCAGACGCAGAACGGCCAAGGGGCGTTTCTCATAGCGCATCCCGCTTTGAAGATCGGTGACCAGACGCTGAGTCCATTGGGCGAGTTCGCCCTGTTCCTTGGTGATCGAAACTCTCTCGTCCGGGGAATTGGATTGCACGGAGCGCCACCGCAAGGACGCCTGCACCTGCGCCAGCATGCGGGCTTCCCGGGCATAGACCTCCTGAGCCGAATCAATGGACCGGAGCAGAACCAGTCGGCCCAGCTCGCGGGCAGCGCCATTGACGGCATGGGCTGCAGACGAAGGATCGGGGGATTCATTTGTATTCCCTGCAGCAATGCCGGATTGCCGGCGCAGTCGGGACGCAGCTTCAGCCAGTTGTCCATCGGCGATTTCAAGCAACTTAGAACGGACTTGCTCAAGCGAATCGGCCTGAGGCGCATCCGACAGGTTGTTGGCCGCGAGGTCATCGACCAAGTATTTCAGTTCCCCAGCAATACTATTGAGCTGCTCGCGCACAAGTTCCTGCCGAATCGCTTCGACCTGACAGGACTGGAGGTAGTCGCCGGTCTTCGGATCGAGGCTACGCACGCTTTCAAAGGCAGCGCGCTCTTGCCGATAAGCAGTCTGTACTCGGGAGAGCAGGCGGTCTTTCTTCTTTTGAATTTGCTCCAGATAATCCTCCCTGGAAAGAAAGGTAATCCTGCGCGTGTCCGATCGGGCGAGATGCGGGCCATCCGGATATTTATCTGAAACCTCTAGGAGGAATGATACGGTATCACCGACCATCAGCTCGGGTAAAACTTCTCTGTAATCCCAATCAATCACTTGCTCGCCGCCGCCGTTCTTGAGCGGAATCTCAAGGGATACTTTTTTCTCCGGACGTAGGTTCACCCGATATATAATCGCGGAACTCCCGATGCCATGATCATCGCTGGCCCGCACGACTAAGTCGACTGGTCGACCGAGCAAGGCAATTAGATTGCTTTCGGGGGAGATTAGCTCCACCCGGGGTGACTGGTCGGAGGCCACTTGGAGAAAAGATCGCGGACTGGTAAATTCGAACCCGTGTTCTTGATCCATCCAAGAGAAGTCGTATCCTCGCGAAGCATCGACCACCTCGGATATAATCAGCTCTCTGCCTTCGGCTACCTCCAGGGGTTTGGGCTCTTCGCCGTCCCGATTAAGAACCGCATCCCGGACGGGACGGTCTAGGGTGAGCTTCCAACGTATTTTTGTTTCCTCCGGCACGGATAAAGTGAGTGCCTCGACTGTTTCGACGGGTTGACCGAGGTAACTTGGAAATTTGAGCTCAACTTCGACTTTCTCGATGCGGGGTGGTGGAATAACCCTTACTTGAAGCCAGTCGCTACGGGCATCTCCTGCCTTTACCCGATAAGCAAAGTCTCTTGAAGCGGAAGCAATGACATATTCGCAACTCCCATTAGTGATCTCAATTTCCAATTTGCGTTCGCTTCCCTTCTCGGTCCGCAAGTAGAGATTCGCCATGTCGGGAATCACCCCGGATACTCCGATTGCGATCTTTGCCCGATCTCCCTCCTTGATCACCAAACCTTCCTCTTGCAGGTGGAGTTTGGTGTCGGTGGGGTAGGCTATTTCTACCCAAGGTGTGAAAATCCTGGTCAATCCAACGGCAAAGAAGGGTCCGTTAAGGAACGCGAAGAGCGCAATCACTCCCGCCAACCCCACGACAACCTGAAGAGGGACTCGAAGGGCCTTGAAGTGAACGATCTCGCGAGGTTGCAACTTCTGAGCCGCTACCTCGGCATTTTGCAACGTCACTTCTCTGAGTGATTCCGAACTCCCGGGAGTTGGCTTGCTCTTTCCGAATTGGACTGCGGTCACAAGCAGACTCTCCAGTCCGCCATGCCGGTCTTCGACCTCCAGAGCGGTCCGAGTGGCATCGAATCCACGAAGGTACCGCCAACCGTGTTTCCACGCCTGGTAGCAAGAAAAGCTTACGAGAACGAGTAATACAACGGCCCTCCCTGAAGATGACAGGTAAGTCAACCAGTCAATCGTAACCCCAAGAAGAAAAAGCGGAATCCCCCAGCGGCACAACGCGAGCAGACCGGCGAGGAAGTGTCTTTGCTGAGTACGGTTCCAGACTGCTCTCAAACCCGGATCCAAGACTGATTCTTGTTTGTCCTTGTTCATCGCAGATCATACCTCCTTCGCAAAATCCATTCTGCACCCAATAAAGCGACCAACAGGAAGGCAACGATGCCATTGTCCCAAAGCGGACGCTCAGAGCGTAGCTCGGTCGTGATAAGCCGGTCGTTCACAAGCGAGCTAAGCTCAGGCAATTTCTTTGGTTGGAGAATGGCCCCGCCGGTCAATTCGGCAATGCGCTGCAAGTAGGAAAGGTTCATGTCGGTTTCGATTAGTTCCTTGCGAATCTCGGTCACTTGAAATTCAGTCGTGTTCGAGGTCGCGCTGTCCTCCTCATTTGCCTCCAATCGGTAGCGGCCCTTTTCCGGAGGTGAGAAATAGCCCTCGTACAGTCCGGGTTGGGATTTATCGGGTCGCAGGCTGACCAGTTGCTTTGTCTGTCGGCCCTCAAGATTCGAAACGTAAGTTTCAAACACGGACTGGACAACCGGCTCGAAATTCTCATCCATGACGTGAGCATACAGGCGGCACTGGCCCGCGACGGGGTACGTCGATCGGTCTGTCTCCAGTCGGATGCGTTTGTGCTCACCCATTAACCGCGAGAGCGTCATGAACTGGATACACTGTGACCATACGCGCCAATGGTATTTGTCTCCTGTCCTGTAACGCAGTCGCCACAGTCGGTCGGAAGCGATCGACATGCATTTTCCCGTTCCGTAGCGCTGCCAGGCAACCAAGGGATAACCCTGCCCGCGGGAAGTACTATCCGAGAGTACGGCGAGTACGGTGGCCCCGGGTTTTGCGGAAAGCAGTGGGGGTAACTGATCCATCGGAGCCATCCGGCTCCAAACGCGATCGTTAAGTTCAGCCTCGTTTTCCAGAGTCATGACTAAACTGCTTCTGCCTTCGGGGGTCAGGACCGGGTAAACGGTTTCGGCAATGTTTTCCCAATCGGAATCCGAATCGAAGCGCACCGGAAGCATGGTTTCCACGGAGGTGCCGGCATAGGAACAGGGCGAATGCATTGGCCCGCAAAGCATCAGCAAAGACGCGCCACGGTCCCTGATGAGTTCTTCCAGCAAGCTGAGTTCTTCGTCGGTGAAAAAAGATTTATCGACGTCTCCGAGAATGACCAGGTCGTATTGGAAAGCTTCTTCCCGGTCGCTAGGGAAACGCTCGATGTGCTCGGGTGAGTTGCGGGCAACCTCCGGGCCTACGTTAGATGAGATGAAGGTCGCATTGATCCGTGGATCGCGCTTGAGAATTGCGCGCAGGTAACGATATTCCCAGCGGGCATTCCCCTCGACGTAGAGTACGTTGACTTTTTCGTTTACGATCCGGATAGTTCGGGAAACCCGATTGTTTGCCATTGAAATTTCGTTATCAAAGGGCTCGATGAGTACGTCGATCTGCACGGCGCCTTTCTCATAAACGTCTACCCGAAAATCAACCTCTTCAAATTGCAGTCCCCCATCAAAGCGGACAATGCGTGAGGAGACTCTCCGATCATTCAGCAGTACGGCAAGTCGGGCCGTCCGCCTTTCATAGCCTTTGGATTTGATCTGAACGCGGACGGGCACCTTGTCGCCGGAGTAGGCGACTTCCTGGATCACGACGTTTTGGATGCTTACGTCATCCGGATCGCTCAAGCCGATCGGCACTGCGTAAACGGGGATGCCGCGAGCTCCGAGATCTCGAAGGATCGCCTCGGAGCGCTGGGAGGAAGCGTTGTCGATACCATCAGAGAGCAGGACGATTCCAGCCGGCGGAACTCCGCCTGAACTGGCGACCGCCTCCAAGGAAGTGGCGATCGACGTCTCTTGTTCGATTGCCTTCAATCCAGCCAGCGCTTCGGTCGTAACTAGGTTGTCGTCACTGATCAGACGGGGGCTTCGACCAAAGGTATGGTAACTCAAGTCGAGCGATTCGGCAAAAGCCTCCAGGACAGGGCGACCGGATTGGGAGAGAATGGCTTTACCCAGATCAAGACGGGATGACGTTGCGATTTTTTGACGCTGCTTCGCATCCAATTGCATCACCATGCGGTCGGCGTCGGTATCGTCATCCGATGAAACCATACCGAGAGCTGCCGCAGCGGAAACAAGATCCTCCGGTCGCTTGCGTTGGTCTTCCATGGACATGCTTTCCGAAACGTCGAGCAGGACGGGCAAGCTACGCGAAATAGTGTGGGATTCAGTAATGATTGCGGTCGGTTCAAGCAAGGTAGCGACCACAAATGCAAGAACGACGATCCGCGACAGGGCTAGGAACGCCCTCAAGCCAAAGGGCATTCCCCCCGGACGGCGATAAAGATAGAGGCTAAGCAATACGATCCCGGCAAAGATTGCCACAAGAGCGCCCGTGGATAAAGGGCGGGCCCAGAAGACTCCGTCAATTTGACTGATCATTGCGATTACCTCAGGCATCTTGAGCGCTGGTGGGAGTTTCCGGGAGGGGATCGGCTTGTTTGTCGCTTGCCCGTTTGCTTTTGCCGAGACGCTCGGCAAAAAGGCTTTCAACTAACAAGAAAATGAGTCCGGCGATCATGAAGTTCCTCCAAAACGATCGTTCGGTCCGGTTGTTTTCGATCGCCGCCGTAAGTTCAGCTTCCGAGTTGGTTACGGTGACGCCCGTTCCATTTAGGTTGGCATTTAGCTGAGTTGGCGTGAGCGAAGCGACTTCAGACTCGCTCGTATCTACGTTCACGGCGACCGGTATGCCGGGCGCCTGTACGCTCACCCTTGCTTCATAGAACCCGGCCTCCCGTGAATTCTCCAACATGGCAACGAACTGATCGCGATGCTCTTGGACGGGTACTTTGATCGTTTGATCCGACGGCGTATCGAAAACCGCGTCGGTTGCGTCCGGTTGCTCGACGTAGGAAAGTGAGATGGAGTCACCGACGACCCTTGGTCGTTCGAATTCCCGACCCGCCAAATAAGTGACGATTTGCTGCATGAGCATAGGGAAAACAGGAGTCTGGGCCATGTTGTTCCAGCTCGTTCCCGCCGAAGTGGTAAACATAAACACGTGCCCACGGCCAAGCGAATGCTCAATAAGAATCGGTGCTCCGCTTCCCGCCAAGCTAAGGATTGGAAAACTGGCAGGGGAGGGCTCGACTTCCAGCCGCCTGAGGAAAAGCGTTTCGCTAAAGAGATCCTCCGGAAGGGAACGCAAGGGAAGGGTGATCCCATGGTTGGGCATGGAAGGGTTCAGTGGCGTTCCTGTTCCCGTATCCGTACTCGTGTTCTTGAGTTGCCCGAGCACGGCAGGGAGAAGAGAGATTCCTTCCTTTGATACACGATCGTTCCAAACGGCGGTTTTTACGTTGTCTCCGGGGAACCAAACCAGTCCATTCCCCTGTCTGACGTGGCGCGAAAATCGTTTGGCCTGCTCAAGTGTGATTTCCGGAACGTCGGCGAGGATCAAGACGTCTACCTCCTCCAGCTTTTCCGAAGGCATCGAGATCCACGGAACCGAACGGACAATGTAATTCTCGTCTTCAACTCCGTCGCCCCGGGCCAAGAGAGCCGCACTAAGAAGCCTTCCCGAGGAGCCATCGGAACCGTCTACGCAGAGCACGGACACACGATCCCGCACCACTGCGACGACACGACGAACATTGTCGGCCAAGAGAAAATCTCCGGAAATCTCCGCAGTGATTCGCGTAGCTCCCGAGTTGTGAAAAGGCACGAAGAGAGAAACCGTTTCTGAACTTCCCGCATTAATGAGGGGGATCGTCTTGGTGTCGATCTGCACGCCTTCGACTCGGCACTGTACTTGAACGACGGATACAGTTTCATCTCCGCAATTGCGTACCGTGGCCTGATAGCGTGCGGTTGTGCCCTTGCGCAGTGCGCCTGAGACAAGCTCGAAGTTCGTAACCGCCAAGTTTGCCGGAGCGCCAAGGACCGGAATGAAGAAAACTTCGGCTTCTTCACGAAGGTCGGAAAGAGCCGTTTGGAAATTGGAGGACGCTCTTTGCCAATCCCTCCCCTGAGCGTCCGTGATGAAATACGCTTCCTTCTGTGGCGCATCCATGTCGTCCAGCAACTCCTTGAGCCGCTTGGGGACTCGATCGAGATCCATTCCGGCCGGAACCGGCTTCGCCTTTTGCAAAAGGGCCTCGAACTGCCCCGGATCAAAGGCCATGTTTCTGGCAATGACTTCGTCTTCGCCTCCCAGCAAGATGATGGAAACCGGATCGCCGGGCAGGAGTTCCTCTGCGATGACCCTTGCCTGGTCCAATGCGCGGTTGAAACGCGTAGCCCCCTCGGGACCGTGCTCCATGCTGAAGGAGGAATCTATGGCTAGGACGACGCCAGCCCGAGCTTCCCCGCCTAACCAGCCACCCGATCCGGCCAGCCAGAAGGGACGGGACAAGGCAAAAACCAACAACAGAAGGGCTAGGCAACGAAGGATCAAAAGAAGGAGGTCGCGCAAGCGCAGTTGGCGTGAACGCACCCGCAAGTTCCGGTTGAGAAACTGCATGGCGGCCCAATCAGTCCGCTTCACTTGTTGGCGATTTAGCAGATGAGCCAAGATCGGCAAGGCGATTCCCAAACCCGCCAGAAGAAGGAGTGGATTGAGGAAGCTCATGATCCGGTCCTGCTCGAGGATCCATTCATCAGCGATTCACGTTGATGGAAGAATTCGTTCAGGAAAACGTCCAGAGGCCTGGAAGTGTCTACGAGAGCATAGTCGATTTGGCTGGCCACGCATCCGTCACGGAAGGTGGTGAGGTACTCGTTCAAGTTTGAAAGATAATCTTCTTTGATGCGTTCTGGTTGGGTAATCAAAGGTTCTTCACCCTCCAGTCCTTCGAATTGCCAAGTCCCCTCGAAGGGAAACTCCAGTTCATGAGGATCGAGAGTATGCAAGACCATGACGTTGTGCCCGGCGAACCTGAGGTGCTCGAGACCTGCCAAAACGTCGTCGGCCTCGGAAAGGAAATCGGAAATGACGATCACGAATGATCGTCTCTTTATCATAAGGGCGATGTCGTGCAACTGCTTCGCAATGGCTGTTTTCGGGGTTGGTTCTGTCTCTCTAAGCAACCGGTCCATCTCAAGAAGCACGCCCATCGTCGATCGGGGAGGGAGGTAGGCCCGGATCTCCGAGTCGAAAACGGACAACCCGACGGAATCCCTTTGTTTTAGGACAAGGTAGGCTAGGGAGGCCCCGAGAAACTTGGCGTATTCCAGCTTGCTGACCTTGCCCGACCCGTAGGTCATGGATGAACTCGAATCAATCAGGACGTGGCAGTCGAAATTGGTCTCCGCCTCGTAAAGCTTTGTGTAGTAGCGGTCAGACCGCCCGTACACCCGCCAATCGATGGTCCTCAGGGAATCTCCCGGAGCGTACTGCCGGTGATGAGCGAATTCCGTGCTGAACCCCCGCAACGGACTGCGGTGACTCCCCACACGCAACCCCTCGACGACCTCCCGAGCGATCAATTCGAGATCACCCAGTTTTTGAAGAACCTCCGGGTCGAGGTACTTGGTTTCCGGCAAGTGTTCGGACATCTATTCTTCTCAAACGGCCTTTTCCTGATAGAGATCCTCGTTTGCCGGGATCTCTTCAAGTAACTTTTCGATCAAGGAATCGGAAGTCATTCCTTCCGAGCGGGCGGCAAAGCTAGGAATGATGCGGTGCCTGAGAATGGGTAGGCACACCTCTTTTACGTCGTCGGTGGAAACATGGCATCGCCCGCGTAGAGCAGCCCTCGCCTTGCCCGCAAGAATCAGATTGAGTGATGCCCGAGGACCTGCCCCCCAGGACATTAGTTTTTTAACGAATTCGGGGGCATCGGGCTCGTCGGGACGCGTTGCCCGGACCAAAGCAGCGGCATATTCGAAAACGTGATCCGCCACCGGGATTCTCCTGACCAGACGCTGGAATTCGATGATGGTCTTGGCATCCACGACCTCTTTCAATTCAGGTTCCTCGTCATTGGTTGCGCTGCGCATGACTTCCAGTTCCTCCTCCTTGCTGGGATACTTGACCATGATGTTGAATAGAAAGCGGTCGAGCTGAGCTTCCGGTAGCGGATAGGTTCCCTCCTGTTCGATTGGGTTCTGGGTGGCCAAAACGAAGAACGGTTCATCCAACTTGAAATCCTCGCCCCCAGATGAAATTGTCTTTTCCTGCATCGCCTCCAAAAGAGCCGCCTGCGTCTTGGGGGGCGTACGGTTGATTTCATCGGCGAGCAAGAGGTTGGTGAAAACGGGACCCTTTTGGAACTTGAACCTGCGTTCGTGGGTCTCCGGATCCTCCTGCAGTAGCTCAGTCCCCGTTATATCCGAGGGCATTAGGTCGGGAGTGAACTGAATACGCTTAAAAGACATGGACATGGTCTGGGCCAAGGAGCTTACGAGCAACGTCTTCGCCAACCCCGGAACACCGACCAGTAGGCAGTGCCCCCTAGAGAAGATTGCGATCATCATCTCATCGATTACGTCGTCCATCCCGACGATCGTCTTGCGCAGTTCGGATACGATCGAATCTCTGGCCTTCCCCAATTCCTCAACGGCCTTTGCGTCATCATTCTTCTTACTCATCAATTGTTCTCCTTTGCTAGTTGTTTAAAATGGCTTTTGAAATGAAAGGTTTTTTGCCTGCAATTTACCAGAGTTCCATAATTCTTAAAGTTTCCAGAATCGGGCTTGTAATCCTTTGATCGTGTTAGGAAATTGCATAATTGAAAAACATTCATATCCATATCCTCGAATCTATATATTACGACAAGTTTCGATCACTTCTATGCGTTTTTTTTACGCTTTTTTGCGACAAATCTGAGAGAGGCTTTGAGTCACGGATTTTTTTCTTGCTGGAAAAAACGCCACGACAGTGTGGTTATGCCGTTTTTTATTCGTGACCGTATGCGGGCTTTTTTTGGCCAACAACAACTGCTCCGAATATAAGTCCTGCACCGATTGTTAGACGTATTAGCTTTTCCTGCGATGAATTCTCAATCTCGCTAAAAACAAAGAGCGAACATAGCACGGCGAGTGGAACGACGACGTTGTTGAAGGCCGCTAGAGCCCCCGGATTACTGAGGGAAGCACCCTTGTTCCAAAAGAAGAAGCCTAGACCGGAGGCGATGAAGCCGAGGTAGAGAATGGAAATCCATTCGCTCGCGTTAATTGCTAGTTGGGACCAATCGGTCAAAAATAAACTGAATGCAGATGCGCTTAGAGCACCTCCAATTGTAAGCAGCGAAAAAACTTCTCTGTCCTTTACGGCTGTGTGCTGCCGTTTCCAGTCGCGATAGGCGACTTGCCCATAGGCGAAGGACAGTCCGGCGAGCTGCATGAGAAAGAAGCCGATCCAGAATTCGCCTGCGGGAACGGTAGTCGCTTTTATGCTGGCCGCGCCCAATACGGAAAGCAGGGCGGCGATAAGGCAACGTGGAGAAAATCGGGATTGTCGAAGATCGTGAACGAGGACGACGTAGACGGGAGTGAGAATGGAAAAAATGGCGACAAGATGAGAAGGAAGATAATGAAAGGCTTTCATATAGCATACGTACATCAGGCCAAATTGGATAGCCCCGTAGCCGATCAGGCGCAGGGAGTCGATCCGGGCGATGGATTTTATACTAAGCCATGGAAGGAAGAGTAGGGTGGCGCAAACGAGTCGTACTCCGGCTACGAAGAAGGAATCAACCTCGCCCAAAGCTTTTCCGATCAGACCGAAGGAGAAGGCCCAGATCAAGGAGACTACACCAAGATAGATCATACTTTTCGCCTATGAATTTGACTGAACCAGGATGCCGTCCTCATTATGAGAGGTTCGGCGATGAAGAACTACCAACTGTAAGTCGCACCCAAGGAGAATTGATCACTTCGTCCGGGCGTACCCGGAATGTCTTGGAAGTCTTCGTCCCATGGCTTGTCGAAGGCGATGAATATTTCCAAGTCATCGATTTGAGAGGGATAATAACTGGCTGCTAAATGACTATAAGTCGATTGGTCAGGTCCAGTACGAATCTTTCTTTGCTCTCGCTGTTGTCTCCATTCGTTGTCCATTCGGATTTCAAAAAGATCGGATGGGTTCCAAATTAGGCCCAGCGTGACCCTGTGTTCAGGAAAGTTCAATGCATAGAAGCTTCCATCCACCGCTGAATCCTTGTAGTCCTCATTCTTGTTGAGACGAGCATAACTGGCAATAGTCTCAAACTGCGACCATTGGCGCGAAGCTATGAACTCGATGCCGAAGGTGTCGATGTCCACGGGGTTTGCGTCCCGGTGATCATGAGTTCCATTGGCGTCGTTTTCGAATGTCCAATCTGCAAGGTCTTTGTCCCTGCGGTAGAATATTGCACCATCCAGACTCCATTTTTCTCGCTTGATTTTATGGCCGATTTCGAAGTTTTGAGAAGTGGATCGGGGTAAGTCGTGGTTACTGCGAAAAAGTCCTCCTCCTTCACTTCCGCCAATTGCTCCATAGCCTAAAACCTGAGTGGTTTGCGCATAGGATAGGTAAGTTCGTTGCTCGCTGCCCGGTCCATCGCTTTTCAACCAACTGATTTCGGCAATGGGGGAAACCTTGGATGAATCTCTGTTTGTGTCGTCCATGGACGCTCCCGCTTTGAAGACAATGCTTTTACGGTCATCGATTTCACGACGGTATTCGGGAAGCAAGGTTACCTTAATGTAATCGCGGGAAGTGAAGTTCCCTTGGTCGTAACCTCTGATTTTTGTTCCTCCCCACAAAGCAGAGGTGACTATTTCGTCTGCCGTGAACTGCGTAGAATGATTTATCGACAGTCTATCGTTGATTACGTGGCGACCGGTAAAGGCGAGCGCGTTCACTTCCGTTTCATGGTCTGCTAGGTAATCCGTAGGACTTTCTCTTCTGAGAACAAAATGATCCGTATGACGTCTGTGAAATAGACTTAACTCCCAGTTGCTGTTTTCCTTGTATTTTTGAAGGTGATTTAGATAAAGCAGTCGAGTTTGAAGATCTTCCGTCTCATGGTTTGAAACATTTGCCGTATACATTCCGGGCAATCCGAAGAACTTTTCCTGATAGCCGGCGAAAAAATCGGTTTGAGAGTTTGGTCCGACAAGTTGTATGCGACCGGTTGTACGGTCGAAGTCGTGATCGCCAAAGGCAATGGTTCCGTCGCTCTCGGAGCGTGAACTTTCGATTTCAACTCCCCATGACCAATCGGCGGAGTCGCCGACTTGTCCTACCAAAGCGTTGTGCAGGCGTTGGAAGTTGAGGTCGTGATCACCCCCGCCGACAGTGGCGCTTCCACCCTGAGTCATTTTGCTCCAACTGTAGCCGACGGTCCCGACGCTGCTGTTGAACCCGCGCAGGGCATTTTCCGCTCCCGTGTAAACTCTGGGTTCACCCAGCATTTCCGGGGCGATGGGGAGTTCGGTTGCGTAATGTCCGGTTTGTGGATCTAGCAGAGTGGCGCTGCCTACCTGGACGCCACTGTTTTCGAAGGTGCCTCCGCGTATGCTGACGTCGCCTTGGGCTTCGGCCATGTTGCGGGACTGCATGTCTACGCGCGGGTCGAAATCAAGATTTGAAATCGGGGATTCATAGGTGGTGACCGGACGAACGTTCGCTGTTTCTTGTCCCTGAACCGTCAAGGTGGGAAGAATCCACGGGGGGCGTTCTCCATCGGCTTTGCCGGGCGCATCCTGAGCCCAAGTGAAACCGAACATAAAAAATGATGAAAACGCAAAAAATGTGGTGGCTGTTGTTTGCATCCCATCGCTTCAACCATGATTGCAAATCGGATTCAATAGTTAATTGAATGTCATTTACAAATTAACAATTAATTTTTTGTCCGTCGGCTTCGTCTTAGGTCTTCTCTTTTACGTTGAAAGACTTTCGGAACTTATCATTTAGGTTATTGTTATGAGTTTATCGAAAACGAGGTTTTAGCTGTTGTGGTTGAAACGCCAAAGGAGGAAGAGCTGTTTTTAGCCGGCGGATGTCTTTGGGGCGTGCAGGAGTTTGTGCGTCACCTTCCGGGCGTCGTCTCAACCGAGGCAGGTCGGGCCAACGGTACGACCGATTCTACTCAAGGCGAGTACGACGGGTATGCCGAATGCGTTCGAACCCGTTTCGCTTCGGAACGACTTTCCGTCGAGCGATTGATGGATTACTTCTTTGAAATCATCGATCCCTACAGCGTCAACAAGCAAGGTCCGGACGAAGGTGAGAAGTATCGTACCGGCGTCTACAGTAAAGAGCAGTCGCATTTGGACTCCGCTAGGCGCTACATCGAAGCCCGAACCGACGCTTACAGAGTCGTCGTGGAGGTTTCGCCTTTGAGCAATTACGTGCGAAGCGACGAGGAGCATCAGGACCGGTTGACCTTGCGTCCCCACGACAAGTGCCACATCCCGAGTAAACTTCTACGAAAATACAAAGTTTGAAAAGAGGATAGCTAGCTCGCCATCAACTCTTCCAACGGTCCGGCCAGTTCAAGGTGTCGAAGACTTCCGTCGAGTTGGCCAAAGGTTTCAGGTGCATTCATTCCTGCCGCCTGCATGAAACTGAGATAAAGGTTGGCGATCGTCCGATGGCCTTTCTCCTTGTAACCGGAGAACTCAATGTACTGGCCCATCTTCAACTTCTTGGCCATGCCTCCCACTAAAACGAATGGCCAATCCTTTTGCCCGTCATGGTGGGCTCCGCCTGAGCAGGAAAGGTAAACGATCAGGGTGTTGTCCAGCATGTTTCCGTTTCCTTCGGGGATGCCTTCCAATGTCTTAGCCATCTTGGCAATATGATTGAAATGGGACTTCTCGATTTCCTTCCGGCAACGCACCCCGTCCCAACCATTACCCGATAGTCCCGGATCGTTGTGCCCGAGGGCATGAACGTACTTTTCAATGCCCAGTTCCTTGTAGATGACGGCCAGACTGTCCAGCTGCAGAGTGACTACGTTGGTCATGCCCGTGATCAAAGCTGCTGTACCAATCTCGAAGTGCGATGCAATCCGCTCGGAGGGAACCTGTGATTTGTAGTAATCAGTCAGAGTCGGGGCATTATTTTTAGCCTCGGCGGCGAACCTGGCTTTCTTGAGCTCGATGTTTCGGATGACGTCGAAGGACTCGGTGTAGAGGGCAAAACGTTCCTTGTCGTCACCGTTCAACTGCCGCTCAATGAGTTTGGCATCATCTATGAGGAAATCCATCATGCTGCCGTTAAGGGCAAGTTTCTTCTTCAGTTCCTTTGGTGAGGCTATGCCAACCCCAAAGAGGTCGGCATGCGCTTTTAACGGTGATCCTTGGAAGGCTACGGGCATTCCCTTTTTGTAAGCGGAAACATTCGGGTAGCAGTAGCCGTCGGCCGGTTTCCAAGTGCCCCCCTCGAGGATACGTTCGCTTGTCGCCAAGCCGTACATGGGGTAGGGACCGCTCGATAGATGTCGCCCTAGGATGCCGTCGATCGAAGGAGCGATGGGGACCTTTTCGGAATTATGGCAGGAAAGCATGCCGTAGCCCGTGGTGTGATTGCCGCGAAAGGTCTCGCCCGACAAACTTTGCAGGATGATCAGCTTGTCCTTGAAGGGAGCAAGCGGGCTCAACTTCTCGGGCAGTTTGCGATCCTTCAGGGAGGCTTGTATCGCGCCACCCGGCTTGGGCGCATCATCGCCGATATTTCCTTTGCTTTGTAAAAAGTGGTTTTCGAGGTCTTCGGGCACAAGGTTGAACTTATCGATTCCCGATGACTTGACGACGAACACAAAGCGTTTGGGCAGCGCCTCCTCTTTGCCGGCGGCATGTACTTGGAGTGACTGCATGAAAGGCGCCATGGCAAGCGACGCGCCGCCGACCGAAAGGTTCTTTAGTATTTGTCTTCTGCTATATGACATCGTGTGTGGGAGTCATTGATCCTAGGTGCGTTTTCTAGTGTCTGTAAAGAAATGAATCGGAGCTCAGCAGCGAGACCACCAGCGACTGGAAGCTACCACCACTTTCAAGGTAGGCTTGTTCGGCATCGACAAAGGTTTTCGAATCACTGAGCATTTCGTTGCGGCCCATGAAATAACGAAATAAATGCCGAATGAAGGATTGTCTTGCCCGATCGCTGCGTCCGATCCGGCGCATCATCTCGACCGCATCCTTAACCTCTCCGTCTACCTCGGGGGCGCCCGAACCGGTAATCGATCCCGTCGAGTCGACGGGGCGCGAAGAGAGCAGCTTCGCCTCCTTCATCTTCTCGAATTCCTTGTCGCGACGAGTCACCAGCTTCTTTTCCCCGTCGAAGTAGAACTTTTCCCTGTACCGCCCCCAGTCGTCGAACATTTCGAAAGTCTCACCCAGCGGGTTGAACTTCCGGTGGCAACTCCAGCAACGTTCCGCCCGCACCAATTCCATTCGCTCCTTGAGCGTCTTGTGAGGATCAGCAGGTACTTGGGCATCGACGTCCGGCGGCAGGTCCTGAATGACGCCGGCCAAAAGCTTTTCCCGAACCCAGATGCCGCGATGGATCGGGTCGTTGCCGTCGTTGAAGGAATGGGCCGTCAGCCACGCCGGATGCGTCAGGATTCCGGCTCGCCTCGGCATTTTGATCGGCTGCTCAACCGGCCAGTCCCACAGCTGCTTATCCTTTGCTCGATTTCCCGGCAGGTTGTAGGGACGGATATAGGACAGGTCGCCGATGCCTCGAGCCTCGTTTGTGAAACCAAAACCGGGAAACTGTCTTATGCCGTTGATGACCTTTGTGCCTTTCTCCTTGAAAATTCTCCGCGCGTACTCGTTGTGGCCGGGGTGGGCGACGAAGAACTTATCGGTGGTGAGGATTTCCTCGATGAAGTTTTGGTCTTTCTTGAGATGGTGGATAATGATCAGCTTGGCATCGAACATTAAGCCTTCGGCATGCCAGAATCCTATTGCCGCCTGGTTGCGGCGCGTATCATCCTTGAAGACGTTGAGAGCATGGGGTAACCCGAAGTATTCGTTGAAGAAACGCATGATGCGGGGTAATCGCGTACTGTTCCAGTACTCAAACTGAATCCCCTCGTCCAAGACTTCCCGGACCACACGGGCAACGTCTTCCTTGGTGGTCAATTTTTCCTTGATCATAGACTCCTGTATAGCCTGCGTGCGTTCGGGACCCAGATCGGTCAGGGCGTAGGCGATTGCATAGGCGATCTCGGCGGGCGACAAATGACGACGGCCATGTTCGTCCGTCTCACCAAGGCCGAATTCCATACGGTATATGGCTTCCGGGCTTATGAACATCGTTTTGATTGTGCTTAGAAGCCCATCCATGTTCCCTCCGATCTCAATGTTACGGGTCAGCAAAGCCGCATACTTTGCGATTTCCTCCTTGCTGGGATGGCGCCTGATGACTCGGGAGAACTGGATTCGTACGGTCTCCTCGATCAACTTGGAAGAGGGCAGGGGGCGGTCATTGGAGAATTCCTTGAAGTCATTGTTTTCCCGCCGGTTCTCGAGCCACTTTTCGGCGTTGATCATAAGCATTTGAACGGTGCTCCGGTCAACCGGGGAAAGCACGGCGTAGTCACGGATTTCCTTCTCGCCTGTGACGTAGGTAAAGGGACTGCGCCCTCGATAATTTCTCTCCTTGAAGATCGCCGGGCTTACCCGCCAGAGACGGGACGGAGAGAAGGGTGGGGTTGTGATTTCTCCCGAAAACAGTTTCTCGTGGTTCACGCGGTTGCCATATTCGGGGGCGAGCAACTTCTTTAGGTAGCCGTCGGCTTTCCCGGTCTCTGCCAGCCGCTTTTGTATCCACTCCACAACCTCTGCCGTATCGCTTGAATCGGGCCTTGCCTCTTCATCGGTGGGGGGCATTTCGCCAAAGGTCAATTGGTTCAGGATTTGGATCCATTGTTCAGATTCGGTCTCGGTGTCGAAATGATCCTTGATCGAGTGAAGAACCAGTTTGCCCTTTTGCTTTTTGAGTCCGTGGCACTTCACGCAGTGCTCTTGCAGGTAAGGTCGGATTGTTTCGAGGAATTCGACGTTAGAGCCAGGCGGAGTATCGGCAAGGATCATCCAGGGCAGTGAAAACACTGCTGAAAACCGAACCGAATTCTTCATCCCCTCACCCAATCAACGACTTGACGATCAGTCAAGAGGGAGCAGTGGAGATCCGATGTCAGAGCTTTACTGAATTTCGTCGATATTCGGAGGACGGTTCCTTTGCATATGATTTGCATTTAATTCCATTTGATTAATAATGATGTTATAGTTTCTATTCAACATGACTTTAACCGAAACTCACATTGCAAGCACTGTTTCCAGCAATCATTTTCTGGTCGATGCCTTGCGATCTACCTCCAAAAGACTCGAGATGGACGACGTTGAGTACCAATGGGGCCATATGGGGCAATGCAACGCCGGTCATCTAATCCAAACCATAACCGGCATGAGCAGTTATGAGATTGTGGACTCCGTGGACTTCCAACTGGACGAATGGTCCGAGCACGCCAGAGACTACTGTTCCAGTACCGGTAGCAAAGTGGAAGACCTTTTTCGCGCCATCGAAAGCCACGGCATGTCTCACTCCGATATTGTTCACTTGGAAAACTTGTCCGACAAAAAGGTCTTGGACAACTTGGAAGGCGGGTTTAGGTACCTTCGTCGGAACGTCAAAGAAGACGTCGCTGACTATATGCGAAGCTTCGCCGATTTGATCGAGAAATCCCGCTAAGTTCCAATTCGATTCTGATAAGGATGTCATCACAGAGATCCTAGCTTGTTCGGTTTACTGCTCGAAATCTCTTCTTTATATCAGGGTACCCGTAAAAGTTTAGAGTCAATTGTATTAATCTGATTTGAGCTGCGAAGTCTCAAGCAATGTTCACTTGTTTTTTTCTCAAGTGAAACATTTTTCAGGTAGGATCAGAAGCCTGAGCAAATCGTTGCTTATCGAGACTTCGGTAACACTGAGTTGGAGACTCTTTTTAATAAAAGATTAATTCTTCCGGTAAAAATCTAGTCATATTTCCGGAAGCTTGAGCATCAATCATGGAAACGGTGAATTGTTTTCATGATGAGGTTTTTTTTAATCAAATTCTCCAATGATTCAAAATTGGCACGCTTGTTGCAAATAATGGTTGTTCACAGTCATAACACTATAACTGAAAACAGATTAAATAAATCCGTAACATGAAACTACATATCCGAAAAAGCCTATCGAATAGGCATTCCCTTTGGAAGTTGCTGCTTCTGGCATCTTCTCTTTTTATATTTAGCTCAGCATCGCTATGGTCACAAGACAACGCGTCGGCTGCATCCGAACCTTCAGCACCTGTCGAAACATACGGTTCCTTCAAAGAGTCCGAGGGGTATGCGACATTTGCCACCGACAACCTTTGGATTTTACTTGCCGCATTCCTCGTGTTTATAATGCACCTTGGGTTTGCGACTTTAGAATCGGGACTCTGTCAAAAGAAGAACACTGTTAACATTCTTTTTAAGAATTGCTTCATCATTTCGATGGGCGTCATCTCCTATTATGCGATCGGTTTTAATACCCATTACCCAGGAGATTTCAACGGCTTTTTCAAGCTTGGCGGCCCCCTGACGGATGCCTTTACCGATAGTGTTAACGACGACGGGTTGACGCACAGCTTTGCAAACTTAACCAGTGAGTACGCTGACTACACTTATTGGTCCGATTTCCTCTTTCAGGCGATGTTCGCCGCTACTGCCGCCACCATTGTTTCAGGTGCCGTTGCAGAAAGAGTAAAGCTTTCCGCGTTCTTGGTTCACGCCACTGCTCTTGTGGCGATAGGGTATACCGTTGCCGGTTCTTGGCATTGGGGTGGTGGTTTCCTTACCACTCTTGGTGATGCTCTCGATGCAGATGGAAACGTGATCGCAGCCGCAGCCCTCGAGGCGGGAGCAGAAGCGGACAGTTATTCCAATGCGTTCTACGACTTCGCCGGTTCGACGGTTGTCCATGCTTTTGGAGGTTTTGCCGCGTTGGCCTTCGTAATGGTTCTCGGACCCCGTAAAGGCAAATACACCGAAAGCGGAATCAAACCCATTGTCGGTCATAGCATGCCTTTGGCTGCAATCGGAGTATTTCTACTCTTCTTAGGGTGGTTTGGCTTCAATGGCGGTTCCGTCTTGAGTGCAGATTCCGAATTAATTTCGAGAGTTTGCGTCACTACCGCACTTGCCGCTTGCGCAGGAGCACTAGCTTCTATGCTTGTCTCTACTTTGGTCATCAAAAAGCCTGATTTGTCGATGGCTTTGAACGGATTTCTTGCTGGATTGGTCGGAATTACTGCTGGTGCGGATGCGATTTCACCAGCTATGTCTATTGTCACCGGTGCAATTTCAGGAGCTATAGTTGTTTTCTCTATCATCGCCTTCGATAAAGCCAAGATCGACGATCCCGTTGGAGCCATTTCAGTTCACGGTATATGCGGTATTTGGGGAACTCTAGCGGTCGCCTTCTTTGGTGGGGCTAGCCTAACGGGTCAAATAATTGGTATCGTTTGCGTAAGTTTGTTTGCATTCGTATTCTCCTATGCCTTGGCACTCATTCTGAAATCAACTATCGGAGTTCGAGTCAGTGAAGATGAAGAAGAGCGCGGTCTTGATATTTCAGAGCACGGTCAGGAAGCATATTCTTCATGAAGTTCGCCTTCAAAACCAAATGTAAACAACTAAGGAAAGATTTAAAAAATGAAATTAATTAAAGCCATTATCAAGCCCTTCAAGCTTGAGGAGGTTAAGGATGCTCTCGCGGAGATCGGTGTAGAAGGTATGACCGTTTCCGAAGTCAAAGGTTTCGGTCGCCAAAAAGGGCATACGGAAATATATAGGGGGAGCGAATACACCGTTGATTTTCTTCCCAAAATAAAACTCGAAATAGTCGTCGATGACGATGAACTCGACAAAATACTCGATGCAATTGTCAACTCCGCTCAAACGGGCAAGATAGGAGACGGCAAGCTTTTCGTGATTCCGGTAGAGCAAAGTGTTCGCATAAGAACTGGAGAGCAAGGAAAGGAGGCATTATAAGATAGATTCAATATTGTTGGGATCATAGTTTTTATGATCCTCTGTCAAAGGCCGATTCCTTCGGGCGGGAATCGGCCTTTTTTCGTTTAAAGGTGAATCTTGGAAAGCTAATTTTGTGAAGCTGGTTGGAGGTCCAAAAAATATACATTTATGATCAGCTTTCTGGATTGGTTCATAATTTGCTAATGTTTCGTTTTAACTCACTGAATTATATATTTCATGAAAAGTCCTAGAACTCTGGATACTCGCCAATTGCAGGCTTTTGAAATGCTGGTATCCACCGGCAGTTTTACAGGTGCTGCCAAGAAGCTGTTCATTACTCAATCCGCAGTAAGTCATTCCATCAAGAATTTGGAAGAAAGCATTGGATGTAAACTTCTAGCGAAACAAGGCAAGAAAGCAGTCCCAACCGAAGCTGGGGAGCGATTGTTGCATGCTGCTCGTTCATGGCTGGGAGAGATGGAGAAGTTATGCGACGAGCTAGACGGATTCGATCGTTTCGGAGCTGGAAGGCTCCGCTTGGGAGCCAGTCCAAAGGGGTGTCAGTTTTTGCTTCCACCGATTATAGACCAGTTCAAATTGCAGGACCCTCGCTGTCGATTCGAAGTCCATGCTGGAGACACTCCTCGATGTTTGGAAATGCTTAGAGCAGGCGAAATAGATATTGGAATCACCCTGGAGCCAATTAAGGAAAATTCCATCGAATTTAGACCTTGGTTTCAAGACGAACTAAAAGTCGTTTTGCCAGTTGGGCATCCATGGTCCGGAAAAACCATTTTGAATCAGCCTGACGTGCTCAAGGAAAACTTTATCCTTTATAATAGAGAGAGTTATACTTTTCGCATCATTTTTGATTTCTTGCGGCATGAAAACATCCATCTTCCCTCCTATCTGGAATTGAGCAGCGTGGAAGCGACAAAAGAACTTGTAAAGGCTGGCGTCGGAATAGGTATTCTTGCCGATTGGACGGTGGTCAATGAAGTGAAGAATGGAGAGTTGACGACAGCTTCACTGAGTCGTCGAAAGCTGACTCGAACTTGGGGGCTAAGTTCTTACAAGGGAAGATTGTTGAATCCAGCGGAAGACGCATTCGCGAGGATCGGAGAAGAAGTGGGTTGCAAGTGGATGTTGAATCGAAACATTTGATTTACCCTTTTCCTCTCTCTTGAGACCTAAATCTTTTCTTGATTTAGGATATAACTTTCGTTGCGATTAGTTTCTGACGCTTGCAATCTACAGGCATTGTCATTGTTTTGTCTCTGCTCTCTCATTCGGAAGCATTTTCAGGTGTTATAACCGACTGCTTTTAAGTTTCCATAGTCGAGTGCTTTTTAAGGTCAATTTGAAATTCTAACTTTTAAATTTCAGATGTTCCTTATTGCTCCTACCTTCTAACCCTGTCCCGCAGGATAGATTTCGGGTGTTTTTGTCTATACCTGATGAATTAAGGTAGATCTAATCATCTAAAAAACCTCTAGCATTTCATTCCGTAATCAATTTCAGTTCATTTTGATTTTGATGTTACCATTATCCCTCGAGGGAACTCTCTGTTCAGTTTTATTCACACACATGAGTATACCTGAATATGTTCATGAATATTGTTCACTATTGAAGGTTTGCGGGTATTTAAAACAAGAAATAATGAATTAAATTAATGTGAGGAAATAAAAAAATATATCAATAAATAATATTCATATTAAAAGTGATATAAGAAGTATAAAAAAACATAAAATATATATTTTATGTTAAGTTGGCGCGATAAACGCATTTGTTAATATAGTTCAAGAAATAATATTAACTAAAACAAATAAATAAAATATATGAAAAGCAAATTATTATCGTTTGCAAGTATACTTGCATCAATCAATCTAAATGCCATCGAAATCGGCCCGGATGGTAGTGGTATCGAGTTCGGTGGTTTTGTGGATACTTTCTATCAGTCTCAAGACACGCCGGCTGGTGCGGATGCCGATATTTTCGATGTGGGACAAGTTGAATTCAACCTGGATTTTTCAAATGGTCCTATCTCCGTGTCGATTGACTATGACATCTACAGTACCGATGGAGACAATGATGGAAATCCTGACCAAAGTGGTGCTGATCTCGAGGAGGCAATCATTACCTACGACTTTGGTAATGGTTTCAGTATAACGGCAGGTAAAATGTTATCTTACCTAGGTTTCGAAGCATATGATCCGACTGACATGTATCAGTATTCGTACGCTTATGACGCTGCCGGCGGTCCGCGGGATATTTACGACACTTACGACGATGGCATTTCGCTTGATTATTCCAGCGACTTGTTAAGCGCGGGTTTTTTTGCTAGTGCGGAAACTGATGGTGGGTACGAGTATGCTTTAGCTTTTACGGGTATAGAAAACTTGACAGTGAAGGCCATTATGGCCGATTGGGACGCATACGAGACCACAACCTTCTGGGCCAGTTACCAATTTGGTAATTTGCTTGCCGCGTTTGAGATTGCCGAAAAGGACAATACCGATCCTGCGACCTCGGATATTGAAGGTTGGTTGATCATGGGGAATTATTCATTCACGGATTCAATTGGACTTACTTTGAGGTATTCCGAAGAGGATGTCGGGTCTGATTTGTACGAAAAAGTGACGATTTCCCCTAGTTATGTTTTCAATGATAACTTTTCGGGTTTGGTTGAGTACAGTTCTTATGACAACGAAGGACTTACCTCCATTGATTATAACGATCTATTTGCAGTTGAATTAATTTATACTTTCTAAATTTAAGTCTAGAAATGTTTGTTTGTAAGGGCGGACGATTGTTATCGTCCGCCCTTATTTATTATGAGTAATTAATAATCCTTATTTTAAACATATAAATATAATTAATTTGTTGAATGAATTGTTTACTATTAAAAGTATTATTATTAAAAAATATGAAAAAGTTAATATGCAAGACCTTGCGATCATAGTCGGCACCCTCAAAGCCGCTCTCGAACAACCAGTCAACAAAGCTAGGATCGAGAAAAGTTCACTAAAAGTTCTGATCAAGCAGTTTGAAGAATTGCGACCACGATGGGAAGAACACTTAAAAAGTCACTCATGAAAAACTTTGATCGTTTGGTATTCCGTCTTTTCGATGAATTGTTATCTGAAAACGATAATAAAACTCTTCATAAACGACTGAGCGAGAGTCGAAAGGCTCGCAACCGTTATCGAGGGTTAGTGGCTTTGGAGTCTTTGCTTTGCAATCCGGTAGTTCGTGAGGGAGTTCTCCAATGAGGATGATGTCAATAGAGGATCACAATGTTGAACCCGCGGCATTCCGATCAATTCAGTGCAACGTAACCGTAGGAGATAAACCTCAATTTTTCAAGTATCTGCTCAGGTTGGGATGGAAGCTAGTCGAGATACATCCTGAGTGGCAGAAAATTAAACCTAATCGTTCTCTCTCCGGTATTCATGAAGATGCGGTGAATGCCTTCGAGGCGCATGGCGACGTAAACTGTCTTCTGTCATTATAATTTACCGTTTTATAAATAGCTCTTTTCCATGACTGATTACTTAAGGCTGATAGATTAATTCCTCTAATGAGGTGAATGTTAAATGAAACTAGACTTTTCCCATTGGTTTTCGGTTTTCCTCTGCGGCATACAGGAACAGATCACAAAATGCATCAACGGTATCCTCTATTGGCTTTGCGTATCCTCCTCCCATGAACAAAAGCATTGGCGATTTCATGGTGTTTCTCCATTCAAACACCTTTTTGTTTCTCTTTCGCAAACCCTCTCTGCTTAAATTAAGCAAACCCAAGGCATCGGAAGCCAAAGCGTCTACTCCTGTCTGAAAAAAAATCAAGTCGAAGGGTTCGGGTGCGAGCTTATCCAAAACTCTGTCCAATGCAGTGAGGTATTCCTCATCTCCTGTTCCGTTCTCAAATTCCAAATCCCAATTGCTGGTTTTTTTTCTAAAAGGGAAGTTGTTTTTTCCATGCAAGGAAATGGTATGGACCCTGTCCTCTTTTTCGAAGATTTCAGCCGTGCCATCTCCTTGGTGCACGTCGAGGTCGAGAATCACCAATTTGTTGATTTCTTTATTAAGCAATGCTTTTTTAGCGCAAATAGCCAAGTCGTTGAAGATGCAGTATCCTGCTCCTGCTCCCCTGAAGGCATGATGGGTACCTCCCGCCATGTTGCCTGCCAAGTCACTGCCTTCTAAAAGCAATTGCAATCCCTCCAGAGCTCCACCCGTAAGTCGAAGAGTTCGCTCCACGATTTCTCTTTTCCACGGACGCAATCCGATTCTTCGAATTTCTTCCTCCCTTAATCTTTGCTCGAGAAAGCGATCCACGTAAGATGGTTCATGAGCTAGTAGCAGCTCCTCTTTTCGGGCCAATCTTGGTTTTTTCCAGTTTATACGGTTTTCATGGTCAAGATCCTTGAGCCTTTCGTGCAGCTTCTTGTATCGGTCGACGGGAAAGCGAGTCGTGGGGTCCAGTCCCGAAGAATAGATTTCGTCGTAAAATAATGTAAATTGATCCTGCTTCACGAATCCGAAAGTTGGTTTTTACGTAATCTTCGGTTTTATTTGATATAGAATCAATGATTTTACAAAACGCTTTTTTAGGTTCTCTTGTGGCTGACTCCGTTTCCATGCCAGTACATTGGTATTACGACGTCAGTGCCTTGGATGCCGATTACGGTGATATTGCACAGTATCGGGCTCCCCATAATCCCCATCCGGACAGCATTCTCTGGAGATCGTCTTACGAACCAATTAACCCTCGGGCGGACATTCTTCATGGCCAACAGAAATACTGGGGAATGAGAGGGATACACTACCATCAAAATTTAAAGGCAGGTGACAATACCTTGAATTTGCAACTAGCCGCCGAATTGTACCTTCACATTCTTCGTGAAGGGGATTTTCGAGCTGAGAATTGGTTGAAGCGATACGTCGAAGTCATGCTTACTCCCGAATGGCACGACGATACCTATGCGGAGGAGTACCATCGAGCGTTCTTTTCCAACTACGCGAGCGGTAAAAAACTTCTCTCGTGCGGAGTACCCGATTACCACATAGGTTCCCTAAGCTTGGTGCCCGCTCTTCTTGCCGGTCTAGAGGCGATTGGCAGAACGGAGCAAGCGGAGATGCTAGAAGACGTTTGTTCGCTCGTTCGATCCACGCACAATCATCCATATTCTTTAAGCGCAGGTCAGGACTTGGCCCGAACGCTCCTTCATTTGAAAAAAGGACATGAAATCCGAGAATCGCTGACTAATCTATCCTTGAACGGTATTTCCGTAAGACAACTTCAGAAATTCGAAGCTATGGAAGACCGTGTGGTTGTAGGAGAAAAACTAAGCACCGCTTGTTACTTGCCGGAATCGCTTTTAGCTTCTTGCCATTTTGTTTGGAAGTATCATGACGATTTTTCGAACGCAGTTTTCAGCAATGCTCTCGTAGGTGGCGACAATTGTCATCGCGGGGTGATCGTCGGTTCGGTTGTGGCAGCTCAAATGGGGATTCCTCCTGTCTTGCTTGAAGGCTTGGGAGTGATGAACAAATTATCCGATGTGATTGATGCCTTCGCTCCGTGACGGCTATGCAGGAGAAGAATTCTATCCGTTCAATAGACTAACCAAGAAATGGCAAAAGGGAGCGTCCAGAACAGAGTCCGCAACCAGTTGATCCGTATAAGAGAATCTATTTCCCTTTGATTCTTTCCTTTTTTCGTCAAGGCTTTGTGTCGTTTAGCGGAATGAGTAAAAGTGATCGTCCATGCCGCGAGAACCGAAGATAGCCTTACCCACGATGTCGTGCCGCCGACAAAAAAGGTTGTGGAGAAGGAGTCGATCAACTGCATCGCCATCAAGGGCAGAACGAAATAGGAGATTCGATGACAGTAAAGAGCATGCCATTGTGGAAAACAATCGGGCTGTATAAAACGAAACGAAGGATAAACGATGATTTGTACGAACCATATAAGCCCGAACATCGCGAAATCTATCGCAAGGGCGTGCTCATAAAGCGTTTCGAGAATAATGCTCACGGGGATGGTTTTTTATTGTTATCGTGGAAATTCTTTTTTCAAAAAAAGTGACATCTTTATGGGAAGACCGACGCAAGCTTAGTTTCTGTCTTCGATAATTTTTTCCGCAACTAATCTACCACTTTTCAAAGCAGCGTCTAGCGAAGGTAATCCGCTAGTGTCGCCACATCGATAAATCCCGTTGGTTGCAAGCTCTTGGATCGTAGGTTTAGTGCACTTCGGTATGGCTTCTTTGATTTGATATCTTTTAATCAATTGCCAATCGTCCACGGAAGCACCGAACCATTTTTTCAATTGAGCAAGCGCCGCATTAACCATATCCTCCTCGGTGTCCTTTCCACTTGGTTTTATTATGCTGGCGGAAGCAAGTGCTTTGCCTTTGGGAGTGCAATCGGAAAGGTTGCCGGGGAAAAACAGGTTGTTGATAGGACCTGCTCCCTCGCCGTCTAGATAAAGAATCGGTTCTCTCGATGGTAATACCCGATCAGGCAACCCGAAATATATGCACTCCACTGAATTCCAACTAGTGGTTATCTCCAATCCTAACAAGCGCTCGCATTCAGATCCCTCGACGGCGAGAACCACGTGACTCCCACGAAGAGCATCCCCTGATTCAAAAAATATTTCACGGCTGGTAACTGCCTTAATTTTCTGCCCAAGCAAAAAATTGTTTTTGTCCAAACCATGAGCAAGTTGCCTTGGCAGTTCGCCGATTCCCAATCTTGGAAATGCCGTATTACCTTTAGAAAACAACCGAAAAGTCTCTTCAAACTTTCGCACTGAAGTTTTCAATTCTTTTTCTAGAAAGACTCCACCCATAAACGGTACCCAGAAGCGATCGATCATGGATGTCCCGAAACCCAATCTTTCCAGTGCCTCAAGTGTCGAGGTGTCGTTTTGAAGCGAGGTTGTTGATAACAGACCAAGTCTCATCAATCCTATTCTGATCTTGTCCCCGAATGTACCAATCGGGTTGAAAATTGAAGATAGGCTTTTGAGAGGATGTCGAATGGGATCGGATAGACGGTGAAAACAGTCACCATACCATACCATTGAACCCGAGTAACAAAAATTCAGTTCCAGTTTGTCGTAGTCAAAGAAGCGCTTGGCTTCGGGGTATGAGGTGAGGAGCACTTGGAAACCTGCATCCAATCTGTAACCATCGTAATCATATGTTTTTATCCTGCCGCCTATTTCTTCGCTTTTATCAATAATCAGAAAAGGAATGCTAGCTTTATCCAGAACAGAGGCACAAGCCAAACCCGATAGGCCTGCCCCAACTATTAAGACGGATTCAGCATTCGACATCAGCGTAATTAACGAGTCTCGTAGGGATCATTTCATACGGAAAGGCGAAGGGATTCGAAATGAAAAATTAAGGTAATTGAATGAAAGTCTACTTTACTATCATTATTCCCCGCATTATCGCATAGTGTCCTGGAAAAGAGCAAAGAAATTGGTGAACACCGGGCTCGCTGGGGGCTTTGAATTTTATCACCTCTGATTCTCCGGGACCAAGGAGCTTGCTACTTATCAAAACATCGCTCAAGACTGAATCCGGCAAGGCGTTGTTGGCGTTGGCGCCGGCTTTTGCTGCTTTCCCACCAAAAGCAATTGCGGAAATACCATTTTTTAAGATCACCAAGTTGTGCCCCATCGCAATCTTGGGAAGTTTCCCGATATTTTTAAAATCTATTTCAACCTCTTCACCGGCTTGCACCTCGAACTCCTTGACGCTAAATTGCATTAGGTCGTTACTGGTAATGGTTATTTTATCGGCTGAACATATTGCTGTGGCAATTGAGAATGCGAATACATTTAAAATCAGGACTTTCAGATTCATTTTAATTTATAGTTTAAAGGTTTGACTTAACTTTTTAAATTTCAACTTTCTACATATTTACAAACGATTCAAAGGTTAGTTTGGATCATTGAGAACAACTTGAATATTTCAGTCGTAACTTAAGCTAACTCACTTCAGGTTAACTCCATTCCCGTAGCACCTTGTGTATTATGATAGGAGTTTGGGCTGCAGCATGCATCGAACGGTGCAGTTCCACGAGTCGGGATCGGTCGCTTCGCCATTGACCTTTCCTTGTGTTTTTTGGACTTGATCGGTTCCGTTTTCTGCCTTGTCTTCATTAGAGATATATCCCTGATGAACGATTTGAGAATCAACGGCGGACTGAAGAAGTCCGTAGGCCCTTTCGGCCTCCTCTCCGATCTTTGCGAGATCGGTCACTTCGGCCTTCATCGTTATGCCGAAACTGTGGCTGGAGAATGCGGGCAGACCCAGCCGCTTGTTGTAATCGAATTGAAGTAGGACAGCCATGATTAAGCTACCTCTTTTCCTTGTTGTTTCGGCGTTGTTTCAAGACGTGAAAAAAACCGTACTCGCCGAAGATAGCACGGGTGTCTCGGATTGGGACTTAAGGTGTCCTAGTTAGGTAAATATATCGCAATGAGAAGGGGAGGGGTTGCGGACACATAAACTTGGACGATATACACCTAATTAAGAAACCAAACGACTCTCTCCAAGTACACTGCATTAATCCAAACACTCCACATACAATGAAATACTCTACCATAAGCCTCTTTCGCCTGAGCATGCTCTCCTTTCTTGGAGGATGTTCTTCCGAAAACGAAGTCGATTCCGATCGTTCTGGCGATGGGGTTTTGGGAAGAATCGAGCAAATTGTGAGAGGTGAGGAAATCCAAAGCGAGGCGTACATTGTGCTGAAGTCCGACGAGGTCCGCTACATGGCGGATATGGAAGTAATGTTCTTCGAGGATGAAGTGAAGCAGGGCTTCAATGCTCTCATCGAAGAACGAGAAAAAGCTCGTAATAACATGAGCGCGGAAGCCTTGAGCAACAATCCTCGCCTGTCCTCATTCATGGACGAACTTGTCAAACGCAGAAAGGCCTTGGCAGTACGTGAGAAGTCAATCGACGGGCAGGTTGAGGAAGTAAGAAGAAAAATGGTCCTCGAATTGATTGCTTCGATCAAGTATTTGTCGGAGCAAATTCAAGTACTCGATGTAGGGGTTCAGACTGAGAGGAAGGATCGGACCAGCCAATTGACTCGCGTCATTTTACAGATGGAC
>PCBO01000124.1 GCA_002730975.1 Opitutia bacterium
AATTATGGCTGCCCGCATTGCAAGACGGCAAGGACGTGTTTGAGGGCCAGTCAGCCCGGATGACACTTGCCTTCAGTATTGCCACGGACCGGCGTGCTTTGGCACCATTGGCGGCCCTCATTCGCGAGGGCAAAGTAGCCAATCGAGCTAACGCCTGTCGCATTGTCACGACCATGGGGGGTAAAGACGAAATGAATTTCGTCTTTACCCTCGCCGCCAAGAACTCGAACGTTGAACTCCTTCAGGTGTTGGCCGACGTATCGCGCAGCAACAAGGCGGTCCCGACGGACACCAGTGCCCTCGCAACCATGCTGCAACATGATGACGAAAAAGTACGTTTGCCAGCCGCCGAACTGGCGGGACGCTGGAAGTCGACGGTGAACAAGCAAGTCCTCTTGGAGCGCGCCGCTAGCGTCAAGACCTCCACTACGGAACGTCTCGTAGCAGGCCGGGCACTTTTGGATATGGGGCAGCTTTCGGAATTGCGGCAGCTTTCGGAAAGCGGCAGCGATCCGGTTGTTCGCGTCTCGGCGACGGCGGCCTTGGCTGAAGTTCACCCGGATGCGGCAGCTAAGACCGCCGTGTCCCTACTGAGCAAGCTGACCAAGGGCTCGGATGCAGAGGCTATTTTCATCAGTTATTTCAGCCGTAAAGATGGCCCTCCTTCACTGTTCAAAGCACTCTCCGGTACGATACTGGAAGCGGACGTTGCCGCTACCGGTATCCGTATCGCAGAGGCGACGGGCTTGGATCTCACTAACGCGATCACGGCATTGACCCGGGCCGGCTCACTGCAAGCTGGTACCGTCGACCTGTCCAAAGAAGATCGGACCGCCCTGTTGAGAGATGCGGAAAAACTAGGTGACTTCGATCGTGGCGCCGCAATCTACAACCGTCCTGCTCTCGCCTGTGTTTCCTGTCACGCCATCAAGGGAAAAGGGGGACAACTTGGTCCCGAACTGGGCGGACTGGCCACGCATATGGTGCCGGAAGGCATCCTGGAATCCCTTCTCAACCCAAGTAGACAGATGAAGCAGGGCTACGAGAGCATTGTCATCAGCCTGAGGAATCAAGACCTACGCGTCGGCACCCTGCATCGCAAAACCAAAAGCGAGGTCCTGCTACGCGACGTGTCGGGAAAGATTGCCAGCATACCACGAAATCAGATCGCCAAGCTCGATACAAGTGGTGTCTCAATGATGCCGCCGGGCTTGACCAACAGCCTGCGTCGCGACGAACTCCTTGATTTACTACACTACTTGATGCGCCTGAGGTAGCCACTTGAAAAAGTGGCCAAAACCGCTCTGCATGCTACTTCCAGACTAGAATTGTCGCAGTCTGACCACTCTGATTTTTGGGTGGAGGTGGCGGGAATCGAATTCGCGTCCCTCAATCTTTCTGATCCGATGTCTACATGCGTAGTTCACTTGTTAATTTAAGCTTGGGTAAAGAACGCCTTCTAAGCCGATGCTGTCTTCAGCCGTTTAGGCTTTAATTATTGCAGATGTATTTCTTGGTGCTCGGTTTGGAAGATGTTGAAGGTAGAGGTTGGTTTCGTTTTCCTGCGTCTAATGGTTTTGTGAACAAACAAACCTTCCCCTTCATATTTCCAAGAAAAACTGCTCTTTAAACGAAACTGAAGTATTAAATAGCTGATTAGCGCTAGCATGAGCCAATGCTTCATGCACATGAGGACGGCAGTTGAAGTCTGCAGCGACTCACCACTCCGTAAAACAGCTTCAAGCTCACTAGGGCAGCACTTCAAGGAGCCGAGTTGAAATCAGTGCTGCCTTGTATATTTACTTCTTCTTCTTTTTTTTGAGTACGTAGACGGCTTTCGGAGTTTCGCTTTCGATCCACCAAATGCCTTTTTCCTGCTGACCTTCGGGAGCGAAGCGATAATGCTTGATCGAGACCTTGAGGAAATTAGGAGAATCTTCGAAATTTGGGATTTCCGCCAACTGATCGAGGACTTCTTTCCTTTCTTCAATAAGGGCATGGAGGAACTTCCCGAACCATTGGGAGCGAGCGATGAAAGCATTCATGAGAGCATTGAAGTTTGCAATTGCTTGTTGCTGTACGGTTGGGTTTGCATTTGTAAGGGCAAGGAACTCTCTTTCGCCCAAAACGCCTCTCAGGTCGAAGCATTCCTTCACCGTTCCTCCGTTAGCCATTATTTCCAGAAAACGCCCATATAGAAAGCGAGAGAGGGGATGGGCGACGTGCCGGTCGGCATTCAATCCCTCGAACCACATTTGCCAATCGATCCTAGGCATGTGTGAACCTGCCCATCGAGGTCTCTGATTTAAATCGGTAGGCTTCCATCGAAAGTGATAAGTTTCCCAGAGCTCACCATCCGAGCTTCCCTCTATTACAATTTCCGGTCGAGTCCGAGTCATTACCCGAAAAAGTCCGTAGGGGTTAAAAGAGCGTAATGGTCGCACTATTTCTTTGGCCTCGTCGACCATCGACGGATTCTTGTCGATTGGATGCTTT
The DNA here is from genome assembly GCA_002730975.1 of Opitutia bacterium. Taxonomy (GTDB): domain Bacteria; phylum Verrucomicrobiota; class Verrucomicrobiia; order Opitutales; family Seribacteraceae. The sequence goes on from PCBO01000124.1 coordinate 2,497, forward strand.
ATTTTCCGGTTTCCCCTCAGATCGGCGGACAAATGACTCGTTGCGGTTATCAAAAAGAAATAAAAGAAGCCGGTTAGGCCAATGTTTCGAATCAAGCTGATCCATGTAGTTTTATTTTTTTTCTCAACAAAAATCATTTGGCGAAGCTTTGCCGGAATCATTCGATCATCGAATAGAGGAATGCAAAGCACTAAGGTCAATAGGTTGAAAAAACCGTAGTTACCACTGAGGAAAATTGCGATTTGAAGGACAACTTGCCCAATAAGAGCAATTCTTCTGAAGTTGCCCGGAAGAAAAAACATCAGAGGAAAAATGAGCTCGACGGCATACATTGAATATAGTGAAAAACGGTCGAACCACTCGGGCAATGAATCGACCCAAGCACTAAGACCATGCGGAATCGGTTGAGTCCAGTAGTGATAGTCCAATGCGGTTCCATCCATCCAAGTGTTTGAACCGTCGGAGTCGAAGTAGGTAAACTTCACGATCCCCGACTCCAGCATCAGTTTCGCAAGCAGGGCTAAGATTAGGATTCGCGCCCACTTCGAGCAGGGCAATCCCTTAAATAGCGAATGAAATTTGGTTAGTGGAAGAAACGGAAGTGAAAGCAGCAGACTTTCAACAAGTAGGATGTCCCACTGAAAGCTAAGAAAGGGCTCACCTACGACCATTAGGGACAGATAACACAAGTAGGATACAATTCCGCTTGCGAAAGGAATCGCACCCAGAGCTAGCAGAAGAGCTGAAATGCTGCCGATTGTGAAGATAAGATCAACGTTAGCCAAAGGTTCGAACCAGAGCAGGGTGGGGCGGAGTTTCCATTTGCTCGGAGATTCTTCGTTTCCTTCAACGAATTGTTCGATTTTGTTCAAGTCCGCTCGCCAGGGGCCTATCCCGTTCTCTCCGATTAGTGCATCAGCTTGATACCAGTAGGAAAGAAATGCTGTAAGTGCAACCAAACCCAAGCATCTCCCGTAAAACCAATGGGCGAAATGGAAACTGCTCGCTTCTCCTTGGCGAACCCCGAGAGCTGTCTTTACCCATCCCTTGGAAAGCATTCTTTCGAAATGAACTCGGATAGAAGAGAAGATCTTCGCGTTAAACTTCTGAACGGGCATTAAGTGACGATCCTCAAATTCAATAATCTATGCAAGCCTTTCGCTCTGCCGGGACCTTTCACTTGAAATTGCAAGTGCCGAGTCGACTTCTTTCGCACCTGAAGCGCAATTAAATAGATCTAACATGACAGCTGGTCAATCAGCTCAATTTTTTCAGCTTATGACCACAAGAGGGAATGGGAAGCTAAACTCGGGTTCTTTTGAAGTTTCATGTTGCATGTCATGCGAATATTTGCGGCTTTAAATAGTTCAATATGAGCGACTTGCAGTTACAAAAATTTGAATTGGGACCAATCGGAACGAATGCCTTCTTGGTATGGGAAGAAAATGGTACTGAAGCCATCCTGGTCGACGCGCCTCCTCAAGCAAAAGAAACGATTGCCCCTATCCTCGCCACAAGAGGACTGCGCCTTTCCGCCTTATGGCTTACTCATGGGCACTGGGACCACATGGCGGGCGCAGCGGAACTAACCTCGGGCGAAATGACGGTGCTGGGGCACAAGGATGATCTCGAACTATTCGAGAACCCTCAATGTATGTCGAGTTTCGCCATGCCGGGCATGGAATTTCAGCCAATTAGTGTTACGCAATGGGTATCAAATAAAGACAAACTTGAATTATTCGGTAGAGATGTAGAGGTTTTGCATGTCCCGGGGCATTGTCCCGGTAACGTTGCATTTCACGTTCCCTCCGAGGGTTGGTGCTTCGTAGGAGATGCCATTTTTGCAGGAAGCATAGGCAGAACGGATCTCCCCGGCGGCGATTTCGCAACATTGGAAAAGTCCATAAAGGACAATTTGTATACTCTTCCACCTGCTACATCTCTTCATCCGGGACACGGACCTGATACTACGGTAGAGCGCGAAATGGCGACAAACCCCTTTGTTCCTGCATAGGATAAATCGGTTAAAGCTCTTCTATTGATTGCTGGACTAATGAGTGTGCGCACTTGACGTTTGGGGTTTCAGCATGAGTATTTATCCGTTTCCCTCAATCCCTTCAAATGTCAATTAAAGCCTCTCTATGAAAAAAGCTGTTTTCTCCCTTTTCTCTTTTATTCTATCCGTGTGCGTATCATTCGCAGACAAGGACGTCCTTGAACTCAAGGGTGGCAATGGTCCCGGCGAGGGCAAAACCATTGTTCTCGTATCCGGTGACGAGGAATACCGTACCGAGGAAAGTATGCCCATGCTCGCCAAGATACTATCTCAAAAGCACGGTTTCGACTGCATCGTGCTCTTCGCTTGGGATTCCGCCGGGAAGCACATCGACCCAAACAACCAAGCCGGCGTTCGAGGGTGGAAATACCTTGAAGGCGCAGACCTCATGCTAACCGGCACGCGCTTTCGTCGCCCCTCTGAAGCAGACGCCAAGCATATCACTAAATTTTTGGATGCAGGAAAGCCGGTAATCGGTATCCGCACCGCGACCCATGCCTTTACCGGAGGTGGTTCTTTTGGCTCCAAAATTTCCTATGGTTCCTTTGGTCCCCTTGTCATGGGTGAAGGTTGGGTCAACCATCATGGCGGTCACAAGAGAGAGGGAGCTCGCGGTGTTATTGAAAAAGCCAATGCAAAGCACCCTATTCTTCATGGAGTTAAAGACGTTTTTGGTCCTTCCGACGTTTACGGCATTAAAAAAGTCACCTCAGAAAGGGATACAATTCTGCTGCGCGGAGCAGTGACCAAGACATTGGACCCGAAATCGCCCGACGTTGAGGGTAAGAAGAACTCTCCCATGCAACCGTTGGCTTGGCTGCACACCTATGACTCGTCCGGTGGCAAGAAGGGAACTACCTTTTGCACCACAATGGGAGCTTCAGTGGATTTGGTGAGCGAAGATCTACGGCGCCTGCTTGTCAACGCAGTCTACCACTTGACCGCTCTGGACGTCCCGAAGAAGGCCGATGTCGCCTACGTCGATCCCTTCTATCCATCCTTTTACGGCTTCATTCGCGACAAAAACTTCTGGCCTGGTCAGGACATGCAAGCCGAGGACTATGGTCTAGGCAAGACTCCTGCTGCTCCGGATCCCAAAGGCACACCTAACTGGCCTTTTCGTCCGGTAAAGAAAAAATAAGGGTTTCAGGAACCTTTCCTTGGATTGAATCATCACCAAACTGGTGATGCTGATTCTTTATTTTTCTGTTTTATGAAACTGTCCCCATTTATTGCTTTTTCACTGTTTGTTTCATTTCTTCTCGCTGGCTTCGAGTCAAATGCAGCGGAGCACAGATGGAACCGAACGATTCTTGGACCTACTTTTGGATCAAGCCTACTTCAGTCGAGAACCGACCCGAATGGCTCTTTTTCCGGCATACCCAAGGCTACGGCTATATGGTTGGGAGACGAAAGTAATTCGAGTATCGGGTTCGATGCCGATAACCTAAGCATGTTTGCAGGATGGACAGGGGGGTTCGTTCACGTAAGAGGCGGTCGAGACGCCTTGCTTGATCACGACGAAGTTCGCGGCAAAGTAAGTTTTATCACAAAAGGCCCGGGTTGGACTCAAGGAGGAGAGTGGAAGGCAAAGCCGACCAAGTTCGGACCTCTTCCACGCGATTGGGCCAAATACAAAGGGCTTTACCATTACGGAAAACGCATAGTCTTGAGCTACACAGTGGGAACTGGAAAAGTCTTGGAATCTCCGTGGGCTGAAAAGGCAGCGGGGGCAGTTGTCTTTTCGCGCAGTTTCGAAATTCGTGAATTAAAAGATGCGGAGTCGATACTGCTTGCTCAATCGCCGCAGGGTGGGGGAGTGGGCCAAGTTCGCGAAGTGAAAGGAGTGAATATGTCCATCGTTCCTCGCTCTAAGAAAAGCGGAGATGCCTCTGTAATCGCCGCAACCGTATTAGGCGATGGCAACTCGGTTGGAGTGGACGGACATCGGGCCATTGCAAAGGTAAAGGCAGGCAACTCCCAATTTACTATTCTACTTTGGGAAGGACCTGAAAAGGAACTGGAAAGCTTTGCCCTATACGCCAAGAAGAAGTTTGCTTCTCAAGAGTTGGTGAAGTGGATCAAAGGTGGTCCTCGAAAGTGGGACGTAACTCTTAAGACAAAGGGAGATATAGGCATGCCTAAAAAAGGTGAACCCTACGCCTTGGACACCATTCAACCTCCCTTCGACAACCCTTGGGGAGCCATTATGCATTTTGGTGGACACGACTTCTTCAGCAATGGCGACCTCGCCGTCTCCACGATGGAGGGAGACGTATGGCTGGTAAGTGGCATCAGCGACAAGCTGGATGAACTTTATTGGCAGCGAATCGCAACGGGACTTTATCATCCCCTTGGTCTCCGTATCGTGGACGACAAGATATATGTCCTCGGTCGCGACCAAATAACTCGCCTGCACGACCTAAACGGAGACTCCGAAATCGACTTCTACGAAAACTTCAACAACGACGCTGAAATCAGCCTAGGTTCACACGAGTTCTCTACATGCTTGGAAACGGATCCCGAGGGAAATTTTTATTATATTCGTTGTGCCAGTGGGACTCGGCACGGAGGTTCTGTTCTCAAAGTAAGCAAAGATGGAGGCAAACTGGAACGTTTCGCTACGGGATTCCGTAATCCAAACGGTTTCTTCGTTGGACCTGGAGGAGTAGTGACTGCTGCGGACCAACAGGGGACTTGGGTACCTGCATCTCGAGTGGACATCGTAGAACCTGGTGGGTTTTATGGATTCGTTCCCTGTCACCATCGAGAAGAAGAGCCCAAAACCTACGATGGACCACTCTGCTGGATACCACACAAGGTCGATAACTCATGCGGTTCTCAAGTCTGGGTAACCAGCGAAAATTGGGGTATTCCCAAAGGCGAACTATTACACCTGTCATACGGGAAGTGTGAAATGTTCCTCGTGATGCAGGACAAGGTGGACGGAACCCCACAGGGAGCTATCTCAAAGTTTCCATTTCGCTTCTCCTCGGGTGCCATGCGCGGACGCTTCAGCAATCAAGATGGACAATTGTACGTCACCGGCCTCAAAGGTTGGCAAACCTCGGGAGCTAGGGACGGTTGCTTGCAGCGCGTCCGTTACGTCGGTGGCGACTGGCCTCGTCCACTGTCACTAAAAGCTCACAACAATGGAGTACTTCTCCGCTTCGGCGTTAAGCTCGACGAAGAGCTTGCCAATGACACCGAGTCCTACTCAATTAACCACTGGAACTACCGCTGGACAAGACAATACGGATCGCCCGACTACAGGGTGTCGAATCCGGAGAAAACCGGCCGAGACAAACTAAAGGTCCTTTCAGCTAAACTCCAATCCGATAGAAAAAGCGTTTTCATCGAAATAGAAGAAATCCAACCCGTCATGCAGATGGAAATCGCCTACGACTTGGAACATGAAAATGGCGACGAACTTGTGGACAAGGTATACAACACCATTCACAAGTTGCGTCCCGCTTTTTGAATTCGAAGACGGCTCAATCAACCTCTTTGCCGGCCTTGGCCAATAGAGCTTTTGCTTGGGCCACCGAAAGTCGACCAGTGGGTAGAGGGAAGCCCAAGCTATCTCCATTTGGAGTGAACCCGTTCCCGTCCACGTCGACGAATATGGGATTATTGTAAGCGCACGGATTCATGGCGGACTGACTGCTTGAACCATAACCCTTCTTGAGGTCGAAATTCTCCCCGTAGGCAACAACGACCAAGTGAGCATCTTCATCCAAGGGGACGAGAATGGATCGATCGAATTTCAGTACCTCGTCAGAGAACCACTTGGGGTGTGTTTTGCGGGTAAAGTTCAAGGCAGGATCAGCTCGACCGTTGACAAGCACCTGAACACGATCGATGTCTACCCACGAGGCGCATTGAACACGAATTTTCAGTTCGATTTCGTTGTTTGCTCGAGCGTGCCCCCCAGGAAAAACACCGTCTGCAGTCTCGACCTCCAAGTACGGTCCTGAAGTAAGGATCATTTGACCGGCCTTTGCTCGGCGACTGATTTCCTTCCAATCTATTTTTTCGGGATCATCAGTAGAAGAGCGAACATAGGTTCTCCAACCGCCCACGCCATTGCCATGCACGTGGTGGGCGTCGCTCACGGCGATACCCCACATCTTCATTCCCTTGTTAAGGAGTTGCAACCAGACGAATTCGCGATTGATGGTGACCTGTTCTCTGGCCGCTCTGCGAGTAATACGAAACGGAGCCTCATTAAGAATGGTAGCTGGTCTGAAGTTCTCTGTCTCGATAGCATCAATTAGAGAAACGATGCCTGCGAAACCTCCATCCGGCTTACCGTCCTTGTCTCGATCGATAAAGTTTTCCACCATATCCGGATGATTAATGTGAATCCAGCGATCCGACTGATGCCCATGTAATTCTCGTAGATTGATTGCGTTTATACGTGGATCGTCTACCCAAACCGGAGAACCTCCATCCTGCTTGTAGGGTTCTGGCTTTAGTGGGAAGGCGTTTATATGTGCTCCGGAGCCCGTCAATTCGATACCTGAAATAGTGGATATTTCCTTGGAAAGACCAAGCTTATGTATGTGCGGAGACCAATCGTAGATTCGGTTGTGTTCCGTAGTCGGGGCGAATTCGATGTGTTCGGCAGCCAAATTGATGACTCGATCGTCCGTGCCGCATACATTGTCTCCACTTGGCGTGGAGTGATTGTGGAAATCCGTGCTAACCCAACCGGGAGAGGAAACCGTTCGAAGCAAGGTCGCCTTTACGGCAATGGTTTTGCCGGGCTGCAAAACTACGTCTTTTTCGAAATGGTCGTGCTCGATACCCCGAGTCAGGATAATTCGATACTTCCCGGGAGCCAAGGCTACGGAAAAATTCCCGGATTCCGAATGGTACTGGTCCCTGCAACCATGGGCTCGATCCGTGGGTCCCAGATTCGGAGAAGGAGTTCCATCGATTCCTATGAATTGAGCCTTGCAGGGAGAAAGGGAGCCGTCCTGCTTGCGAACGTCGAAAGTAATTCTTGAACGAGGCTCAAGGTCGAGAGACAACTCGACATGATTGGAGCCTATAGTGAAATTTCGCTCAATAGATTTGCGACCATGATCGACAAATATGGCGGAAGCTTTACCTTGGGGAAGAACAAGGCTTATGCGGCCATCGGAGTCAGGATAAGAAGAAATGACCTGACCTCCGGTCGAAATGTCAAGTCGCCCAGTTGAAACAGGTGCAACACTGTTTTCTTTAAATTGAGCCGTAAACTTACCAGTCTTCAACTCAAGGTGAGTCGCCACTATCCCCCAAGCCTCAGCGGGCGATCGCCCGACAGCCAGAAACCGTTCAATGCTAATTTCTTCTCCTGGTTTCAAGCGGGCATTGCCGGAAGGAACTTTTCCGTCATTTCCAGGTAACCAAGCATAGGCATATCCTGCTTTGTCGGCGGGATCAATGCTGTCGGCCCATTCAATGGAACCGATTTTCCCTCGGGATCGAAAGTTGGTCCACTTGTCTGTTACCGGACCATCGACCGGTTTATCTCCTTCGTTTCGAATGGTGGATCTAATCAGAACACCTTGCCAACCGTCTTTCAGAATGTATTGGTGCCTTTTGAATAATGCTCCAGATACAGTCGAGGTGACGACAACTTCAACGATTGCCGCTCCATCGGAACCGTCTTCAGAAATCCGAACATAGGAAACCTTGCCTTGCTGGCGAGAAGGAGAAAAAACAGTGATCTGGTCATTGTTTGTACCTCGAAGCGTAAGATCGTACAGGCAACCGGGCGTCACGTTTTCAGCACCCCAAAAAGTACCCATGTTCGCCTTTCGAAGTGGTGTTGAATGAGCGATGACAGCCTCGATTCTGTCGTTTCGAATCAAGAAATCACCGACGATACCATCCGCTTCTTTGCCTCCTGGCAACAAGTCGACCTTATCCAAGGAAATTTCAAAAACCTCAGGCTTGCTCAACGAGGCATTGATAACGAAAAGGAAAGAAAGAAATGGAAGTAAGAACGATTTCATAGGAATGGGCTGTTTAAATTAAGAAAGTCAGATCGAGATATAGCTACCCCGCAGGAAATTCAGTCTCCTTGAGAACGAATGGGCTGGCCCTTCTTAAGTTTGGCTCGAATGCCGTCGTGGTGTCTGGACATATAGTAGAAAGATTGCGTGCTACTTCTTTCCCCAAGGCAAATCTGGAAAGATATGCGGTAACCGCCCTTGGGCCACTCGGGGCCTTCCAGTGCAAGAGGATTTATGATGCCTGACAACTCTTGGCCTGGTTTCAAAGTAACCGGCGAGGTGACCACCGACAGACCTTTTGACCTAGGTGCGGGGTAGGTTTTACCCTGACACAGTATCACAACGCTTTCATTCCATAAAACCTTTCCGCCAAGC
>PCBO01000125.1 GCA_002730975.1 Opitutia bacterium
ACCGTAATGGACACGGCGGAAACGCCGCCCTTGAATGCTTCGGCCGGTTCCAACTATCTGTCCACCGAAACGGCTCCCTGAGTCCGAATTCTAGCCGACGGGATTGCCTCCAAGCCCGCCTCACTCAAGACCGGACTGGTGGCCTTGTTCGATGGAGACGCCGCTGCGCCAGCCGGAGGCGGCGCGGTAGCGGACACCTCGGGAGCCGGGAACAACGGGACCGTTGCGTCGGCTCAGGCTCCGACGCAAGAGACCAAGGATCGCCGAACGGGAGCCGGAGCGTACGTTTTCGACGGAGCCAACGACAAGATCCTGCTCGGCGACTTGCCCGAATTGAGCCAAGGCAACGAATTGACGGTATCCGCCTGGGTATACCGCAACGACACCGGCGACGACAGAATCGTGTGCAAATCCCCAAGCACGAATATCGCAGACCATATTTTTAGCCTAGGCGTAACGAGCGCAGGCGGCGGGCAAAGCAGAATAAAGGCCCGAATCGGCACCGATGAAATGGATGCGACCGACCTCAATGGTTCCCTGACCTTCCCAACGAACGAGTGGACGCACTTATCCATGTCCTACGATGGAATGAAGGTGCGGACCTTCGTGAACGGAGCGCAAGACCCAAACGTTCATGACGTGAGGGGCAACGTGAAGTCGTCTTTCGATCTCGTAACCATAGGGAACGTCAACAACGGCGCCGACAGGCACTTCAACGGCAAGCTCGACGACGTCGGCATCTGGAACCGGGCTTTGACTGCCGCGGAGATACAGTCTCTCGCGGGTCCGGGCAACTTGACGGCCGCCGCCACCATAAATGCGGACGGAACTTTGAAGCTCACTCCTTCGGGAACTTCCGCCACCGACGATACCTTTTCCGTGGAAATAGATTCCGGAAAGTACTACCTGAACAACCTGTCCGGAATCGGTTCCAACTACGACGGCGGCACCCCCGAAGCAAACCCGACCGTAACGATAACCGGAGCCGATGCGGGCACGGCATCGGGAACGGCAACCGTTAGAGCCGATGGAAAAATCGACGTTGCCCTTTCGGGCACTCCCACAGGCACTGGAAACTTGACCTTGAAGGTGAATCCGGGAATCGGGCGAGCCCCGGCGAACCTGAGCGGAATAGGTTCGGGTTACGACGGGACGACTCCCGAGGGCAACCCCGTAGTGACCATCACGGGAGCCGACAAGGGAACCCTTGCAGGAACTGCCACCGTGAAAGCGGACGGAACCATAGACGTGGCGTTTACCGGAGCCCCGACGGGAACGGGCAACCTTACCGTGAGCATCGCCGATGGACTCGACAAGCCCCCGACCAATCTCGCCGGCATCGGCTCGGGGTACGACCCGGGCGAGACGGCTCCGCTCGTGACCATAACCGGAACCGACAAGGGAACTTTGGCCGGGACCGCCACCGTGAATGCAAACGGCACCCTCGACGTAGCCTTTTCGGGTAATCCGGCCGACGTCGGAAACCTAAACCTCGACGTCGCGAAAGGCGTGGTGAGGAATCCCGCCGATCTCGCCAATCTTGGCTCCGGTTACGACCCTACCGAATCGGTTCCGGGAGTAACGATAACTGGAGCCGACAAGGGAACCTTCGCCGGCACGTCGTCAATCAATGCCGATGGCACCGTGAACGTAACCTTCACGGGAAGCCCCACGGGACCAGGCGCTCTCAGCGTAGCCATAGCGGATGGCCGTGATAATGCACCCGCGAATCACGCAGGGATTGGCTCGGGTTACGACCCTGCCGAAACGGCCCCGACCGTAACGATCACGGGAGCCGATAAAGGAACTATGGCAGGCACGGCCACCATCAATGCAAACGGCACGCTCGACGTCGCCTTTTCCGGTAATCCCGCCGACGTCGGGAACCTGAACTTGGCAGTGGCCTCGGGTATGGTAAGAAATCCCGCAGATATGGCCAATCATGGTTCCGGATACAATCCATCCGAATCCGCCCCGACCGTAACGATTACCGGAGCCGACAAGGGAAGCATGGCGGGTACTTCATCCATAAATCCTGATGGCACCTTGAACATGGCATTCACGGGAGTCGCCTCGGGAACGGGAGCCCTCAGCATCGCGATTGCCGATGGCATCGACAAACGACCCGCTAACCTAACCGGCATCGGCTCGGGTTACGACCCCGCTGAAACGGCTCCGACGATAACAGTTACCGGAGCCGACAAGGGAACCTTAGCCGGTACGGCCACCGTGAATGCAAACGGCACCCTCGACGTCGCTTTCTCCGGAAATCCCTCCGACGTCGGAAACCTAAACGTAGACGCGGCCTCGGGAGTTGTTCGAAATCCTGCCAATCTGACAAACCTCGGATCCGGTTACGACCCCGCCGAAACGGTTCCCGTCGTAACTGTCACGGGAGCCGACAAAGGAACGTTTGCGGGGACCTCATCGGTGAATCCAGACGGCACCGTGAACGTCGCGTTTACCGGAACCCCAACGGGATCCGGCGCTCTCAACGTCGCCCTAGCGGATGGGCTGGACAATCCGCCTGCCAACCTTACGGGTATCGGTTCAGGTTACGATCCTGCCGAGACGGCTCCAACGGTAACGATCACAGGAGTCGACAAAGGAACCATTGCAGGCACAGCCACAATCAATCCCAACGGCACGCTTGACATAGCCTTCTCCGGCGATCCCGCCGACGTCGGAAACCTGAATCTTGCCGTGGCCTCGGGCGCGGTTAGAAATCCGACCGGTCTGTCGGGATTAGGTTCAGGTTACGACCCAACGGAAGCTGCTCCGGTGGTAACCATAACCGGCGCCGACAAGGGAAGCTTGGGCGCCACCTCCTCAATCAATGCGGACGGGACACTGGACCTGAACTTTTCAGGAACGGCAGGAGGCATAGGCAATTTGATTCTGAAAGTAGCTGACGGCGTGTCTCAAATCCCTACGCTGACGGGAATCGGTTCCGGATACTCCCCAGGCGATCCCGCGCCTGTCGTGACAATCAATGGCGCCGACAAGGGAACTCTTGCCTCCAGCTCGATAATAAATGCAGACGGAACCCTTGACCTCAGCTTTTCTGGTTCGACAACGGGGCCGGGCAACTTGTCCCTGAGCATTGCAAATGGTCTCGCCCACGTGGCAAACCTTTCCGGGGTCGGTTCGGATTACGATCCGATGGAGGCTGTTCCCACAATAATCGTTTCGGGAGCAAACGCAGGAAGCCTTGGTGGCGCAGCAACCATAAAACCCGACGGAACTCTCGACCTTAACTTTTCAGGAAATGCCTCAGGGACAGGACCTTTGTCGGTCCAGGCCACAAATGGTATGATTCAATCCCCTGCAAACGTATCCGGTCTCGGCTCCGGGCACAACCCTGGCGGAACCCCTCCGGTGGTGACCATAAGTGGAGCCGACAAGGGCACACTCGTCGCTACGCCAACCGTAATGGCAAATGGTACCGTGGAGTTATCTTTTTCAGGAAATGCAACAGGCACCGGACCTCTTACCGTAACCCTTGCCGGAGAGATTGTTTCGAGTTCCTCTTTTGAACGGAGTCTTTTGGACCTAGATGGAGACTTGTGGGATTTTTCCATTGCGGACTTCAAGAGCTACACACAATTACTTGCTGAATCGAGGGCCATAAATGGCGCCGAACAAAACGGTCTCAACCATGACTGGGAAAGAATTTCAGGCAAACTCGTAAATCTCGAATCGGCCTATGGTCGTATAAACGACACGGATATGGCTGAAGAAATGACCGAGATGAGCAAGTCTATGCTGGTCAATCAATCGGCCGCCAAGTTACTGGCTAAACACAATCGAATAAATTCGAATGCCTTGCTCACCTTACAGCAACTCGGGTCGAACTTATAAGAAGTTTTACACTCTCAAGCCTGATACAAAGGACTGAAAGCTTGAAGCCCAAAAGCTCTGCGCCTTAGGAACTCAAGAGTCCAAGAACTTCGCTCACGATCCTTTCCACCTTGGCGAGCCTGCCCACGCCTTCGTAACCACATGCCAGTTCACCTTCTTCGGGGTCGATGAAGCGGACTCCGCGACCAACCAAAACTCGAAGATTTTCGCGGGTCGCGGGATGTTCGTACATCTTGCCGTTCATGGCGGGAGCCAGCACGACCTTTGCTCGAGTGGCGAGATGAATGGACGAAAGGGCATCGGGAGCCAAGCCGTTGGCGAATTGGGCGATCAGGTCGGCCGTCGCGGGTGCCACCAAGAGCAGATCGGCCTTGTCGGCGAGTTCGATGTGACCGGGTTGCCAACCATCGCCTTCCTTCCAGAGGTCGGTTACGACGGGGTTGCGAGAAAGGGTTTGCAGGGTAATCGAACCAATGAATTCCTTGGCGGCTCGCGTCATCACGACGAAGACGTCCGCTCCGAGGCGTCGCAGCTCACTCGTCAGGTCCGCCGCTTTGTAGGCGGCGATTGAACCGGACACCCCTAGTACTATGGTTTTGCCGGCTAGGGCGGTGCTATCTGTGGAGGATTCACTCATTCGCAAAGAGTACAGCATAAGAAGGAAGGCATTACTCGCAACGACCATCTCAAGGTCGGATTTCCTCTTTTCATCGAATACGTTATCCGATAGTAATGAAGGTCTTTAGTATGCAGACGCCTCCCATAAACAAGTATCGCCCATGGGGAACGATCGACCTGCCTGACCGTCAATGGCCCGACAAGGTAATTGATCGAGTGCCCATCTGGTGCAGCGTGGATCTGCGAGACGGCAACCAAGCCCTACCCATCCCCATGGGAGTGGATCAAAAACTGGAACTGTTCGATCTGCTAGCCAAAATAGGGTTCAAGGAAATCGAGGTGGGGTTCCCGTCGGCCGCCCAGACGGAATTCGACTTTGCCCGCAAGCTCATAGACGAGGATCGGGTGCCCGAAGGTGTGGCCCTTCAAGTGCTGACACAAGCTCGCGAACATCTTATCCGACGCACATTCGAAAGCTTGAAAGGCGCAAAAAAAGCCATCGTGCACGTTTACAATTCCACCTCGCCCCTACAGAGGCGCGTCACTTTCGGGATGTCGAAGGAACAGATCAAGCAGGTCGCGGTGGACGGCATAAAGCTCATTCGCGAGTTGCTTCCGGAACTGGACGGCACCGAGGTGAGGCTGGAGTACTCTCCAGAAAGTTTTTCCGATACCGAGGTGGACTACTCCTTGGAGGTCTGCGAAGCGGTCATGGAAGCATGGGGACCTACTGAAGAAACTCCCATCATCCTCAACCTCCCTGCGACCGTTGAGCTATTCACGCCGAACCTGCATGCCGACCAAATCGAGTGGTTTTGCCGTAACATGAAGGAACGAGACAAGGCTGTAATCAGTCTTCATACTCACAACGATCGAGGGACCGGAACCGCCGCAACCGAACTTGGACTGTTGGCCGGAGCCGATCGTGTCGAAGGCACGCTTTTCGGCAACGGCGAGCGCACGGGCAATCTGGACGTCGTCACGGTAGCTCTCAACATGTACGCTCAAGGTCTTCATCCCGGCTTGGACTTCAGCAATTTGGAAGGTATCCGCGAAACCTATGAACGAACCACGGGCATGAACGTACACGAGCGGCACCCTTATGGAGGAGACCTTGTCTTTACCGCTTTTTCCGGATCCCATCAGGACGCCATCAAGAAAGGCATGGACCTACGATCCAAAGAAGGAGATACCGATGACAACCTCTGGCAGGTCCCTTACCTTTCGATAGACCCTCGCGATCTAGGACGAAGCTACGAAGCCATAATACGAATAAACAGCCAGAGCGGCAAAGGCGGGGTTGCCTACGTATTGTCGCGTGAGTTTGGCCTCGAACTCCCCAAACCCATGCACCCGGAAGTGGGCGTTCTGGTGAACGAGAAAGCCGATTCCGAGTCTCGCGAGCTTGCCGCCAAAGAAATCTACGAAACTTTCAAAGCCGAATTTCTTGAAAAGAATCATCCCTTGTTACTCATCTCCTACGAAACGAAGAAGATTCCCGGCGAAGGAAACGAGATCGCCTGTTTCGCTAAAATAGAACTCGAAGGTGAATCTCGTCAAATAGAAGGTCAAGGCAATGGTCCGATCAATGCCTTCGTTCACGCCCTGGAGAACGAAAACCTAAAGGATTTCAAGTTGACCGACTACCGCCAACATTCAATCGGCGGTGGTTCCGCCACCGAGTCGGCTGCATTCGTACAGCTTCAGACTAAGTCAGGGCGAGTAGCCTACGGTTGCGGAATAGACTCAAGTATCGAGAAGAGTGGAATAATGGCCTTGGTCGGAGCTTTCAACCGAACGCATTAGCGGTTATTTTGTGCAACACCCGCCGATTCATCCAGTAGCAAAGCCAATAGTGGCAAATTCCTCAAAACGGGATTTTCCAAAGGAATTTTCAATTATAACATTGGTCAACGATGGAACGCACTATTCAGAAATGGTTGAATCCTTCATAAGTTCAGGATTCGATACTGAAACTTGTGAATACATTTACCTAGACAATCTGAAATCAAACCAATGGGAAGCTTACAATGGTCTAAATTTCGGTATAAGTAATGCCTCGGGAAAACATCATATCCTTTGCCATCAAGACGTAAGGCTAGACTTTGATAAAATCGATGTTCTAAGATCTCGAATCAATGAAATCAGTAAAAAAGACCCTAATTGGGGGGTCTTGGGAAATGCCGGAGGTTCGCTGAATCCTAACCAAACTTATCTACGCATAACGGACCCAACTACCTCTAATGCAAAAGTTGGCCGACTTCCGGCGAAAGTAATGAGTTTAGACGAAAACTTCTTGCTGTTAAAAGCCAGCAAACGCCTAGCGTTTTCAACAGATTTACTTGGTTTTCATTTTTATGGGACTGACATTTGCCAACAAGCCATGTTCCGAGGGATGAATTCTTACGTAATTGATTTTCACTTACGACACCTGAGCTCGGGCAACAGAAATGATGATTTTTGGAAATTGAAGAAAGATTTCATCGAATCTTACAGAAAAAAATTGGCCGACCGTTTTATCCGTACCACTGTAAGTCGGCTGTATTTGTCAGAATCTAAATTTAAATCTCAATTGTTTAATAAACCGTTCGCTATGAAATTTTTAAGGAAAACAGGTTTGTACAAGTTTTTCCAGTAAACGCTATTAATATTCAAAACCGTGAACGAAACGCAGTTGCTCTTGATCCGATGGACTGCAGTTTAGTACTTTTAACGATTAATGATTATGGGGCCTCCGCCAATTAATTCACTTCGCAATTCCCTTACCTTCAAATTAGTGGTCATCGCCATTCTGGTAGGAGGCTTACTCATGCTTACGATACCACTCTTTTTTGTCATTGAAGAAAGAGAAGAACGACGAGAAGGCGTCACTCGCGAAATCAGCGCCAAGTGGGGGCTAGACCAGACAATCATCGGACCAATCTTGACCGTTCCTTATTCCGTCACTGTCACTAGTAATTCAAGCAATCGAGTGAAGACCTTTCGAGAAACTCGCTACCTGCATTTTTTGCCTGAAATTCTAGAAGTCAATGGTTCCGTAATTCCCGAAACCAAACACCGCGGCATTTATGAATCCGTTGTCTACAAGTCCTCTCTCGAACTGAAGGGGCATTTCCCGAAACTAGACTGGGACATAGCGGAAGTCGCTGAAGAGGAAATCCACAAGGACAAGGCTTGGCTTACAATCGGTATTTCTGACTCTCGAGGCATTCGGGAGGACACCAGCATAACGTTTATGGAAAATGAGTTGCTTCCCATGCCCGGTTTGCCAACCCAGCAGGTGATTACCTCCGGAATTAAAGCTAAAGTGGAGCTTTCCAACGAGAATATGCCCCTGGAGTTTGCCATCGACCTTCGTCTTGACGGTAGTTCTTCACTTGCCTTTTCACCCATCGGTAAGACGACTTCCGTTTCGGTAAACTCCACTTGGGCCTCGCCCAGTTTCGACGGGGCTTTTCTTCCTTTGGAAAAAGACATCACCGAAGAAGGTTTTTCCGCCTCTTGGAAAGTGCTTCACCTCAACCGTCCGATACCTCAGGCATGGTCCGGGAGTGCGCCCGAAGGCAATGGAGAGCAAGCATGGGATGGCAATTCCTACAAGGGCTTTCTCGGAGAGGGTAGTTCGGGGTTCTCGTTTTCAGGACCAAGCAACGTCTTGGGTAATTCCTCCTTTGGCATACGCTTCTATCTTCCGACTGACGTATACCAAAAGACCAGTCGCATGGCAAAGTACGCCATTCTTTTTCTATGCTTTGCATTCGCCGCGTTCTTTTTCTCAGAAATTCTGCAGAAGGCCCAAGTTCATCCCATTCAATATATCTTGGTCGGTTTTGCCGTTCTCGTCTTTTACCTGCTTCTGTTGTCTCTCTCCGAGCACTTTGGATTTGATCTAGCCTATGCCGCCTCAACCTCCGGCGTTGTGCTCTTGATCTCGGGGTATGCATGTTCCATTCTAAGCAGTACTCGTCTTGGAGGTACGGTAGGCGCCATGCTAGTGATCCTATACGGTTATCTATACGTAATACTGCAATTGGAGAGCTATGCCTTGCTCATGGGAAGTCTCGGCTTGTTTGCAGTCTTGGCGGGAGCTATGTACTTCACTCGGAAAATCGATTGGTACGCCGTTCGCCTCAACGGTCGAGGAACAAACGCTGACGAAACCTGACCTTGTCTCAAAACTCCAAAGCAGGCGAATCCCCCGAGTCACTCGAAGGTGTTCTCGAACGCATCACCTTCTACAACGAGGAAAACGGTTATCTCATAGGTAAGCTTCGTAGTGGAGAAGACGGTCAAGAAGTAACGGCCGTCGGAAAGGCTCAAAAAGTACAATGCGGAGAAACTCTTCTGCTCTCAGGCGCTTGGTCGACCCATCCCAAGCACGGCAGACAATTCGGATTCTCAAAATGTGAGACTAAGCTTCCCGCCTCCGCCTACGGGATCCGAAAATACCTCGGAAGCGGATTGGTACATGGGATTGGAAAAACCTTTGCCAATAAGATCGTAGACCACTTTGGAGCCGATACGCTGCGAATTATATCCGAGGAGTCGGCTCGACTCTTTGAAGTTCCGGGTATTGGCAAGAAGCGCGTACGCAGCATTAAGGAAGCTTGGGATGAACAGAAGGCGGTGCGCGAAGTCATGATGTTTCTTCAGACCTACGGCGTAACTGACGCACTCTGTCTACGCTTGGTTCGTAAGTACGGCAACGAGGCGCAGACTATCTTGGAGAATGAGCCTTATCGCATCGCCCGAGACGTAAAGGGAATCGGTTTCAAGACGGCCGACAAGATCGCCCTCAACCTTGGAGTTTCCACCAATGGTCCCGAGAGAATAGACGCCGGGATTCTGCACGCAATGGATGAGCTGGAAGGCGACGGGCACACTTGCGCAGGCAGGCAGGATCTTATCGATAAGGCAGTCGGTGTCTTGGAAGTACATCCTACCGACGTCAGTTCCCGACTGGATGCATTGAAGAGTTCTGCCGATCTCGTTGTATGCGAACCTGAGGTTTTTCAACAACCTTCCACAGCTCGGGCCGAGCAGGTCGCCGCACAATCAGTCGGCAAGCTATTGGCTGCTCCTTCCTGTCTCCCGCCAATCCTTGTGGATAAGGCCGTAGAGTGGGCCCAAGACAAAGCCGGTTTTGGATTTGCGCCCGAGCAAGCGGAAGGCTTGAAGACCGCTCTCTCTTCTAAGGTCTCAATTCTAACGGGAGGTCCGGGCACTGGAAAAACAACCATTCTGCAGGCTCTCGTCTCCATCCTCAAAGCCAAGAAAGTACGCGTTCAGCTGACGGCGCCCACCGGTCGAGCATCTCGACGCATGGCGGAAACCACCTCTCACTTTTCTCAAACCGTCCATCGCTTGCTGCAGTTCGATCCATCTGCAGGCGGCTTCACCGCCAACGAGAACAAACCGCTGTCCTGCGACTTCGTAGTGATGGACGAGGCCAGCATGCTCGACGTTCGCTTGGCTGCCGCCCTCGTTCGAGCCATTCCGTCGCAAGCTCACCTATTGCTCGTCGGAGATGCCGATCAGCTTCCTTCGGTGGGTTGTGGAAATGTGCTCAAGGATCTCATTGAAAGCGGCCAAATACCCGTGACACGATTACAAGTTACCTTTCGACAGAAAGAGGATAGTGGAATCGTGGGAACCGCTCACGGCATTCTTGCAGGGCGGTCTGCCTGCCCTCCCCCGGTCGACGACCCCGCACTCCTTGATTCCGAGCGGGATGTCCACTTCGTTCGGGCTCTGGACCCGGATGCCTGCGTAGATACCGTCTGCCGTCTCTGTCGCGACGTAATTCCTCGAAAACTTCAATTGAACTCCTTTCACGATGTTCAAGTGCTAGCCCCTCTTCATCGAGGAATCGCGGGGATTTCCAACCTGAACGATAAGTTGCGTGAAGCCCTCAATCCCAAAGGAGCCACTCACGTTTTCGGGCATACTCTTTTTCGTGAAGGTGACAAGGTTATACAGACCCGAAACAACTACGACAAAGACATCTTCAACGGCGACCTTGGTTCAATAACCTCCGTCGACACAATAGCGAGCACGGTGGAAGTGGATTTCGATGGTCGCGCCGTATCCTTCGAGCGACTTGAAGTCGCCGACCTGCAACCGGCCTACGCCATTTCGGTTCACAAGAGCCAAGGCAGTGAATACCCGGTCGTCGTCTTCCCCCTGCTAAAGCAGCATTATATGATGCTCCAGAGAAACCTCGTCTACACTGGGCTCACTCGGGCCAAAAGAAAAGTGATTTTTGTAGGCGACCCCACAGCATTCGCTATGGCTATTCGAAACGACAAAACTCTCGCTCGACGTACCGACCTAATCCGTAAACTCGAACTAGTCCTCTCGAAATGAAGAACCTTTTCCTTTGCCTCCTCTCCCTATTTCCAGCCTTGAATTTGGTCAAAGCCGAAGACATCCCACCTATTCCTCGCCGTATTCCTCCGCAAGGAATCGAGATACCCGACGAAGACCGGAATCGTATACAGTCTCGGCTTTCCGAGGCTACTGAATCAGCCGAAAGGATAAGAAACCACCCAGACGTAGCAGTCTTCCGAAAAGCTGTCCGCTTTGCACTGCTCAATGGCGAGTTCTACGACAAGAAACATTTCGCTCTTGCCGACAAACTACTCGACGAAGCCGATCGTCGAACCGCTTTTTTGACCGAAGGCGAGACACCATGGACCTCCGCCAAGCAACTCGTGGTTCGAGGCTTTCGTTCGAAGATCGACGATTCCGTGCAACCCTACGGTCTCGAAGTGCCGGAAAAGCTGCAACTAAATCGGCCCGTCCCCCTATACGTATGGCTTCATGGACGTGGCGACAAAAACACCGATCTTCACTTCATCGGACAACGCATGTCGCGATCGGGCAAATTCGTAATTGAAGACGGCATAGTCCTCCATCCCTTCGGTCGACAATGCATGGGTTACAAATCCGCAGGTGAAACCGACGTAATGGAAGCCATTGAAGCCGTGCAAAAGGAATATCGGATAGACAAGCAACGCATAGCCCTCATGGGATTCTCCATGGGTGGAGCCGGTGCATGGCACCTTGGTGCGCGCTATGCGGACAAGTGGGCAGTCGTACATGCCGGAGCCGGATTTGCCGAGACCGCTCGATACAATCGACTAGCCAAGGAAAACTATCCTCCTTGGTACGAACAACGCCTATGGAACTTGTACGACGTTCCCGGCTACGCTCGCAATCTCTTCAATTTTCCTGTCATCGCCTACAGCGGAGAAATCGACAAACAGAAACAGGCCGCCGACGTAATGACAGAGGCTTTCGCCGACCACGATCGTGAGCTAAACCACGTCATCGGACCCAAGATGGGGCACAAATACGACGAAAACTCTAAAAAGAAAGTCCTCGCGTTCATTCGAAAGGCCTTTGAATACGGTCGAGAAACAAATCCTCAGGAAGTTCATCTCCAGACTCAAACTCTCAGGCATAATCGTATCCGATGGATCTACGCAACGGGTCTCATCGAGCATTGGAAGGACTCCCGAGTCGATGCAGCTTACGAGTCGGAAGCCGGGGCCATCGAAGCGACCACAAAAAACATTTCCTCTCTATTGCTCATGCACCCAGATCCAAGTTGCTGTGGAGCTCGGGGCGGCTTTTTTCTGGAAATCGACGGGACCTCTATTCAAGTCCCCCCCAACCTCTTTTCCGTTCCACTTCTTAGAAAGCCCGACGGAACATGG
>PCBO01000126.1 GCA_002730975.1 Opitutia bacterium
AGGAAAGCTAGGGAAAGCTCTCCGGCAAGCCCATGACCAGGACGAGAAGAGTGAAGGTAATCAACAAGGGCCGTAAGCGACTCGTTCGCAAAATCGAGACGATCAAACCGATTGTTTGCTTCAAGCCGAATTGGGTTGTCCGGCATTTTCTGCATTCTCCTTGGAATTTTTCTTCGCATCCCGATGATCTCTATCCCCACCCTTCTTTTTTGGCTTTTCGTCCTCGGGATACTCAATACGGGAATGAAGCATGTTGAGAATGGTTGAGATAAAACTGGACTTGATCGCAGCGATCTCTTCAAGAGTAAGGGGACACTCATCGAGTTGGCCGTCCTCCAAACGATCGACAAAAATGGTCTCAAGAAGTTCCTCAACACTATGCTTAGTAACCTTACGCAAGCTACGAGCAGCAGCTTCAACGGAATCGGCGAAGAAGATAATGGCACTTTCGCGAAACCTGGGTTTGGGACCATCGTAGCGGTACGTGCTTTCGTCGGGTTCGTCCAAATCAGCGCCCTCCCCGAGGGGAAGCCTTTCCTGCCGTATCTGTTTTTTTGCTTCGTGAAAGAAATACTTAACTAAGGTGGTACCATGATGTTGTCGGATCACATCGCGTACGACCTTCGGCAGGCGATGCTCACGAGCCATTTCCACTCCTTCCTTCACATGGCTCTTGATGATGAGTGCGCTCATGGCTGGATTTCGACGAGAATGAGGGTTTGAAAGAGCTGTCTGATTTTCAGTGAAATATTCGGGCTGTTTCATCTTTCCGATGTCATGAAAGAGTGAGCAGGCCCTACAAAGCAAAGGATTTGCACCTACCGAAACAGCCGCGTTTTCTGCAAGATTCGCAACCATCAAACTATGATGATAACTGCCAGGCGCTTCCACTTGCATCCGACGCAACAGAGGGTGATTGTAGTCTGTCAATTCAAAGAGCGTAACATCCGTTGCCACTTTGAACACACGCTCGAAAATCGGCAAGGCTCCAAGAACCAGACCGCCTGTGACAAGTCCTGTCATTAAAGCCGCGGCACCGTGATTAAAGATGGAGGTGAGCGTACTTCCGGCGATCAAGCCTATGGCGATCGCAAATACGGCGGCGACTGCGCCCGCCATAGTTCCCGCCTTCAATGCGCTACCCCTGAGACGAACGTCCCTGCAGAAAAAAGCGCCCATAAGGGAAGCGCCGAGCGAAATAACCAGAGACTCGACACCCGTGTCCTGCATCGCAGCGTGGAAAGTGCTCGTCATCAACGCAGCGACTGCCCCCATTCGGGGTCCTACGGTAATCATCACGACCATTGATGAAAAGGCCACCGGAAACAAGTAGGGCAACATTCCGACGAGCAAGGGATTGCCACCGAAAAGATCCGTGCCGCCAAGTTCGATGACACCACGAGAAAGCAACAAATTGCCTAATACCGCAGTCGCCACAATACCTGTCTTGGCACCGCTTCGCCAAAAATGGGGGAGAACTAGATTTATGTAAAGAAGAGAGCAAAGAAAAGTCGTGCAAGTCAGAAGAATTCTGCGAGCCAACAGCCCTCTCTCGTCTGCCGATAAATCGAGAAACCTCTTGTACTTCTCCATAGCGTCTTCGCTCACTTCATCCCCTTTGCGAAGAATGACATCGCCCTCGCTAACGCTGACCTCATACTTATTGGCTGGAATACCAGCGACCTTTCGCTGTTGAGTATGTATGGTCTTAGACCGATCCACGGTGCGTAAAAACAATCCCTGACTAGCTAAGGATGAAAACGATGCAGCCAATTCATCCCGCAACTGGAGGACCTCGACCGAAGAATTTGAATCTGCCATCGCAATAACGTCCCCCAAGGTCAAACCATCTGCCGGAAAAGGACCGTCTTCTTCGATTCGGGTACGAACCTCGGATATAAAGTTCGCAAAATGAGGAAAACGGATCCGTAACGGAACCATATCGAAAAGGAGTTCCAATCCAGCATCTACTCCTCCGATGACAGACAAATCATTTGCGGTTTCCGACATTCTCCTGGAGATGGCTAAGGTCGCATTTGCCTCGGAAAGGAATTTTTGGTCGGACGAAGGGTCCACAAGCACGCCCGTGGCGTGCAGATGGCCCAAGGTTTCGGTCATTTCATCGAAGAGCGATCGCAAAGCTACTTCGCTCCGAACCAACCCCAGCACTCTCATCTCTTCGGGCGCAACCTCCACGCGAAAGGTGACCATCAATTCCTCCCGCAAGGCGTCTCGAGCCAAGCTCAAGGATTCGCCCGCCTTTCCCATATTGGCGACCAATCTATCCTTTAAGAGAATTAGAGACTTGGCAAAGTCTTCTTCACCCGCAAAATCGCGGGAATACTCAAGAGGCGTCGAGGTACGAATCCAAGCCTCAAGCTCCTTCCGAAGAACTCCGCTCGAGTACTTGAAATTTCGATCTGAGAAGACATTTTCGGGAGCCACTTCACCTAAAGTCCCGACAGTAGGAGGGGCTTGCCCCACAAAACAAATGAACACCACGGCAGTCGCAAACAACAAAGTCAAACCCGCGAGCTTTAATCGGTGCCGAAACAAAGGTCCAAAAGAATAGGCTTTCCCTTCGCGATCGTCGTCATCCTCGTCGACCGACTTGCGACGCCCGCTACGGCGGCCATTGCCTCGCCGAGATTTACTCCTAAAGAGATTAACCATGTCCTTGAGGTTTTCCTCCTTTAGTCTCAATGTCACAGCGGTTCTTTTCCCCGTAGACGTCGTAAGCCCGGATAATGTCACTTACCAAGGGATGTCGCACCACGTCTCGTTCATCGAATCGGTGAAAAGGAATCTTATCCAATCCCTCTAAAATCTTAACGGCTTGGACTAGTCCTGAATCCCAACGCCTGGGAAGATCGATTTGAGTAAGGTCGCCGGTCACTACCATCTTGCTCCCCTCACCCAAGCGGGTGAGAAACATCATCATCTGGGAAGAAGTTGTATTCTGGGCCTCGTCCAACAAGGCAAAGCACTTGGACAATGTACGTCCCCGGATGTAAGCCAAAGGGGCAATCTCAACAACTCCACTTTCCAATAACTTCCGAGCTTCAATAGAGCCGAGAGACTCGTCCATGGCATCGTAGAGTGGACGAAGATAGGGTAATAGTTTTTCCTCCAAATCGCCTGGAAGAAATCCTAGCGCTTCTCCCGCCTCAACGGCCGGTCTGGCCAAAATTATTTTTTCGACCTCACCGCGCAACAAAGAATCCAAGGCAGCCGCCATCGCAAGAAAAGTCTTTCCCGTACCCGCGGGGCCAAGGCCAAAGACGACATCGTTCTCCATGATTTTACGCAGGTACTTTTTTTGGCCGAGGTTACGAGGTACCACACTAGTTTTGCGAAGCTTGAGGACCAAAGGCTCATCGAACAGTTCACGAAACTCTTCCCCCTTGCCCTCTGCCACCTTGGAGAGGATTCTATTGAAATCACCATTCCGAGGAGCAAATCCTTGCTCTCGTCCAATGCGCAAAAGCTCGAATAATTCCTCACTTCGAGCCAAAGGTTCCTCATCTCCTTCGATTCTCAACACGCCGCCGCGGGCCACTAGAGTCGTACCGAGTACATTTTCCACCAATCGCAAGTTCTCAGGATTTTCACCATAAAGAGTGTGAAGGAAGCGCTCGCTCTCGAATTCGATTTCCGTGAAAGACATAAGTGAGTTATCCAAGCCGAGCGGCAACGCAGGCGCAAAGTTTTTCACAGGTGGCATCAAGGGACTCAGGCAGTACTCGAGTATCAGCCAAAACCGGCATGAAATTGGTGTCCGACTTCCAACGCGGGACGACATGGACATGCATGTGCGAGGGTATTCCCGCTCCACCTGTAGTGCCTTCGTTTATACCTATGTTGAAACCATCCGGCGAAAATGCATCTTCCAGGATCTCCTGTGAAAATGCTATCAAGTCCATCAAATCCGCTCTCTCTTCTCCTCCAAGATCACGTAGGCGAGGAACCTCTCGAAAAGGGACCGCCAGCAAGTGGCCGGGATTGTAAGGATACTTGTTCAAAATAAGGTAAGCATACTTAGCCCGATGAATAATGTACACGGCCCGGTCGTCTCCGTGCGCAGGTAGACTGATGAAGGGATTGCCATCGCCCCCTCCGTCCGATGGAACGCTCAAGTACTCCATCCGCCAATAAGCATGCAAATTGTGCATCAATCAAAATGAAGAAATAGTATGACTGCCAGTCTGAGAAAACGGCGTGATGACGGACCGGCGTGCAATAAAAGTATCGGGGATGACTTAGGTTATCCGGATGGATGAAGAAGATTAGAAGTTAAAAAGCCTACCCCGGAGGAAACTGTTGAGCAAGTCCGGATTCCGCATCGGGTCTTGACGAATGAGGTTGCCTTCAGAGCACCCTAAGCCATGAGAAGGAAATCATGATTCCGTTTAATCCATTCGATCGGTGAAAGTTCTCTTCGTAAGCCCGGAAGTCACTCCCTTGGCCAGAACAGGAGGACTCGGCGACGTAGTGGGTGCATTGCCACCCGCCTTGAAGGCAGTAGGCGTGGACGTTCGAATTATCTGTCCCCTGCACCGTGGTTCCCTCGATGGTCTCAAGAGCAAACGCATCGCAGGTCAACTTCGTATTAGGATTGGAGAACGACTCTGCTTTGCGCGATTAGTGGAAACCTGCCTGCCCGGAACCGATGTCACCGTCTACCTCATCGAACACAAGGGTTTCTTCGACCGGCCGGACATCTACGCCGGCTCCAAAGGGGACTTCCCTGACAATGCCGAACGCTCCTTTGTAATTTGCCGAGCCGCCATCGACCTTCCGCGACTCATAGGGTGGAGACCCGACGTATACCATGCTCACGACTGGATGGCAGCCGCGTTGCCCGCTTGCTTAAACGCAATCAAAAGGCCCGAAGGTGAAGTCCGAGCCGCCAGCGTTCTGACAATACATAATCTAGAACACCAAGGATCCTTCTCGCCAGAAAAATTCGAGATTTCAAACTTGCCTCGATCCTATTTTCAAATGGAAGGATTTGAGCACTACGGCAGGCTAAATTTGTTAAAGGGAGGGATTCAGCACGCTGACAAGATTACTACCGTGAGTCCAACTTACGCCAAAGAGGTTCGCACAGAGACCCAGAGTCACGGACTGCACTCTTCTCTCGTCTATCGAGCCGCCGACCTCGTGGGAATTTTAAACGGTATAGACAAAGAAGCATGGAATCCCGGCCAAGACTCGGCACTCCCCCATCCGTTCAGCTTGGATACAGTCGAGACTGGTAAAAAAGAGTGTCGCAAGGCCCTATCGCAAGAATTGAATCTACCGTACGAACCCTCCTTGCCTCTCCTCGGTGCGGTTTCTAGACTATATAGGCAAAAAGGTCTCGATGCACTTGCTGGTGCCCTACCGAAGTTGCTGAAAAAAAATGACTTCCAGCTCGCATTGCTAGGCAGTGGGGACCCTGAGCAAGAAAAGTCTTTTTCGAACCTGGCAAATCGTTTTCCGGACAAAGTCAGCATCCACATCGGTTTCGATGACGGTCTCGCTCGACGAATATTTGCCGGCACTGATTTCTTTCTGATGCCGAGCCGATTCGAACCCTGTGGTCTCGCCCAACAATACGCAATGCGGTACGGTTCGCTACCCATAGCAAACAGCACGGGAGGGTTGGTCGATACTATCAAAGACCTCAATAAACACCCGAAATCGGCAAACGGACTTCTCTTGCCGAATATTGAGGAAGCATCTCTCCACACTGCATTCAGGAACGCCTGCAACATATTTGCCGAAGAAAAAAAGCTACAGTTCATGAGAAGAAATGCAATGATGAGAGAGGCATCTTGGAAAGAACCGGCGGAATCCTATGCAGATGTTTATAAATGGGCAATGGAGAGAAGCAGCATAAATCCCAAAGCCGTTTGTGCATAACTTTTTCCCTTTCAGCTTGCAGGGTAAAAACGCGCCCCTCTACGGTGAAAGATTTCTACTTTGTTCCATTGAGATCAATCGCTCGCTAATATGTTCAACGGAGGTCCATCCCGCACATTTACTCGTGAAGCAGTGGATTCTTGGCTCTTGAAATTGGCTCGAGCCGACTGGGAACCTCAATTCTCCCAATCCTCCTTGGACTCGGGTCGAGAACTCTATCGCCAAGGTGCCATTACCGCCATAGACCTGCAACTCCACCAAGCCATCGTCTCCAGAAAGATTCTGCGTAAGGAAACTTATTCAGTAATTGAATGGAGCAATGGAAAACCTGCGATGCGCTTTTCAACTCAGGACTCGGAACTGGGAAGCGCCATCGGGATCGCAGGACTTTACGAAATCGAGGAATTGGTGGGCGAGGAACAAATTCTGCATCCGATCCCCGAGGATGAAACCACCTCGAAGGCACGGGAGAAAGAAACTTCAATCGTCGATCCAACGACTGATCCGGGGGAGGGAAAAGTTCACGACGCTGCTGTATACTCCCTCGTCGTCATTTTGGAAATGTCCACTTCAGGTGGGCTTACGGCTACTCCGAAGTGGAAGAAAGGACGCTCCCACACGCCGATATACGGGCCGAAATCTCAGCCCGACCTTGAAGGCCTTGACCGTGCAGCCCTATTGAGTTTTGTAGCAAAAGCAGGTCAACGAGGGTTTTCCTTCGAAAAACGAAATGGTCTTTTTCGCCTTAGAAAATGGAAAACCGTGGCGGATTTTGCTGAAAACTTCCTACCCGGCTGGCAAAAACATTTCAGGATCTTGCTAAAGGGAGACGCATCCCTTCTTCCCGAAGGGCAACGCCGGCTGAACTGGGAACTCGAGGCTCGCTCGACCAAAGGCATGGGAATGAGAGTACGAGAAAGGTTTCACATTAACAACTTCAAGTTGAACTCCGTACAATCCCGCCGAATCGGTCGAGCTCGAGGAGGCATCACATTTGTACCCGGACAGGGTCTGGTGAAACTCGCCACGGAACAATTGGAAGACTTTGAATGGTGGCGTCGCGAACGAGACATTGGCGCGCAAACACATTGGCCTCGGTACATGCTCTTCTCTCTTTTTGCACGAAAATATCTGAAGGCGGAATCCGATGGTGGGCTGGCTATATGGCAAAAGTCAGTAACGGAGGCCGAGAAAGAAACAAAAAAACTTTCGCTACCCGCCTTTATGCGCCCCTATCAGAAAGAGGGTTCAACTCGCTTGAGAACTCTTCACCGTCTGGGTTGTCACGGTCTGTTGGCTGATGAAATGGGTCTTGGTAAAACGATTCAGACGCTGGCGCTTCTGCAAAAAAAATCGGCTAAAGATCTTCCCGACCTCGTGGTCTGTCCCGCCGCCGTAGTGCCCGTGTGGATAAAAGAAGTCAATGAACATTTTCCCCGAGTAAAGGTGCGTGTGCTGGGAAAAGGGTCGTTATTCGAGGATACGGAGGAACACTGCCTTTGGTTAGCCAGCTATACGCAACTCAGAAGACATCGAGCATCCCTAGACAATGTACAATTTCGTTACGCCGTATTGGACGAAGCTCAGCTCATCAAGAATCCAAAGGCCAAGGTGACGCAAGCATGCGTGTCGATTCAAGCAGAAAGGCGACTTGCCCTCTCGGGCACCCCGATCGAAAACTCTCCTCTCGATCTATGGACTATCTTTCGATACTTGATGCCGGGTCTACTGGGCAGTCGGCGGGAACTGGAACTCGCCCTTCAGGAACACCCCGATGAAACCGCCGATCAACTGCGCAACCAAGTCTCGCCGTTCGTGCTTCGCCGAATAAAAGCCGAAGTTGCGAAAGAACTCCCTCCGAAGTGGGAGACAAACCTGACCTGCCCCCTCACGGAGGAACAAAGTCGAGAATATCGTATTCTGGCAAACGGCGCCCAAGCCGAACACGGCGATGACCTGCAATCCAGCATGAAGAACGCCCCGACACATATATTTTCTCTCCTTACCCGACTTCGGCAAACCTGTTGCGACGCCTCCCTACTCCCTTGGCGAAAAAACTCCCCCCCCTCCGGTGGCAAAACCAATCTCCTAATGGGAAAACTACCGGACCTAATCGCCTCCGGCTCCAAAACCTTGATTTTCAGCCAGTTCACTTCCTACTTGGCCATACTCAAAAAATTGATTCGCGAAGATTTGCCGGACGCGCCCCTATACCAATTGACTGGAAACACACGCGATCGCGGCGCACCGGTGAAGGCGTTCGAGGAAACGAAGGGGGCAGCCATCATGCTGGCTTCCCTAAAGGCCGCCGGCTTGGGAGTCACCTTGCGCACGGCGGACTACGTTTTCCTCATGGATCCATGGTGGAACCCCGCCGCTGAGGAGCAGGCAATTGACAGAGCCCATCGCATCGGTCGTAAAAAGCCCACCTTCGTCTATCGACTTATTGCGAAGGGCACCGTTGAGGAAAGAGTATGCGAACTACAACGTAAAAAACGGGAGGTCTTTCGCAGAATCATCGGTAAGATCGAACCCATTGGCACCCTCACCGAACACTTCTCTTCCCTCAGCGAACTGATCGAATACCGAGAAGAGCCGCCACTAGAGGATTAAAGGAACCGCAAGCTAAGTAGCGGGCAATGGATCCGAGAAGATTTACTCCTCGGAATTATTCTTGCGCTTGCGAAAGCGTCGCAGGAATTGAAACCCGGGCAACATCAATAGCCCGGTCACCATGACATAGGTCGAAGGTTCGGGGACACTAGAATAGCCGAGAATAAAATTGCCTCCGGAGTAAGAAACTCCCCAGCCACCATTACCCCAGTAGCTATTTGAAGTGTGAAATGCATCGGCGTTGATGACAAAGTAATCGTTAATTTGGGCGTCCGACCATTGGGAACCATTACCGGCAGTGGCACCGTTCCAGTCGACGGTTCCTCCGGTAAGAAAAGCAAAGCTGCCTGTTTTGTTCAAAAGATTTGTAGATGTTACGCTGAAATCAGGCTTTCCTGCGGAACCATCAGGCTTCACGCCAAAAACATTGATCCCAAACCGATCACTTGTGGCTCCCAGAGTAAGTGTGTCGAATTGCAAGACGTCCCAGTCCGCTCCTGCGCCGTTACCGCCTTCGAAATCCCTAATTTCCCAGTCGAACACTCCACCGGCTTTCAATCCGAGATTGGTGATTTTCATCGTGCCGATGCTGTTTGCAACAGCTACGGAACCAGAATCGTCTTTATTTCCTGCTATCACTTGAAAGTCGCTGGTGCCATTGGACATGGAAGAGGCATGAGCAATACCCGGGCTCACTACGTCGACTTCATTATTACCGCTTCCGATATTAAGAATGGAACCGGCATTCGTGATGGTCCCCACGCTATTACCAACACCACCCCCAATCACGCTCTTCATATTCGTGTTGTCGTTTGTACCCTGTCCGGCAATTGTGTTGGCGACTGTAATTCCACCGGCCACAGAAAGCTTTCCGTGCTCAATAGTAGTGGTTCCGGTTCCCAAAGCGTTGGCATGTCCCGCCACGACTATACCGCCATCGACCGCACCACCACCATCGGCGATCGTTACGCCTCCTGTGAAATTGCTGCCGGAACCGGCTAGAGTAAGCTTGCCGCTGCCTGTCTTTTTTAGGGTGGCGCCGGAACCATCGTCACCGATGTTGCCGGTTAATTTTTGGTGGTCATCGAAATCAGCAGCGGTAACTCCGCCCACCTTCAAGGTATTGGTTCCCGAATCGCTAAGGGTTATCGCTCCGGCAAAGGTCTGGGCAGTGGTGGTGGTGGCAAAGCCGAGTTCCACGACATGGTTAGCGCCTCCCGAATTATCAATTGCCAAGGTGCCCGGAGAACCATCGTCTGTAAGATATTCAAAGCTTTGGGTAATGTTCCCGGGCTTGAGGATCAAAGCGGCCTCATCGATGGATAAGAATCCGGTAGTGTTTATGGCGCCGGTGAACTCTTGCGTACCTGCACCCAACTTACGAATATTGGTCTTGTTTGAAATGACTCCAGAATAGGTGTAGTCGGTCGTGGCATCAGCTCCTGCGGAAGGAGCCAATACGGTAAGATCATATGGCGTGCCGGCATCTCCGGTAATGTTTGCCGTGCTGACCACATTGTCCAAATTACTGACAATAGTATCGGATGCAAGAGTTAGGGCACCCGCCCGATAAGTAATGGTAGCCGTGCGAACGGTGTCGCTGTCTCCCGTACCAAGAGTGTTGCCAGAACCTATCTTGACTCCGGAATAATCATCGGAATCCAATTCCATGTCATAGCCAGCCGGACTGTTTGCTCCTCCTGTTGGATCGTTGATGAACATCGTTACTTCCGCAGGATTACCCGTAGCCGTCCATTTCCATGCGGGATTGGTAATAGTATTGTAGCGGGAAGTACCCGAAGCTAAATCACTTTGGTCACCACCTGTACTGGAAGCAGGATTGACATCGTAGAACCTCATGGCCAAAAAGGCATCACCGGCACCGTCGGCTGTATCAAGTTTCGCAATAATATCGCTCAAAGTCGCGCTGGAATAACTTGGACCAGCACTAGGATTAGTATCAGTTCTTTTGTAAGCTGTTACAACATTAGTCACGGCATCGTTATTTCCAGAGGTGAAATTTGTCTGAAGGGGCAATATTCTCCCAGTGGCATTCTCGACGGCATCGGCGCCTTCGGACAGCATACCAATTCTAGTCGTGCTAGTAAGGGGAATCCAATATTTGCCTCTGAACAAATCGCCGGAAACAGCGGAGGGTGTGCCAGCAGCATCAGAAGCGAAATAACCGAGCTCCACTAAGTCGCCTTTGGTGGCAACGTTGGGTAGCGAACCGTAGACATCTTTGGCAAGTTTGGCGGCTCCAGCTCCAGCGGCGTTCAAACCGTAAAACTCCAGAGGTGTATTAAACCCTCCGTCAAGCTCATTATAGTCGGCATTACCCCAATAGACCTGCGTGTTTGCCGCCTTCGATTCTTCTAGAGAGAAAAACGACAAGGCAATCGGGAACAAAATGACCGAAAGAAATAATTTCCACCTGCCAGAGAAAGCAGAGGACATGTAGCTGAGAAGAGGATTTAATCCTTTTCTAGATTTTACAAAAAGGGGAAACATTCGTTGATCTTTAACAACTAAAGCCCCGAAATCTCACTTCGTCAACATATTTAAAGGTTTTTTATGCTGGATAAAGGCTACCTTTAATTCTGAAAACTCGAAATAATATTAGCTCAAGGAATCGATGACGAGAAGCGGAGGTACTCGCTCGACAGTTGGCTAAAAAAAGAACTTGGTAAACGCACTTGCATTCAATGCGAATCGCCCCGTATATTGCCTGATGTACATGAGCGGAATAAATCTTTATTTGGACGCAACCCCTTGGTAGGCATAGCTCGCCACAATACTTGGTTCTCTTTGAGAGGTGTGATTTTCGATAGGTTTAGATTTTCTTCCCTCGCGCGCACCTGCGGAGCAACCCTAATCGCGCTGCTGATAGGCTACGCCAAATCGCATGCGGTCGAGCAACAATTGGTGGTTCACTGGAAGAGCTCCACAGCGACAGACGCCACTGACTTGTTGAAAGACCGCAACGGCGCCAAGCTGAATAGTGGCGCAGGACCAAACCACGATGGCGACGTCGTGACCTTGGGTTATTTCACCGGGGCGACCTCTTCCGGCGTCGACTCCGACCTATTTCTAGGCGAATGGGTTCCACTTACTACGGGAACAAGAATAGGAGATTCCAGTAGCGGCTATGGATATGGAGACGGTATGTTCTCTTTCACTACGGTATTTACGATCGGAACCAATTCCGTATCGGTATATCCGAACGAACCCGCGGGCTATTCGGTAACTGCTCCCGCAATCATCAATACCACGACCCCGAAACCCGGCGATCCCATCGCCATTCGTTTTTACGACTTGAACCCGACCAACGGCACGGTCAAGTACAACACTGTATCCGACGTTAACTGGAAGTGGCCTTCGGTCTCAGGAGGAATTCCGTCCAATTTGTATATCAAAGCATCGAGCGGTACTGCGGCGGCGGCGTCCAAATGGACTTATGGCAATACTTTCGAAGCCCCGGGCTCTCCCTTTCAAACAGTGCTCGGAGCGATGACCACCTTGTCCTTGTCCGCAGGTTCAGGGGGCAGCGCAATCGTTGTCGATAGTACCGCAACCGAGTTCGACTACGGTAAAGTACTCACGGTGAAAGCATCGGCAGACGCCACCAAGGAATTTCTCAGATGGGAGGATGGAAACGGAGGAGTGGGCGAAGTCGCCGAACCAACGCTGGACACGACCACCATAACGATGACGAAGGCAATTACCATCAAGGCAATCTTCCAAGACGTGCACCATGAGGTCGTCCTGAGCACCAGCGGGGGAGGCAACTTGGACGGAAACGGTTCCTTTGTCCATGGATCATCACCGACCATAACGGCAACTCCCCTGGCCGGGTACCAGTTTATGAAATGGGATCCTGCGACTGGGTTAGCGGACAGAAACTTGGCGACGACCACCATCCCGGCAATAAATCAAGATCGAACCTATATTGCGGACTTCGACCCCCTGGAGTACACTTCCGCTCAAATCGAGGGACAGAGCACGCATGGCGGAAACGTACAACTTCAACCAGGTCCAAAAATCCACTTTTCCACCTACTCCTTGTCTGCGGAACCTTGGGCAGGCTATTCCTTTGTGAATTGGACAAGCCCCACCAGTTCCCTAGGAGCCCTATCATCCCCACTTGACGCCAACGCCACCTTAACGGTTGACGGACCCGCCACCTTCACGGCGCATTTCGCAGAGAAACAATACAGCCTCACCATTGGCACTCCCAACAACGGGTGGGGCACGGTGACTCCCTCCAGCGCAGGTCCATACCTGTTTTCACAAGCAATACCCGTTTCCGCCAACGCACAAACCGGATACAAGTTCTCCAATTGGACGGGCGATCTCGGCGCCTTGACCGATTCACTGAGCTCCTCGACCGACGCAAACATGTCGAGATTAGCGAAAGACATTTCTCTCCAAGCTCATTTCACCCCGAAGACCTACTTATTAGAAACTACTGCATCCGCCGGAGGAACTGTAACCACAGCTCCACCGGGAACGGTTCAGCACAAAGTGACTTACCCGATCAAAGCAGTACCCGAACCGGGGTACGCATTCACTCGTTGGGAAACCAATTCAAGTTCCCAGGTAATCATTATCGATACGGCCAAGGAAACAATGGTCTATATATCAAACACCCCTGGTTTCTCTCTCGAACAAGGGGACAAAGTATCGATCACAGCCAAGTTCACTGCTCTTCCCTACACCCTCTTTGCCACCGCGAATGCTGGTGGAAAGGTCAAGATTGCCGGCATGACCGCAGCCGCAGTTGAAGGTAACGCAACCTTCCCTTCGGACGAAACTCCTACAATTGAAGCCATCCCGAGCACAGGGTACCTTTTCTCCCATTGGAGCGAGGACAATGCCACACTGATTAACGCAACAGCTCCAACGACCACAGTGAATATGGCAACGCTAGACAGAAACGTGACGATTGCGGCGAATTTTTCAAAGAAAACTTACAACTTAACCGCGCAAGTTTCAGGTTCCGGGAAGGTGAATGGGGTCGACTCTCTAACGAAGACCTACTCGCATTTCGATCAAGCTTCATTACTTGCAACTCCCTCACCGGGGTGGCGCCTCGATCACTGGTCTTGGAACCATGCCGCCAATTTCCCCGGAGCGACTTTGCCATCCGCCTCTTTTATCGTCGCAGGAGCAACTGACATAACAGCTCACTTTTCGCGGAACTTATACCAGTTGTCTTTCGTAAACGTCCTTAACGGTACCGCCGGGGGCGCCGGCAATTATGCTTTCGACTCAAATGCAACAATCACCGCAACCCCTCAAGATGGTTATGTTTTTTCTCATTGGTCGGGAGCTAACCCCTTACCTTTGGCAGCAACGAATACCTCCACCACTACAGTGCGCATACCGGTCGGCGACATAGCGCTAACCCCTAACTTTGCACCAAAAGGGGGTATTGTGACCGAAGTTCAGGCTAGTGGTAAAGGTTCCGTATCCGGCGGTGGAATTTTTCTTTATGATTCAAACGTAACTGTCACGGCAACTCCTGCCACCGCGGACACGGACTCTCCTCAAGGTTACTACTTCAAGCAATGGACTTGGAGTTCCACCAAAGGCACGGGTTCCAGTGATGACAATCCCTACAGCTTCACCATTGATTCCGACACTACCCTGACTGCAACATTCCTCCCCGTACCTCCCAATAGCTATTACCTCCAACTTGATAAATCCACGGTTGCGGGTGGCACCACCAATGGTAGCGGTTTCGTTGTCGAAGGAGTGCTCCAGAATATATCGGCGACTCCGGCAGAGGGATACACCTTCTTGGGATGGAAAAGTGAGCAATCCGTGGCTTTACAACCAGACGATGGCAGTGCTTCCGCAGGACTAAGCATAAATCAAGACACCACGCTGACGGCGCATTTCCGAGCAAATGTTCGCAAATTGAATGTTTCCGCCGGTATGGGTGGAAGTACCTCCGGCGGAGGAGAAGTATTCGCCCATGGCACACAAGCCGCCATTGTCTCTATCCCGGATGCCAATTACACCTTCGGTCGATGGAACATCGAAAAAGAGATAAACTACAAGGTCGCTCTCGGAAGCAAATCCATCGGAGGAAGCGATCCCATATTTTCAATTGATGGGGAGGAACGACCAAATCTCACGTTAATTAGGGGTTTCACTTACAAGTTCGAAGTGAACGCAAACCAAAGTTATCCGTTCTACCTATCCGAAAATTCGGAGCACTCTCCTACTTACGAAGGAGAATACCTTGACGGGGTAACCGGGAGCAGAGCGTCGGACGGGAATCTAGTTTTCACTGTTCCTGCAACGGCGCCTGATCTCCTGTATTACCATTCTCCAAACACCGGATCGATGGGAAGTCCTCTCACCATCTTGAGCAAATCCGATTCTGAAATTTTGCCGGGACTTTCGGAATTCTCAACGAATGTACACCTTGTTGCCGACTTGAGCATCAAAGCAATGTTCGTCCCAAAACGATACACCTTGACCGTTCTCGCTGGAGCAGGAGGTTCTTTGTCGGGAGAGAATCCCTCCGGTACTTACGAACACAACGCGCAAGTGGAAATATCTGCCAACGAACCCGACAACGAACATTACGTATTTTCCGGATGGACAGGAAACGGTGTCATAAGCCCCGGGCAAAGGACCACAAAGGTTCTCATGACAGGGCCGAGCACAGTCACCGCCCAATATTCTCCGAAACTTTATACCATCACAGTAAAGAGTATGCCAGCCGATTTGGGAATCTCCTACATCGACCCTGTTGGTCAGGAGAAAAACGGCACATATAATTCTGATATCACTTTAGTCGCGACGGCAAACCCGGGGAACACCTTCACTCATTGGTCCGGAATTTCCGTAGCGAATCCGAATAGCCCTAGAACCACTCACAAAATAACTGATTCAGGTACAGCCACTGCCCATTTCCAAACAGGAGTTTATTTCCTCAATGCTTCGAGTAAAACGATCAATCAAAGCGGCGCAACCCAATCGCAAGATGGAGGATCAATCACTGCTGGCAATTCTTACGCATACGGATCCAAGGCAAACATCAGAGCAAGAGCTTACTCCGGATTCGAATTCGCTGAATGGCAGAAAAACAAAACGATCAATTACGAGATTTCCACTTCGAAGACCCTTTCGTCCGAAGGTTTTTTGGTAATCAAGGGGCAAGACCATCCCAAACTGGTTCTCTTACGGGGTTATACCTACAACTTCAATCTAGATGGTAGTTCCACGCTTGGAAACAAATTCTATGTGAGCGAAAGTCCGGATTCCGGCATCCCCTACACAACCGGCGTGACAGGTAGTCCCGCAGACAGCGGAACGATAAGATTCAACATATCGCAATCCACTCCGGACAAGCTTTACTACGGAGTGCTAGGACGAACAGGTTTCGGAAACGAAATTATAATTGTTGATGACGGTGTTAGCCAGAACGAGCACTTCAAGGCAAACGATGCGACCACAAGCATCGCGATGCTAGCCGACAAATCCGTAACGGCAATCTTTCGAATCGAAACGCATTCGATCGCTTATGATGCCATCCCTTCGTATGGAGGAACGATTAGCTTGGCAGGAGAAAACCCCGCGGAACATGGTTCATCTGTGACCCTCACCGCTTCCCCGGTTCCGGGCTTTAGGTTCGAATCATGGTCGGGCAACGATCTCCCCTCCAATGTCGACAAGAACAATCCTGTGCTCACACTCACGCTTACAAGTTCGAATACAGTGGCTGCGCGTTTCACCCAGATAGGTGAAATTGAATTGATCTTAAATGTTTCACCTAAAGAAGCGGGTTCGGTATCAGGAGCAGGACGTTACCCCTTTAATCCTGCTCATCCTATTTCTGCTACTCCCAAACTAGGTTACCAGTTTGTCAAATGGGAAGGCACTGGGATTCCCGATGAACTGCTCAATCATTCTGCTGTTAAAATTGATCTTACTTCAGATCGATCGCTAACAGCTGTCTTTGAGAAAATATTTGAGCAGCAGTTCGCCTTGAATTTCTCGATTGCCCCCATCGCAGGCGGCAAGGCCAACGGTTCGGGTTATTTTACAGCGAATACCAACCATCCCATTTCCGCGCAACCAAATCCGGGATATCGCTTCATCGGTTGGCAAGGAGATGGCATTGCAGACAAGCAAGCACAACAAACGACGCTTTCATTAACTTCCGACACGACTATTTCAGTAATCTTCGAA
Organism: Opitutia bacterium; assembly: GCA_002730975.1. Lineage (GTDB taxonomy): Bacteria > Verrucomicrobiota > Verrucomicrobiia > Opitutales > Seribacteraceae. Next base: position 16,729 of record PCBO01000126.1, read on the forward strand.
AAGACTGCTTCAGGCAACACAAGTGGACCCGATCTGCTTGCTGAGGCACTATCCCATTTCGACCCGATCATTTACCTTGATCGAAACGCTGATCTCAAAAGCACCTACAAAGACAATCTCAAGGAAGCGCTTAACCATTTCGTCAATCAGGGTTTTGCCGAAGGACGCCCATACCAAATCGATCCATCTGCAAACCAATCGGCTACGCCTCCTAGCTCTCAGCCAAAAACAATGGAAAAAGCGCTAGAGGTCTTTGATCCGGTCGTTTACCTTAGTCTCAATCCGGATTTACTTTCAGTTTACGGCACGAATTTAGATAAAGCAAAAGACCACTTCCTTGAGTATGGTTTCGAAGCGGGCCGGGCGTTTGTGCAGGCGAGTTTTAATCCTAGCGCCACCGCCATACCCGCCCATGGTTTCACATCACTGGATCATGCTCTTAAAGCGTTCGAAGCGGAAGAATACCTAGCTCTCAACCCGATTATCTCGTCTATCTTGGGAATAAATAATTTAACTGCCGCCCACAGTCACTTCATTCAATATGGTTTCCGAAGAGGTCTAGGTTTCTCGACCACGGCTACGGCAAGCAACACGGCAGCACCTGACCCTTCCCTTCCCACCCTTGAGCAAGCGTTGTCAGATTTCGATCCGCTCACCTATCTTAAAGTAAATTACGCAGTGCATGAAGCAATCGGAAATGATCTTGATGGGGCGACCCAACACTTCATTGCCAATTGGGAAGAACACAGGGAAAATTATAAGGGCATATCCGAAAGCGATAACCTCGGAGGTAAGCTGCCAGAAAACATGTCCTTGGATAAGGCTCTTCAAACATTCGACCCTTCCAACTACCTAGCGATTAATCCGGATATCGCTTCTACCCTAGGCAACGATTTGAAGGCAGCCGAAAAGCATTTCATGGACCATGGCTACGAACAAGGCAGAGAATTTCGCTCCGCTGAACAAAAAGAAACGACAACCCAGACAACCGCCACGCGAACATTGTCCGAGGCACTATCAAACTTCGACCCAAGCATGTATCTCGCTCTCAATCCTGACCTGAAAACTACCATTGGCGAAAACCCTGAAAAATTAAAGCAGCACTTTGTCGTATGGGGGAATAACGCAGGACGACCGACTCAGCCCGAAGATTTATCCACGGGATTCACCAATGACGGAGGCAATACCGGAGATGAAGGTGAGTCCACGCTACGCTTAACGGTATTTCCGGATGGCGCAGGATCAGTAAATGGCGCCGGAGTATTCTCCCGAAATGCATCCCCAGCAATCGAGGCCAGAGCAAATTCGGGCTATGTGTTCATTGAATGGCAAGGGAACGGCGTAACCGATACATCTTCACCCAGCACGACGGTAACTTTAGCTGGTAACCACGAAATATTTGCCGTTTTTCGATACATCGGAATCGGAGACGAGTTACCGGTTGCCCGTATCCCGGGGTCGAATTACATCGGTTGGGACTGGTGGCGGTCAGAGTGGTTTGGTTCATACTGGCATCAAGTCGGGACTCAGTGGGTTTATCACGAAAACCTAGGTTGGATATTCTTAGTCCCGTATTCGGAGGATTCGGTATGGATGTGGGTTGATTACCTGGGCGGATGGCATTGGACTTCCAAAGATATTTATCCGTTCCTACACGACAGCAACACTTCGACGTGGTTATGGTTCGATTCAGCCAAGCTAGGATCAAGTGAAACCCGCTTATTCTTCCGCTACCTCAACGCTCAAACAACGGGGAACTGGGAATCTAGATAAACGCCTAATAGAGAATTGACCGTAAAGAAGGGGTTTTGCAGATGCGTTGACGTTTCAACCCCCCAATGAAATTCGCTTCTCCAGTTATAGAATTTAATTTGCGCTGCTCTTGAGGGGGTATTCTTTCGAGCAACATTTAATAGAATCTCGAAAACACTTAGTCACCCTGTTTAAGGAGTCAACTTGGCGAAAAAAATCTTAACGGCATCAGATCGAAAAGAATTTACAACATAAGGTGCGAGGAGTCGAACGTTGCCCTCACATATAACTAATCCGATCTCTGCATTTATTTAATTTCAGCCCCAAGAGAAAGACAGCCAGTTATAGTCCGAAAACTAAGGTGGCAAAAGAAGATGAAAGGCTTGTCAGAGGTTAATGAGATTTGTCGAGTGAAGTTTTATGTAAAGAGACTGAAAGAAATATGCTCCATAAGAAACTTTTCCATCGCTGATAATCTCATTCGCAAATTGGGTATAGAACGAAAAAGCCGAAGTCTGCATAAAGCCCAATAACAGAGGCAGGCAATTGGAATAAACAGACCGAAGTTTGGGTATTTTAAACAGACAAAAAAACCCTTCGCGTTTCCACGAAGGGTTAAACGATAATGAATAAAGTTTGTCGAACGATTTACTTGATCGGATTTTTTGCGTCAAGATAAGTCAGGACCCCATTACCAGCGGAATACCTAACGATTAGAACTCCTGAATCAGATCCAATCAGGTCACCGTCCTTAGAGACATCACCGGCAGCCTCTTTTCTCCAACCTCCTCCGCCAAACACCACCTGCGGAGCGTAAGTGTAGCCACTACCGGGAGCAGTCACCGTAATTCCAGAAACTTTACCGCCGGCAATCGTTGCCGTACCTTTGCCACCGGAACCGCCACCGCCGATGAAATAAACTTGAGCAGTACTGCTGTAACCAGCACCACCTTGTCCAGTGGACCAAGTGGGGGTACCGCTAGAGGAATCGAAGTTAAAACTACGTCTTTTCTTGATGACGACGAAACCGGACCCACTTGCCTCGATTTTATAAGACTTGTTATGCTGACGAACTTTCAAACCATTTCCGGCGGAAACCTCGTCGCGATCAATGTTTAGTTCCATACTGCCATCCTCATTGATTCTACGACCGCGAACATCATGGAATGTGATAGTGAATCCTGCAGCAGGAACGGTTCCTCCGATCGTGACCTTGCTATAATCAGAAGCATTGGCTTCCGAATAAACAACTGAGCCATTGGCGTTACATGTTTGAATATTCGTGACCGAGCCCGTGGCCAAAGAGACATCACCAGTGGACATCGTACCACCGGCTGGAGCTTTTGCAGATGCAGTGGCTACTCTGGTTATACCGACGTTGACGCCAGCCTTATACCAATACTTCTTCCATGTAGCGCCTTCGAGCAGAAATACATTGTCTCCAGTGTCTCCACTCGCATCAGCAGAAGGTTTAAATTTGTCATTACCTGTTCCAATGCTGCGTGGAGAAATCAATTCGGCAAAAAGAATGTCTGTACCGAAAGGATTATTCATTACGAATTGCTTACCAGCTGCGGGCAACTGCATTTTTTGGTCAGTGGATAGAACAGCACCATCCGACGCCAAATTAAGCGGGGAATTAGTTCTGCGAGCGATAATGAATCCCTCGTCAGGCCAAACCACGGTGTCGTTCAAAGGCGTTTTACCACGACTAAGTTTATTGTACCACCCCTTAGGTTTCCGTCCGCTCCCAGTAAAATGATAGTAGGGATAATAAAAACCAGATGACATATCCCATAAATAGATGAGATCTCCAGTGTAGGCACTGCCACTGGCAACAAGAGGAGTTTCCGTCCCAAATGTTTCCCCCAAGGTACTAGCTCTGATTATTTCGATCTCGAAATCCGTTTCGAAGATGCTGGAGATCGTTTCGCTATTGGGATTACTAACCGTAACAGTCGTAGCTGTGTTCGAAGAGATAAGGAAAGAACGCCCTTCATAGTCCGACCCGCTTTCTGTGACTCGAATCAAATACGGTCCGCAATCCACCGTTACTTCCGGAACGGTCGTATAACCGGAACCTGCGTTGGATATGGTAATACCGGTGATTTTCCCACCCGCCACCGTGGCAGAAGCAGTGGCCGCATCGTCACCCGAGTCTGGATCTCCGATCGTAATCGTGGGAGGGTTGGAGTTATCCAAACCGGAACTTTCGGAATTGGTTCCTGAAATGGGCGTGCCCGCTTCATCCGTAATACCTGTAACAGCACCTCCGCCAATTGCCGCTTTCAAATGAGCAACTCCTGCGGCTAAGGCGTTCGGGACAAAAGGGTTTATGGTAAGACCATCGCTATCAGTGGTTGTCTCGAAGGTGAGGACATTTCCGCTCACACTGGCAACCGCGCCTTCATAAAACGGATCACCGGAAACCCCAATGCTAGCTACCTTGTAACTAGGGGTGGCAACCGTTCCCGCGGAAACAGACAAACTGGCAGCTCCACTCACTTGGGCTACCTCGTCGGCAGCGAGAGAGATGGTGAAAATGAAACCGAGCAGGAAATAAAATGCTACGGCAAGTGGGTGATTTGTTTTAATCTTCATGGCCATGAAGTGGTTAATGTTAAGAAGCTAGCTTTACCTATATTAGCCAAACTATGCGAAATGATACGTTTTTTTTTAGTAATATATCAAAGAAAATCTCATTTAAATTCGTTATCTTTTGTTAATCAGTGATTTATGAGCTTAAAAAGTTATCATTAAATTGGAATTCAATCAGGTTTCGCCAACATCCATGCTCCCAAGCACAGGCAAAGCGCATTTGGGCACCATGACCAAAGAGCAGGACTAAAGTTACTGAAACCTCGAAGCGCTTCGGGGAGAAAAGTAACAAGAAAGAAATAAAACATCGCGACACAGATAGCAATGCCTGCGTTAAGCATGGTTTCTCGACGAGAAACCCGGAGAGACAACGGCAATGCCATAATCGAGAGACAAATCGGAGAACATCCTAGGGCAAGGTTCTTGTTGAGAAGCATGGCAATCTCAAGATGTTGGTCTTCTTTGGAGGGGTCGAGATAGGCTTGATACAACTGGGAGTAGCCTAGTCTTTTTAAGTTAGTACCAGAAGAACGGTCGTTGAGCGGCAGTTCGAGAGGTTCGTTCCATGACTCGAAGGACACGAAAGATGGGCGGCGGACACTTCCCGAAGATGAGGAGTTGAAGTCACCCTCCAGGTCTATTCCAACTAAATCCAAAGCTAGTACGCCACGGACGGAATCCCTACGAACTTTGGCGGATCGAGCAGACAGCACTCCCACCAAACGGTCTGAACCATCACGAAAGTAAAGTCTTAAATCTCTCCAAACATCGCCTTCCACATTACCTGCAGCAAGTCCACATCGCGTGACTCTTGGTCCCATTAACGAACGTAAACCTCCTGAAGAATCCTCTAAATTCTCTTTCTCGGCAGCGGGAGGAATGTAGAAGGTCAAAATACCATCACGTTTCAAAATGAGATCAAGACTGTTAAAAACAATTTCGGTTTTTCGTAAATCAAAGAGCGCTCGACTACGAGGTCCCCACTCACCGATTAAAAAGACGCTGAGGACCGAGAATAAGAGTGCGAGCAAAACTACTGGGCAAAGCACAGTCCTTACTCCTAGCCCCACGGTACGCATGGCCAGAATTTCCTTGTCGGCCGACATTCGCCCGAGCGAGAGCAGAAGCCCAACGACGAAACCCAAGGGCAGGGCATAGGAGGCGGCATAGGGAATCAACAATCCGGACAGGGTGAAAAAGCTTTCGGGCGAATGGAAAAGAGCCTGGAGGAAATATTCGTCGTTCCGGACGACATTTCCATAAAATAAAATCACACAAACTACTCCAAAAGAAGCCGAGGTCGCTATGCTAACTTCCTTGAACAAGTAACGAAAAAGTAGTGAAATTCTGATCATTCGCCTTTTATTTCCGCAGCAAGGAGAAAAGGAGCGACCCGCACCAAGTCATTAGGAGTATCGACCCCGAGGGAAAGGTCCTTTGTCAATACCACGGCAATACGACGCCCGCTTTCCAGCGCACGCAATTGTTCGAGCTTTTCGACCTTTTCCAGATTCCCCTGCGGGAGAGCGGAAAAGGCACTAAGAAATTTAGATGTGTAGCCATATATTCCAAGGTGTCGCAATAAAGGTAGGGCATTCTTTTTCACCATGTCCAAATCGTCTCGAGGATAAGGAATCGACGCTCGAGAAAAATACATCGCAAATCCATCCGCGTTTCTCACGACCTTCACGACATTCGGATCTTGAAAGTCTTGCGAGTTGACGATGGGAGTGGCCAAAGTGGACATATCTGACCCGGGTTGTTCAATTGCTTTCGTCAACGCTAAGATTTGACTTCGGGTAACAAGAGGTTCATCGGCCTGAACATTTATTAATCGCTCCGCTCCAATCGTCTCGTTAGCTATCGCGATGCGGTCTGTCCCACTCGGCAAGTCCGGATTGGTAAGAATCGTCGAAAAGCCCGCGTTGCTTAAGACGTCGCCAATCTCCTCGCTATCCACCGCAAACCAAAGTGGAAACTCGGGAGCTTCTCGAGCGATTCGCATAGCCGTCCAAAGAACTAAGGGTTTTCCAGATACCTCTGCCAAAAGTTTGCGGGGGAAGCGAGCAGAAGCCAATCGGGCTGGTACCACGATTACGGTTTGCGGCTTTAAGGAGCGATCCATAACTCCTTTCCTTGCCGACAATTACCTCGACAGGCAAGGCATTCTTCATAGAGGGCTTTCTTGACGAAACCCAGCTTTTAGATAGAATAGCCATTGTAACATGAATTCCGCAACTCTATCTGAATCCGCCTTGGATCGTTTTTCCCTGCCCGACCGGCATGGGCGTTTTGGTCCATATGGGGGAGCTTTCGTGCCCGAGACCCTCGCTCATCCGCTACACCAGCTCACAGTTGCCTACGAAGAAACAAAGAACGATCCCGCATTTCAGAAAGAGCTAAAGCAACAATTGAAGAGTTTCGCTGGACGACCAACGGGGTTATACTTTGCCGAACGCCTAACTCGTGAATTGGGAGGAGCAAAGATTTACTTGAAGCGGGAAGACATGCTTCATACGGGAGCCCACAAGATCAACAATGCCCTAGGTCAAGCGTTATTAGCCAAAAAAATGGGCAAGAGCCGCATTATCGCAGAGACAGGAGCCGGCCAACATGGCATCGCTACTGCTGCAGTCTGCGCCCGTTTTGGATTCGACTGCGTAATCTACATGGGAGCAGAGGACATGCGGCGACAGGCTCTGAATGTATTTCGAATGCGCTTGAGTGGAGCCGAGGTGAGAAGCGTGGAAGCGGGAAACCGCACACTCAAGGAAGCTATAAACGAAGCCATGCGTGATTGGGTAACCAATGTTAGGACGACTCATTACATTCTGGGCTCGGCGCTAGGCGCACACCCATACCCAGGGATGGTTCGTGATTTCCATCGAGTCATAGGTACGGAAACCAAAGAACAAATATTGGATCTCGAAGAACGACTTCCCGATGAAATGATCGCCTGCGTGGGCGGGGGCAGCAACGCCATCGGCTTCTTCTTTGATTTTCTGGAAGAAAAGGAAGTCCGCCTAGTGGGAGTTGAAGCTGGTGGACGCTCTTTGGAAGATGGCCAACACGCCGCTCGATTCAAAGGGGGTCGACTGGGAGTGCTTCAGGGTTGCAAGACGTGGATTCTCCAAAATGACGATGGCCAGATAAACCAGACACACTCCGTCTCGGCAGGCTTGGATTACGCCGCCATAGGCCCCGAACACGCCTTTTATCGCGACAGAGGCCGTATAGACTTTGCCAATGAAGGAGACGCCGATGCCCTACGCGCCTTCCAAAAACTTTCCGAAGCAGAAGGTATCCTTCCAGCGCTGGAATCGTCTCACGGCCTCGCATACGCCTTTAGGAGAGCTAAGGAAATGCCACAGGATTCAATCCTTTGCGTTAATCTAAGCGGGCGCGGAGACAAAGATGCGATGGAAGCCGCTCGCATCTTAGGCGAATAAGGCCTAAAGGCATGAACAGCATGACTGGCTTTGGGCGAAGTTGCTTTCGCCATGAACAATTCAACATCATCCTTGAGGTTTCCTCGGTGAACAAACGTCATTTTGAAGCGGTTTGCTCACTGCCAAAGGAGTGGCAGAGCCTCGAACGGGCATTATTGGCAGGGGCTCGGGGGAAGATTCAGCGAGGACGCCTGCGTATTCATGTCCGGCCAGAAGAAGCAGGCAATCAGAACAGCTCGAATGATTGGATTGAGAAAAATCTTGCCGCAGACCTGGAAAAGCTCGAAGCGTTTGCCAATACTCGCGGTATCCCTTTCGAACCAGACGCCCATTTGATTGCTCGGCTAGCATCTTCTCGGCGAGCCGAGACTGGTCTGCCTTCTGCAGATGATGTCGAATCAGAACTACTTAAAGCAGCCATAAAGGCTCTACAGGATCTCGTAACCATGAGAGCCGAGGAAGGTCAAAGGCTAGCGGAAGATTTATCCGAGCGCATTGGATTGCTCGAAACATTCACGACAAAGATAGAACTTTCAGCGAAAGACACTGCGAATGAATGGCGCGACAGGCTTCTCGAAAGGCTACGCAAAGCCGAGCTATCGATAGATCTCGATGACGAGCGAGTTCTCAAGGAATTTACACTTTTCGCGGACAAGGCCGACATCTCGGAAGAAATAACTCGCTTGCGCAGCCACTGCATCCAGTTCCGAGAGAGCTTGAATACGAAAGATGCAGTCGGTCGTAAGCTCGAATTTATCCTTCAAGAGATTTCTCGCGAGCTGAATACCCTGTGCGCGAAAGCATCTCGCCCCGAAACCAATCGCCTCGGACTTGACGCCCGAAACGAAGTGGAAAAACTACGCGAACAAGTCTTGAACTTGGAATAAGTAGAAAGAGTTAGAGAGCCCGTATAACATACTTATTTCTCTCTTCAATTATACCTAAGAGTCAGAGCTGTTAGTAGCCTCCGATGCCAACCTTGCTTTTTTCTCCTCAGTCGCTTCACGAAAACCACGAATAATATAGCTAAAGACTCCCAAGAAGATAAAGGAGTCGGCTAAATTGAATATCGGGTAGTCATAGTCTAGAAGGGGAAGATAAACATCGATAAAGTCCACTACTGCAGCAGGTGTCCGAAATAACCTGTCGCAAAGGTTCCCGGCAATGCCGCCGGCAATCAGGCCAAAAATAATTTGAGGTCCAGCCTTTTCGAGCTCGAGGCTGCGACGAAAGAAGAAAATTCCGAGCAAAGCTACGAAAGCAAGTGCCGTAAGCACCTCCGGATAATCGGAAAACATGCTCCATGCCGCACCGGGATTCGTGATGTAAGTAAACTCTAAGAAGGCTTCATAACCGTCAAGCCAGTCAACCACGACGATCGGATATTGAATTAGCTCATCTTTATTTCTTTCAGCCCAAGACTTCGTTAGTTGATCCGAAACCAAAGTAACTAGAAAAAGACCCCAAAAACGAAGTATGCTCATAATACCGTGAATAGCGTAGGATGAAAAAAGGAAAAGAGATTAACCATCGTCATCCGGGCAACTGGCTTCAGACAAGGTAGCGAAGGCCGCTCCACTCACGTCTTTGGGAGTACGCCCATGCTGTTCGTAATCGGCCTGTCCCTCCAAGGAGAAACGCGTATAGGGAACGGCTTTCAGACGACTCTGCTTGATGGGCTTTCCAGTTTCTTCGCAAACACCATAGGTTCCATCAAAGATTCGATCTATGGCGCTCTCGACCTCCTGAAGCATCTCTTGTTCCCCCGCAACCATGGTGATAGCCACATCGCGATCAAAAGATTCCGACCCCGCATCAGAGGAATTTACGGAAAGTTCACCAGAACTTTCTCGGGCAGATGCCCCTATGGTATCCTCAGAACGAGCTCCAAGTCCGACTTTCAACTGGTCGCGCAACCTGATTAGGCTAATGTAAAAAGGTTTCCAACCGACAGGTACTTTTGATGCATCACGATCGGGCCTAGTCGTGTTTTTCTTTGGATTAAAACCAAGGATGTCAGCAACCGAAGCCGACTTGGTCTTGTTCTTGGCAAAAGACTTCACGGGTTTGGGAACAGTCACTGCTTTTGCGCTGCGAATTGATGGTTCGTCCACCGTCTCCTCTTTTTTATTCTCGGTAACCTTCTTTCGGTCGAGAATAGATCTTACATCGTCCAAGCTAAAACCTACTGCGGCGACTGGCGGAGGAAGGTCTTGAGAATCCTTGGAATTCCCTTTTTTCGTTTCGACAGCTGCCACAGCCTCCGCAACATTGGTAGGGATAACGTCATCACTGGACTTTTTTGCTGACTTCACCGACTTTTTTCTCGCCTTTTTGGGAGAAGCTTTCTCTGAAGCCAATTTCTTGGCCCGGGGCGGCTTCGTAGGGCTCTTGAGAGTGTGCGAAACCTTCTTGGTGGAGGCTTTTTTGTTTGCCGAAATAGAATCAGACATCTTCTTAGCCGCTGCGGGCTTCTTGGCTACAGGCTTCTTGGCTGCGGGCTTCTTGGCTGCGGGCTTCTTGGCGACAGTTTTTTTTGCTGGTTGCTTGCTCATAAGAAAAGAGTTTCGTGGATTGTTAAGAAATTACTTTGGAAGACAGGGCTTTTGCACATCTTGAGGAAACTTCGCCCCAAGGTTCAACATGAGTTAATTCGGGCACCCAGCGCCAACTTCTAGGGCAACGGACACCAGAAGCATGCCGGACTTCTACGGTGGGTTCACCTTGGATGTTCGGATCGGCCTTTAAAATCACTCTGGACGTAATAAACAACTCTGCCAAGCAGTCCTCATTTCGACTGAGCGCAGCGAAAGAATCATTGTCAGGATGACCGAGAATTTCAACCTCGGCGTCCAACGACTGCCCAATGACTTTCTCCACTCTAAGTTTTTCCAGAGCTTCATTCACTGCGATGGTCTTGAAGGCTAGAATCGTGCTAACGTCTTTTACTTTCTCTCCCCCTCGCCAAGCGCTATCGACTTTGGGCCAATCCTGTAAAGCCAAGGGTTCGAGGCAAAAGTCACCACCCTCCTCCAGATACGCCCAAGCTTCGTCGGAAGTAAAAGGAATGATCGGTGCGAGCAACTTCACGAGAACTTGAAAAATATTATCCAAGGCGGTCTGGGACGACCTGCGTAAAGGATCATTTGGCGACAATGTGTATAGACGATCTTTGAGCACATCGTGATAAACCGCAGAAAGAACATTCGAACAGTACCGGTTCACCAACTGAATCCCACGGTGAAACTCGTAGGACTCGAAAGCCTTTGTAACATCCTCGACCAGATCCGCCGTGCTGTCTAGTGCCCAAAGGTCAATGGCCGAAAGTTGCTCGAAAGGAATGGAGTCCGTGTTCCGATCAAAGTCGAAAAGATTGCCAAGTTGAAAACGGAATGTGTTCCGAATCGTCCGGTACCCCCTGACGACTTGATCAAGAATCTCCTCGGAAATCGGTATGTCTCGGCGAAAGTCCTCGGAACAAATCCAAAGGCGAAGCACATCAGCGCCATAGCGCTTGACGTAGGATTCCACGGTTTGGGGTTTGCCATCACTTTTGGAAATCTTTCTTCCCTCTCCATCGACGACAAAGCCATGCGTAAGGATACGAGCATAGGGAGCTGCCCCGTCTGCAAGCAGTGCTGTCCAGAGAGATGACTGAAACCACCCCCGATGCTGGTCGCTCCCCTCCAAGTACAAGTCCGCGGGCCATTTCAGGTCTTCTTTTTGTCGAAGAACAGCTCGATGACTGCATCCTGAGTCAATCCAGACGTCGAGCGTGTCGGAACCTTTAACCAATGATTTCCCCTTCCAGGCTTCGGGTAAATCAAAACCTGCAAGCAATTCTTCCGCAGAAAGATCGAACCAAAGGTCAGTTCCCCCATGTTCGACTTTATCGGCAAAGTATCGAATCAATTTTGCGTCGAGCAAGGGTTCTCCCTCCTCATCGAAAAATACGGGAATGGGTACGCCCCAAGATCTTTGGCGAGAAATGCACCAGTCCGGACGGGA
>PCBO01000127.1 GCA_002730975.1 Opitutia bacterium
ATCAGTGGGGATATGAGTCCGTAGAAACAGATTGGCGTAAACTAATAGACAGAGACGACATTGACGTAATAGACATTGCTGCCCCCAACAACGTCCATCACGACATCGCCGTCGCCGCGGCTGAAGCGGGTAAGGCTATTCTTTGCGAAAAGCCCTTGGCTCTCAATTGTAAGGAGGGAGAGGCAATGGTGAGATCGGTCGAGAAAGCCGGAGTGCCGAATATGGTTTGGTATAATTATCGTCGAGTGCCCGCTGTCACCCTGGCAAAAAACCTAATAGATGAGGGTCGCCTAGGTAAGGTGTATCACTACCGAGCGAACTTTCTTCAGGACTGGACTATCGACGCAGACCTTCCACAAGGTGGCGAAGGTCTCTGGCGCTTAGACGCCAAGGTTGCAGGTTCCGGCGTTACGGGCGATCTTCTCGCCCACTGCATCGACACCGCCATTTGGCTTAACGGGCCAATCGTAGAAGTCTCCGCCATGACGGAAACCTTCATCAAAGAGCGTACGCACACCGGCACGGGCAAAAAGCAAAAGGTTACGATTGATGACGCCTGTGCTTTCCTCGCCAAGTTTGCCAACGGTTCACTGGCCATCTTCGAATCCACCCGTTACGCTCGCGGGCACAAAGCCCTCTATACCTTCGAAATCAACGGGGCCGACGGGTCCCTTGCCTGGGACCTCCACGACCTGCACCGGCTCGACTACTTCGAGTACGACAAGGAGGACAAGCAGACTCGCGGTTGGCGCTCCATCCACGTCACAGACGGCGACCACCCCTACATGGACAAGTGGTGGGTGCCCGGGCTAAACATCGGTTACGAACACACCTTCATCAATCAGTTCGCAGACTTCGTGGAAGGCCTCAGTTCCCGCAAGAAGCGTCCACTACGCCCGGATTTTCGCGACGCACTCGAAACTCAGTACATCTGTGAAGCCGTGCTGGATTCTGGAAAAACCGGTCGTTGGAAAAAAGTAGGAGCGATCAAGGCGAAGTAAACACTTCTCGATTTGGTCTAAAAACGATTTTACTAGCTCAAGGAAAGTCGTTCTCGAAGGTATTCCTTAAGTTTGGCTAAGGCTCGAGCTCGATGGCTGATTTTAGCTTTCTCCTCGGAAGATATTTCAGCAAAAGTGCAATCGCTTTCTTTTGGAAGAAAAAGAGGATCGTAGCCAAAACCACCTGAACCTCTGTATTCCTGAAGAAGAGTGCCTTCGCATGTCCCGGAAAAAGTTTTGCATAGCCCTTCGCCTACAAGTGCTAAGACACAGCGAAATCGACATCCTCGTTGGTCATCGGGAACTTCCTTCATCTCGCAAAGAACCTTTTCATTGTTTGCCTTATCGTTGCAGGTATAACTGGCGTAACGGGCCGAACGTATGCCCGGCTGTCCATTAAGATGATCTATCTCTATGCCGCTGTCATCTGCTAGATAGAAGTCTTTCTTGGGTCCTTGCAGGCGAAGTGCCTCTGCCTTGAGGATTGCATTGGCTTCGAATGTGTCGCCCGTTTCATCGACCTCGGGCATACCACCAATAAGATCTGCGGAAAAGACCTCGCAACCGTCAAGCCCTGCTTGTTGAAGAGCGATTCGCAACTCACTGAGTTTGTGTTGGTTTCCAGAAGCGAGATAGATTTTCATGAAAAATGGATGTTTCTTAATTTGAGAAGTTCAAAAATCCGCGAATCAACAAATCTTCTCCTAGTTTTGTGGATTGAACTTTTTCAGGAAGTGGAAAGTCCGCAAGGGAGGGGACTTCAACTGCATCGGCATTTGGAAAAGTTTTGGGTGATTGATACCAAAACAAATAGTCGACGGCTTTTTCTCTTAGTATTTGATGAGCAACTTTGGCTCCACCTTCGAAATAGACGCCCGTGAGATCCTCCTCGGCTAGTATCTCGCGAAGCTTAGAGTATGAATAATTTCCTCCGGAATCCAAGCGTAGTTCGCGAATCGTGACACCTGCTTCGATTAGCCTAGCACGACGAATGTAATCAACCGAGCTAGCTTTATCGGTAACGACAAGGGTATTTTCACAAAAGTTGTCCGAATACACTTTCGGCAAGTTCCCTCTCTCGGGAACGGAAGAGAGTTTCCCGTCTAGGATTATTCGACGAGGACACCACTCTCCACCGGGCAAGCGCGAGGTAAGGCAGGGGTCATCCGCAATCACGGTTCCCGCACCTATGGCAATGGCAGGAAACAGTCTTCGCCAGCGCATGACGTCGGCACGGGCTTTTTCGCCCGTTATTACGCTGGATTGGCCATGATGTTCCGCGATCTTGCTATCTTTGGTCACAGCCAGTTTCAGAGCAAAAAAGGGCTGTTTGCGAACGATTTGATAATTGAAAATAAGATTGAGATTCAAACAGTCTTCGGCGAGCGGACCTTCGACCTTGCATACATCGATGCCTGCTTCACGGAGTTCGTCCAAACCGCGTCCGGCATGAACGGGATTAGGATCAAGTGCTCCAACAACGACTCGGCTGAAACCAGCTTTAATAATAGCTTCCACGCACGAACCTGTTTGACCCCTTGTTGAACAGGGTTCCAAGGTGACGTAGAGAACGGCATCGGAACTCGGTAATCTGGAAAGGTTTTCGAGAGCTATGATTTCAGCATGTCGAAGACCTGCTCGAGTATGGTATCCTTCCGATACGATTTCGTTATTTTCGACGATTACTGCCCCTACCATCGGGTTGGGATGTGTTTCGCCCCAAGCTTTTTTGGCAAGTTCAAGAGCGCGTCCTAGATATCGTTCGTCCATGCCGACTTAAGGTAGGTTTACCTATCCGGATAGGTGCGGACGAGATGATTACTGGATATCTCGACGATTTGAACCAACGCTTTCAGGACTTTAGCCACGAGTTAGCTGAATGCCTACGGGGCAATGGTCGGAACCATGAATTTCAGGTAAGATGAAGGCGTCTCGAAGTGAAGGACAAAGATCTTCTGAAGCGACAAAGTAATCTATTCGCCATCCTACGTTGCGAGCTCGGGCTCCGGCGCGGTACGACCACCACGAATAGGCCTCCGATACATCAGGATGAAGATGGCGAAAGGTATCTAGAAATCCGTCTTTAAGGAGATTGGAGATGCCTTCCCTTTCTTCATTCGTGAACCCTGCGTTTGTCTTGTTGGATCTAGGATTTGCCAAATCTATTTCCATGTGAGCGACGTTTAAATCCCCGCAAAGAATAACCGGTTTAGTCTTTCGAAGTTCTCGTAGGTAGTTTCGGAGGGCGGGGTCCCAGGATTGATGTCGGTACTCGAGCCTAGACAGATCTCCCTTGGAATTGGGGACATAGGAGTTCACAAGGTAAAAACCATCGAATTCGCAGGTAATGATGCGCCCCTCACCTGAATGCGATCCATCCCCCGGAATATCGGTGGATATGGATAGCGGTTCCTCCTTAGCGAAAACTGCCGTCCCCGAATAACCTGGTTTCTCTGCCAAGTGATAGCGACGAAAAGCATATCCGAAATCATCCTCCGGGATGCAACTTGGATTCAGCTTCACTTCTTGAAGGCAGACTACATCGGGGTTGCGCTCGCGAATAAATTCGTCGAAGCCTTTTTTTCGACAAGCCCGAAGACCATTCACATTCCAGGATATCAATTCAATTGTTGAAGCAACTACAGGCATTTGAATAATAAAGTTTTAAGAAAGGTGGTTGGCAAGTTTATCGTAATCGAGTACCCATTTGGTCTTTAAACAACTATTCTAGCAACAACTGAATTCATGCCATCACCTACCGACATTCGAAAAGGGCGAGTAATCGTATATCAGACCTCCCCTCACCTAGTCCTTGAAATGTTGCATCGCACCCAAGGTCGTCAAGCTGGCTTCGTGCAAACTACTTTAAGGAATTTAGAAAGCGGTTCCACCACTACGACAAAGTTTCGTTCCACCGACAACGTAGAGTTTCTTCACACGAGTACCGTAAAGTTAGAATACAGTTATCATGATGCAGATGGCTATCACTTCATGGATACCGAAAGCTATGATGACACTCTTCTTGGAGAGGTTCTCATCGGTGACGATAAACGGTTTTTAGTGGAAGGGAACTCCTACGACGTACTTTTAATAGAGGGGAAAGCCATTCGGTTGCAACTACCCGCTTCCGTTGAGGCAACTGTGATCGACTCTCCCGATGCAGTCAGGGGAGATTCTGCCAGCAATGTTCAGAAACCCGTTACCATTGCTTCCGGGATGGTTGTTCAAGTCCCTCTATTCATTAAGAAAGACGAAGTCATAAGAGTTAGCACCGCAGACGGTTCTTACCTCGGTCGTGCCTAAATACAGCAAAAACCAACTGTCAATCCCCACTCTTAGGGCATCTGAAATCGATTTGTTTTAGATGCTGCTGCTGAAAATATAAGATCAGGCTACTCGCTCGACGACCAAGGGGGCGGGATTAGGTCGCTTAGGAGCAAGACGATAAGCAGCCTTGAAGTATTCCATGGCAGCTTCGAGGCGGGCTTCGTCGTTATAGTGGATTTGCATCAGTGCCTCACCTTGTTTCATTTGAGTTCCGACTTTGCAAAGTTCAGCTACGCCGGTGGAACCGTCCAACTTGCCTTTGTCGTCAAAAGCCAGCATGTGCACACCGCGAGCCAATTGTCCTGAGTCAATGGTGTGAACGTAACCTCGTTTGGGGGCAGGAAGCTTTTTGACGTGTTTGGCCTTAGGAAGCTTTTCGGGGTCGTCGATACAGTCTGTCTTTCCTCCTTGCGCTTCCACCATTTGCTTAAACTTTTCAAGAGCGGAACCGTCTTCCAAATGCTGTCGCACGGTTTGCTTAGCGGAAAGTGTTGAGCCGGCAACCCCTGCTAAACGAACGATTTCCATGCCCAATTTCATTACGAGATCTTGCAGATCTTCGGGACCTTCGCCTTTGAGCAATTGAATGGCTTCCTTGATTTCGAGGGCGGTGCCCACGCAAGTGCCGAGTGGCTGATTGGCATCGGTCACAAGAGCGACACAACGCCTTTTCAGTGATCTCCCCACGCGAGTAAGAGATCGGGCAAGTTGCTTGGCATCCTCGGGGTTTTTGATAAAGGAACCCTTGCCCCATTTCACATCTACCACAACCCCTTCTGCACCAGATGCGAGTTTACGACTCATGGCTCCTGCCGTTATGAATGGAATAGAGGGAATTGCTCCAATTTTCTTTCTAAGAGTGTATAATAAAGATTCTACAGGTGAAACTTCCTTATGTCGTTCAACGTATATGCAACCGACTTTTCTAACTTGCGTACCGAACTCTTCGATATCACAGGACGTCTTAACCTTGGGAATGGACGACAACTTATCCAGTCCGGAGATGAGGAACTCTTCGTCGATTCCATTCATCATGGGCATGGCAACTCCGGCCGCCGCCGCGAGAGGTCCTAAAACTAATGACGTCTTGTCTCCAACTCCTCCCGTTGAATATTTTTCGATTTTAGGTCGAGATACGTCGGATAGCTCAATAACTTCTCCGGAAAGCATCATTTCTTCGGCAAACGTCGCGGTCTCCTGTGCCGACATTCCTTGGAAATAGACTGCCATCACCCAAGCAGCTTGTTGAAACTCGGGCATTTCATCATCAAGAATCGAATCTACCAAAAAACGGATTTCGTCTTCGGAGAACTCTCCGCCGTCCCGTTTTTTCTCGATTAAGTAAGTGAAGGAAGGTTTGGTGTTTTTTCGAGAATAATGACTTGCCGTAGACATATAAAAAGCCTCCAAGGACTAGGTCTAGTTGTTGCGGGGGTAGTTACAAGATGTTATTTATTAATCGATTATGATTCAGAATGTCGAGCTTTTTTTTGCTGATCAAAAAGACCGCTTGACGCTTTCCCTCTTAGGCGTTGGATACCCTTTCACATGCAAATTAGCTACGATTTGACTGGGGAGCTTGATCGCACCCTACGCGAAACCGCTTCTCGTACGGATGGATTCAACGATGACTTCTCCCCGGAAATACGCCCTGCTGATCTTCGTTTCGGTGATTATCAAGCCAATGGAGTCCTTCCCTTTGCCAAGAAGTATGGTTTGAATCCAAGGGAAATGGCCGAAAAGCTGATCGAGGCATTGGGAGAGGACGAATCAATGGATGTAGATCTTGCAGGACCAGGTTTTCTTAATTTCCGGTTCACTCCAGCCTTTCGTTTGGCTTGGATGCAAAAGTATTCAAGCATTCACGATTTTCGCGAAGCCTTCCAAGCTAGTAGAAAACCCTTTCGGGTAGTGGTTGATTTTTCTTCCCCGAATACAGCGAAGCAGATGCACGTGGGGCATATTCGATCTACAATAATTGGCGATGTTATTGCGCGTCTCTTCGATTTCGGTGGAAATGAAGTTACGCGAGATAATCATGTGGGTGACTGGGGTACGCAATTCGGGATTCTGATTCTTGCCATAAAACGGTCAAAGTCCGATCTCGAAGATCTTGGTCAAGACTCAATCGCCAAGCTTGAAGACTTATATCGTGAGGGGAATCAGTTGATCGCTGAAGACGAATCCTTTCGCATGGAAGCTCGTTCCGAACTCGTTAAACTTCAGCAAGGTGAAAAAGAAAACATTGGGATATGGGAAAAAGTGAATGCAATTAGCTTAGCTTCCTTTCTTCATGTGTACGAGAGACTCGGCATCCGTTTCGACGATATCCTCGGTGAAAGCTTTTATCGGGATAAAGTGGATGCGGTCTACGAAGGATTAACCAAACATGCCATTTGCGAGGAAAGCGAAGGGGCGATGGTCGTTTTCCACAGGGAACACAAGCGTTTTGCCAAGCAACCGTTCATTGTTCGCAAGTCCGATGGAGCGAGTAACTACGCCACGACCGATCTTGCCACCGTCTGCTACCGCGTTGAGAAACTGAGAGCTGAGGAGATCGTTTACGTGACGGACGGTCGGCAGCAGGATCACTTTTCTCAACTATTCCTGACTGCTGAGAAGTGGTTTGCCGCAGAGGGAAAGTTCTTGCCGCATTTGAGTCACGTTTGGTTCGGAACAATTCTCGGCGAAGACAATAAGGCTATCAAGACGCGAGAGGGACAACCCGTGAAGCTTCTCGACCTTCTCGACGAAGCCATTGCTCGAGCAAAGGTCATAGTAAGGCAGAAGAATCCCGAACTCGATGAAATCGAGATGGAAAAACGAAGCCGAATCATCGGTTTAGGGGCCATTCGATATGCGGATCTCTCTCAGGATCGTACTCTCGACTATGTTTTTTCATGGGATAAGTTGCTTGCCCTTCAAGGGAATACAGCTCCCTACCTTCAATATGCCGTTGCCCGTATTCGAAGCATCTTTCGAAAACTGAAAATGGAACCCGGGTCTGGTGAAGAGGCTGCCTCCGCTCCCGTTACCGAGTCTGAAAACCTTCTAGCCCGAAAGTTGATTTATTTTCCTTCTGTTCTCGAGCAAACTCAGCGTGAACTGAAACCTCATCACCTATGTGGTTATCTGTACGAACTAGCTACCGATTTCAGTTCTTTCTACAATTCCGATAAGGTGCTTGTTGATGATCCTGATGTGAGAGCCCGTCGCATGCTTCTCTGCTCAAGAACTTTATTGATTCTGGAAACTGGGCTGGAATTATTGGGTATCGAGACTTTGGCACAAATGTGAAGAGAATTCAAACCTGCGAAAAAATCGAATTCCCAAGCCTCCGGTTTAGTACTCGAAAAATTGAATCGACTGAGCTTCGGAGCTAAACATTTTCCACTTTTTGCCATCCCGCTTGAGGGTGTGGATAATAGTGACCCGATTGTCGCGAAAAGCCGCGTTTCCCGAAATTTTCTGTGTTGCTTGAGTGACCTTAATTCGAGCTTCGTCACCTCGCACATCAATAACTTCGGTCTTCTCCAAGGTATACTTTAGGCGCAGTCGTGCGAAAATGTAGCGCATCATGTCCCGGGAACTCTCGAGGGTAGGAGATTCGGGGTGTATTGTTCCCATTGCCATAGTCAGATTCCTCTTCGAACAGGCGTATAGGTTGCTCGATATGACATCCTTTACTTCCTTTGCCGTGGCTGGGTCTATTTCTGCGGATTGGTCTTTCGTTTTGCCTCCGGGCGGGGGTGGAGCATCGGTGCCAGTCGCAGGAAGAATGCCATCACTTGTGCCCGCGGGAACGGTCGTCGTTGGCTTTCCCGGAAGAGGTGCACCGGGCAAGTCCTGTGCCACGATGTTTGCGTCGAAGGCAAAGAACGTTGAGGCGCAAGCGAGAAGTGGGATACGCAGAAAATTCATATTATAATAAGTTCTAATAAAGAAATACTTATTTTTTTTAAGAGACACGAGCGGGAACGGAAAGTCAAGCCTCCCAAAAGCCAAGACTCGGATTCTTTCGATATGAAATTGCCATTCGCATCTTGTTGTAAATTTATTTGTTCAGTTGGTATGACTCCTGAGATCTCGATTTCTTAGAAGAAAGTATAATTTTTGAGACAGAAGGATAATTTTTAACTTTTACATCTAACCAGTCAGCTAAACGACTTTCCGCAACCACATGTCGATTCAGCATTTGGATTGCGAATCTCGAAACCCTTGCCCGCTAACCCATCGTCGAAGTGAACCTCGGAACCTCCGAGATAGGACAAACTGTCCGTATCCACGGCGAAGGTAACGCCATTTGATTCTTGCATTTGATCACCATCTTTTAGCTTGTCAAAACTCATTCCGTATTCGAAGCCGGAGCATCCTCCCGGTTCAACGAAAATACGTAGCATTTTAGAACTGTCCCCTGCTTCGACTGCCATTTCTCGCACACGAACTGCTGCTTGATCGGTTAATGTTATCATTTTTACATTTTGCATTTCTCTTCTGCATTAGTCAACGCAGCTGTAAATTAATACTGAAAGTCCAGGGCAATTAATATAAAGTAAGCGTATCTCGCGCCAATTGAGGAAGAAACCTTCACATGTTTGCGAAGGTTCTTGCCTTCTCCGTGAGGTTTTCCCATAGAAAAGTTAAGCAATTATTGTTTTTAAAACCGTGAAACATATTTTTAACGAAGTCCACTACGAGCTTACGCACAAAATTGCGGAGGGAGGCATGGGAATGGTCTATGAAGCTGTGCAGCAAGGGATTGGTGGTTTTCGTAAGGTCGTAGCCATCAAGCTTATCCGAGAGGAGTATTCAGCCATCGAGGAGTTTCGTAACAACTTCATAGGCGAAGCCAAATTGGTAGCCGATCTCATTCACACCAACATTGTGCAGACTTACCACCTTGGCAAGATAGGAGAGCAGTACTTCATGACAATGGAGTTCGTCGACGGGTGGAACTTGGAGGAGTTGTTGGATCGTCATGTGGAAACGGAACAATACATTCCTGCCGATTTGGCAGTATTTATCGTTTCTCGTATTGCTCGAGGACTCGGTTATGCCCATCGAAAGCGAGACGACCAAAACCGGTTGCTCGGTATCGTGCATCGTGATGTGAACCCTAAAAACATTATGATGGCCAAGGAGGGCGACGTTAAGTTGACCGACTTCGGTATAGCGAAAGCCTTGGATATCATGTATAACAAGGAAGGCGAAGTGATAGCAGGTAAGGATGAGTATCTTTCTCCCGAGCAAGCGCGTTGCGAGGTCACTGATCATAGAGCTGATCTTTTCTGCTGTGGCATAGTTATGGCCGAACTTCTTTTGGGCTACAATCCCTTCGAGGCCATGGAATCCGAGGAAACCATCAAGAATATTCTTGAAATGGAAATCCCGAATTTCCCCGACCTCCGACCCGATGTTGAGGTGAAGCTCAACGACATACTGCACATGGCTTTGAAAAGACCTCGCGAGGAACGCTATCAATCTTCCGAAGAAATGCTTACGGAATTGGAGAGTTTCATTTATGGTAAAGGCTATGGCCCCACCAACGAAAAGCTTGCCGCCTATGTTCATGACTTATTCGGTGACGACGGCCAAAATGCCGCTCTCCGTTGGCATCGTGGCGAAACTCCCTTTCCCGACCTTTAAGCAATTGTGCCGTTTGCTTAGGCAGACCATCCAGCCCGTAAAAAGTCATGGCCAGCCAGTCACCAGGTCTTCGCCAAGTTCAAAAGCAGACCCAGAATCTTGTTCTGGCCCCTCAACTGCGGCAATCCCTGAAAATCCTCCAAGTGCCCGCTCAAGAACTTCGGACAGCCATACTCGAAGAACTCCAGACCAATCCCGTGTTGGAGGAATTGTCTGGAAACGATGAAAGCCTCGACGCTGAAGTCGTTGAACAGGATTCTCCGGAGTCGCCGGAAGAAAATCTAGGAAACGAGGATATCGGCGACGATCCTGACGAAACAACCAGCGAAGTGAATTCTGATAGTTCTGACGATCTTGATCGTGATGTATCGGATACGCATGATGAAATGAACTTTGACGATGAATTCGCCGTCCTCAACGAAATGCAGGAAGACCTTCGAGAGCATTATGAGGCTGAATATGAGGGGGAGTCCCAGCTGGCCAATTCGCAAGCCGACGAGAAACGACAGTTCTTCTTTGATTCGCTTGTCGAGGAAACTTCCCTTCAAGAACATCTTATGGGTCAATTGAAGCTCGCCGACATCTCTGAGGATGAGCTTGAGGCTGCTCGCTACCTTGTTGGAAGTCTTGATGAAAACGGATTTCTATCAGCTCCGCTTTCAGATCTAGCTCTGAGTTCGGAAATTCCTCTCGCCGATCTTCAACACGCCCATAAGATTCTTAAGACCTTTGACCCCTTGGGTATCGCTGCTACGGACCTGCGTGAATGTCTCATGCATCAACTTGAACAAAGTGGCGAAGTTGAGTCTCCTGCCTATGTTGTCGTTCGTGATCACTTGGACCTCCTTCTTCGTCGGCGCGTGCCCGATCTTGCGCGAAAGCTTTCTTTGCCCAATGACGATATTCACGATTTGATCGAGCGAATCGCCGAACTTGATCCTGCCCCGGGGCGGAGATTCTCCATGGACACAAACCATTCGATCTCACCCGACGCGACCGTTGAGCGGATTGGCGACGAATGGGGAATATCCTTAACCAACGACTTTATTCCTCGTCTTCGGATAAACAAGACATACAAGGATCTGATTGCCAAAGGTAAGCTTGAAGCCAAAGAGAGAGACTATGTCCGAAACCAAATGCGTTCAGGCAAATTTCTCATAAATGCAATTGAGCAGAGACAGAACACCATCGAGCGGATTACTCGAAAACTAATCGAGCGTCAGACAGAATTTTTCGAAGAAGGCGTATCCAGCCTAAAACCTCTGACTATGGCCGAAATGGCCGAGGAAATAGGTGTCCACGAAACCACCATTTCTCGAGCTATCTCAAGCAAGTACCTACAGACTTCACACGGAATCTTTCCCTTCAAGTACTTTTTTACCCACGGCTATGTTGGTAAGGACGGAGACCTCGTTTCCAATACGAGCGTTAAGGAACTGATCGGCTCCATTATCGAGAAGGAAGATCCTTCCAAACCTCTGAGCGACCGAAAAATAGTCGATATTCTCGCCGAACGCGATGTGGCTCTCGCTCGCCGCACAGTGGCCAAGTATCGGGAGCAACTAGGTATTCTCCCCACCAACCTTCGTCGTCGCTACTAATACCCGAAAATCCCTCAATCATCGGCGATATTCCGAATAATGACCACCGCCACCGCATTATCCGGGCTTCGCCTGCCGCTTCTTGTCGACGCCTCCTCGCTGGTTCATATTGGAATTCCCGACTCCAAGGGTTGGCTCAGTCTAGTTAGAGAGGAAAAACCAGCCCTGGAATCTCTCTTTTTGGCGATCCCAAGATCTCTCGGAGAGGTCGATGCCTCAATGTCAGCAATCGATGCCATCCTTTTTTGCGAAGGTCCAGGATCCACACTCGGGCTCCGTATTGCCGCGACGGCTGTAAAAACTATCCTTGGAGAAAACAAACCATCCCCCACCCTGTTCACTTACAATGCTCTGGATCTCGCCGCGATTATGTCCAACGACTTATCGCGCCCCATATTGGCTCCTTTCAGGAAAGGGAAAAGATTGTTACGCAGCCCAATATCGGATTCCGCCATCGGCTCTATCGAAGTTCTCGAAGAACCAATTTCAGAATCACTGTCCAAGGAAGCTCTTCATCTTCCACCTCTCCGCCCGATGGAGAGTCTTCCAGAGGATTTGGATGTCCTCGAGTACGATATTTCTCATGTTGCAGGTCTCGCAGGAATAGCTCCGATTCTGCGTCTTGCTGAGATGCCGGAGGTGTTCACTCCCCTGCCTGCGGAGTTCCGCAAATGGGAACCCACACGCAACCTTTCGCCTAACTAGTAGGACATGCGCTGCTGGGCCGAAATTGACCTTGCCGCCCTCGAGCGCAATCTAGGTTTGATCCGATCTGCTCTGCCTCGAGGTATTCGCTATGTGTCCGTAGTCAAAGCCGATGCTTACGGGCATGGCATTCATCCCACCGCGGCTCGTCTCATGCAAAGCGGCGTCGATCTCTTTGCGGTGGCCAATGTTCGCGAAGCCACTGAAATTCGTGAAATGGGCTCGGGTTGGCCTATTCTCGTGCTCGGTCCCTTGTTGCCCGAGGAAGACCGAGCCTTAGCTACTCACGACCTAATTGCCACCATCTCCTGCGTCAATGAACTGGATCGCTTTGCGAGAGTCGCACGAGAAGCAAAGAAAACGCTACCCATACAGCTGAAAATAGATACTGGAATGGGCCGAATGGGGGCTTGGTGGGAAGAGGCCGTGGCTCTTCTTCGAGACGCTCAATCAAGACAAGAACTGAAGCTGGAAGGTGCCCTCACTCACTTCGCCGACCCCAAGGACATTGAATTCACAAGGATGCAAAGAAAAATATTTCTTGATATCCTTCGAGAGCAAAACCTACTCGGCAAACCCGATTTTCTTGTCCATGCCGACAACTCTTCCTCTCTTTGCACGCTTTCGTCCGATGATCCTTGCAATGCCGTTCGGATCGGTCTCCACCAGTTCGGAATATCTCCACCTGCTGGTTCTCCACTCGCTGATCTTCAGATAGATCCGGTATTTTCCTTTCACGCAAGATTGGCCCTTGTTAAAAACCTTCCTGCCGGAGCATCCGTAAGCTATGGTCGTGAGTTCCTTCTCGAGCGAGATTCGCGCATCGGTATATTGACTGCAGGCTACGGGGATGCCATTCCCCTGCCCTGTGGAAATCGAGCGGACGTCCTCTTGCGTGGTCGTCGGCATCCAATCGTGGGTCGCGTCACTATGGATCAGACTCTCGTAGATTTCACTGACGCGGACGAAGATTTGCAACCGGGAGAAAACATAACGCTTATTGGCTCGCAAGGAAATGAACGAATACCGCTAACGGAGCTTGCCGCTCATTCGGACACTTCCCCGTGGGAGCTCCTGTGTTCTGTTACCAAACGCGTGCCACGCGTCTACAAGACCACGCGGATTTAGGAGAGCCGTTTAAATCTTAATCAAAGGTCTACGTTGCTCTTAACCTTTTCGACAATACCGTCCAACTCTGTAATGCAGGCTGATCGGCGGTCGTAGGCGTGCTGCCCGTCTTCGGGGCAACCGTAGGGGGACACCCAGCCCATGCCCTTTTCCTCGTGGGTCTTGTGCACCTCGCGAAGCCACCCCGCGATTTTCTCAAGATTGGCGAGTATCCGGTTACCTTCTTGTGGCTCCTCATGGGGATTCCCGTAGGGAGCTCGGCTCACGACATTGCCTTCCTCGTCCTTGGATTCCTCCCAAGCTATTTCGGCTGTCTCGCACGATTCCCAAAAATGAATCTTTCCAAAATCTACGCAACCCTCGGTCACCGCTTGAGCCATAGCTTCGATTTCAGGTACGGCAACCTCTGTGAAGGATTCCTCGCCCTCGTCACCTTCCACTTTCTGTTCCGCATCCTCCAGGAGGCGAACCTTCTCGTCAAAGGCTGCGGCAACCGCCTTGACGAAAGAGTAGTTCACTTGTGCCTTTAAGTCTCCGTCGAGCATCAAATCGACATAGTCGAAATCAATTTGCTGTGAGCCTTGTGAATCGTCTGGCTCTGATTCCTTCGCCGATTCTGCTATTGTCTCTTCCTTTAAGTCGTTGTCTTCTCGAATGGAGGTCTCTTGGGTTTCGGCTTGTGGTTCGTTCATATGGAGCAAGTGATTAAAAAAAATTCACCTTTAAACTGTTGAGCCGTTGCGGGCAATTCCTTTTGGCCGTTTAGTCTGAAATCGAATTTCCAAATCTTTTCATTTCTCTTCATTGGAATCGCTTTATTTATATGCTTGGAGAATATTTGAGACTCCCAAGATCACTTCGGCAACCAACTGCCCCTCCTCGGTTTGCGTGATGCTATTGAGCCGGCTTTTTCGGCTACCGTTCTCCTATTCTCAGTAGATTTAAAGAGAGGGTGCGCTAGAATCTTTTTTTAGTGATTGGACTCAGGCGCGGCGTGGCGGACGAGTGCGGAGGAGCGTTGGTACAGTACGTCGAAGACTGATCCGGATTTGACGGATTTTCCTTTTCTAACGGCACCTTCGTCGGTGGGCGTTTCGACCATCGTCACTTCGCGGATGAGTAAGTATTTGGCGGAGTAGTCTTCAAGTATGCCCCATTCTTTACAAAGTTTGTCTGACGCTCTGCTTTCGATGACTACACGTCGCCCGCGATAAGTTTCGAGGACGGGTTCCCAAGCGTTGGGTATGACCCCGGTTAGAGATTGGCTCATCTCTGAAAGTTTCTTGTCGGCGTTTTTAACATCGGAGAGGTTGCTGCCCTTTGTGATGGCGCCGATGATAACGTTGAGGGACTGCCCGAAGG
Source organism: Opitutia bacterium (assembly GCA_002730975.1). Lineage (GTDB taxonomy): Bacteria > Verrucomicrobiota > Verrucomicrobiia > Opitutales > Seribacteraceae. The sequence goes on from PCBO01000127.1 coordinate 14,771, forward strand.
CATCGCGTACCATATTATAGAGGTTAAGGGACGATCTTCGGGTGCGATCAAAGAAGTCCGGGTTCCGGATACGAGCGAGGATTCGCCGACGGTCGGCGCCGGCGCGGGTGTCCTCGGGGGGGGGCGGACGAGCGATGCGGGTTAGCTTGTCGACCTCGGACTGATGAAGAACGAGTGAGGACACGAGGTCTGAGGCTTCTTTTCTGGGTTCGTCGTAGAGAAGTTCCAATCCGCTGGCGAATGGTCGAAGGATACCGGCCCGCCAAAGTCCGTCTGTGCGCCGTAGGAATACAAGGTCACCCTGAAATTTCTTAAGGCATGGGTCTCTGGCGCGTCGCTTGAGCGCCGCACCAAGAAGAGCGGCGGCGAATAAGAAGATTACGGGAAGCCAAAAAGCGATTGTGGTCATGATTGATATACTCCTTTAATTTTCATTCAAAATAATTAGGGGAAGCAACGTTATTGATTTTTTTCCGGGCTTGCCGGATGTCGAATGGGTGTTTTGAATTAAGACCATAATCCTTTTACGCCATTATGGTGAGTGCCCAACGCCTATTTCTACGTCTTTTACTTTTCGCGGTTTCCGCCTTCTTCTTTGGTTGCGGTGACGATACGGCCGAAGAGGAATCCCCATCGTTTGAGACGGAATCTCCAGCCGTCAAAGCGCCTTCGGCATCTCCAAAGTCCGTGGAACCCGCGGCACCCCAAGTAGTTTACATTGAGGAACTGGATCAATTCCAAGAGTATTTCAAAGAGCAGCACGATACGAGTTTCAGTCACACACGAAACAAGAACTATTGCAGTTTTACAGCGGGCAAGGCGGGCATGCCCATGCGAATAACCCTGTACGGCAAACCTCATTTCGCGACTTCGGACTTCTATGGTTCGTCGATGAGCGGAGTTTTGCGTGAGGGCAATCCGGAGCGAGGCCGCAGTATCGCGAAGTGGAGTTTGTCCCGTGTCGACATAGTTTCCCAATTGGCTTCACAGGGTTTGAGCGAAGTTGATTACGGCTGGATAGACCTAAAGTTTCAAGAACCGACGGTTCCACTTGAAGTCGGGAACAAGTATTTCGTGGTTTGCGAGCGGATTGCAGACGGGAAGCATTTTTTCGGTGCGTTTTCCTTTGGTGAGGGCAACCCATATGCGGGTGGCAGGCACTGGTTGCATCCCGAGCACGACTTGGTGTTTCGTAGTTATGTGGGGAATGAAGAAAAATCTGTTATCGAAGTTCCAGAGACCAACGGGACGGAATTACCCGATCAGAGAGAGGTTCCAATTGCGCCATCGATTCCCACTCCGCAATATTCCGGGGATAAAAAAAGTGAGGTTACCCCTGTGACTCCCATTTTATCCCCACCTAGTCTTATTCAGACTCCTCCTACTCCACCCCAACCCAGACTGCGAAGTGTCATTCCACTGGAGAACGGATCGACGCAAGAGATAGCTTTTCCCGATGAGTCAGGCGAGTTTGAAGACACAAGGACTTTCCCCTTACCTCCTCTGCCAAGGTCAAACGAAGTTAATCCTGACGGGGATTCCAATAAGACCCAGCGGCGCGGTTTATTGCCCGGTTTGTTTCCGCGCAAGTAGTTCGCCTTCGCTTAGTGGACTCCTGTGAGAGCTCATTGAGGCACACTCATAGAAATTCATTTGAAATAAGGAGAGTAATTTTCTTTCTTTCACTTCTTTAGTTATTGCCGCTGGCAATTTGGTGGCTCGCTATGAAATAGACGATCCATTTGTCGTTTTCGTCGTTCACAGCTGAATTGGGCATAAGCGTAGGTGGCTTGGCCACGCCTTTCGCTTACCTTGATTTGCCCATATGCCCTAAGAAATGAGAGGCCTAAGCGGCAAAAATAGTCGATTTGAAACCCATATTATCCGGGGTCCAGCCTTTGGAGTCAGGTTCAAGGAGACCAGAATCTTTTTGCACACTTTTTGTTGCACCTACCTCCCTTGACTACATCTCCAAAACAGTCAAAAACCCCTCCTTCACCACAATGAAAATCGAGTGTCACTTCAGCGACAAACCCTCTGCAACCCCTACGAACTTTGACCAATCCTAAGAAAAAATGGTACCAAGGGTCGGACTCGAACCGACGACCCACGGATTATGATTCCGTTGCTCTAACCAACTGAGCTACCCTGGCAAGACCCGATAGGCACTGACTCTTCTGTGTTTTTCGGTCGAATAAAAGTTTGACAAAACTCCATATTGTCCATATTTTTGGACAATATTTTCACTCGGCCAGCAACTACGGAGGACGAAATGAGGGAATTAAGTAAGTGGAACATTGATAAGTTGAAGATTGTGGAGAAGAGGACGCCGGGAGGGAAATCCTACTTTCAAATGTTTGGCTATTTACCAGACGGAAAAAAAATTCGCAAGCGTTTTGAAACCGAAAGCGAAGCAAAGAGGTCTAGGCGGGAATTTGTTCTGGAGATAGAGGAAGAAGCTTCCGGTGGTGAATACAGAAATACCAAGCTGAGTCGGGAAGACGAAAGAGATGCCGAAGTCGCACTCAAGTCTCTCAGGCAAATAGATGGAGAGCATACACTCTCCTCGGCGGTGGAGTTCTTTAAGTCCAACTACAAGGAGAAGAGTTGGACCGACAAGACGATTGACGATGCAATCGAGCTGTACGTCGACGACTGCAAGAACCGTAATCTGGATATCTCCACTCTCACGGGTTACAGTCATCGCTTGCGCAGAATGTCGCTAGCTTGGGGAAACAGGATGGTCGCCGAGGTTTCGCAAGCAGAACTCTACGAATGGATATATTGTCGTAAGCCCGATCAAGTCGGCCCTTGGGACAAGTCGGCGAGAAAGACCGTATCCAACAACGAAAGGAACCATGAACGGGCCACTCTCAGCGCGTTCTTCTCCTTTTGCCTCTCAAGCAAATGGTGCGAATCCTCTCCCGTCGTCGGAGTCAAGACTTCAACAGTGAAAGGAGCAGACCCCGAGGCATACGATCCCGAGGAAGTTCGGCGAATAATGTCTGCCGCCGTCAGATACGAAAAGCTATGCCCCGAGGACGAATCTCTGGTCTCCTGCATCGCAATGGGATTCTTTGCAGGCATGAGGAGAAAGGAAATCATGAGATTGGATTGGCAAGACTTCGATTGGGAAGAAGGCGAGGAAACGGTAGCCATCAAAGGCAAGGGAAAGGGTCTGAAGAGAAGAGTCATCGACATGACTCCCACTTGCATTGAATGGGTAAAACCCTACGCCAAAGCGAAGGGTTCCGTGTGGCCCCCAAACCAGAAGAAGCTCAACTACCGCATCCTCGCTCTAGCTGGTTTCAAAATCGATCCGACTTACATCAACTGCAAGACACACGAAGTCCTCGCGCCCTTGCTTGAGGATTCAAACGATGCGAGCAGACCCTCAACGATTGACAACGGCTTGAGGCACTCCGGACTCACTTATCACTTGAGACTGACCAATCATGACGGCGAGACGGCTCTATGGGGAGGCAATAGCCCTCAAATGATTCACAATCAGTACAAGGGACTGAAGACCAAGCAGCAGGCTCGGGACTACTGGGCGATCCTTCCCGAAGGTTCGAATCGCAAAGCTATTCGTGCCGACAAACGGTGGGGCAAACTTTATGGCTGCGACGAGTCAAATTGAAGCCTACTTGAAACTTGCCCGACTGCGCTTTGAAAAGTTCGCACTCTTGTCTGCATTGCCGAAGCAAATGCCTGCATAAGTATATTAACCGAAATTCCGGTTTTTTTGACAGGAATCGTACAAACGGGTCAAAACCCCTCTTGACCCAAGCGGGGGCTGGTATTGGATGGAGGGATGAAAAAGTTACTTGCCGCTATGTTCGTCGCCCTGCTGATGGTTGGGTGTGGTGGCGGTGGTTCAGGGTCGGATGTGTCAGAATCCAATCAGTCGTCTGCAGAAAACCCTCCTGCTGCGAAAACTGCAGAAGTCGCCAAGATTGACTTGGACGATAATGAAACCCTCGCCAAGATCATCGCTGGGGCG
>PCBO01000128.1 GCA_002730975.1 Opitutia bacterium
CAGGGTGAGAGGGTCTCTCTCGACGTGTCCGACAGCCGTAACCAGGAAGGTGAATTCACCATCCAGCAGGGTGTAAGAGAGAGTCCTTGTCTGATTGCAACTCATTGGACCCATGTTTGTGGCTTGAAACGCTGGGGGGTAGGCACCATGTGCACCAGGTGGATTGAATACAGAGTACATGTTGTCGTCGTCGTTCGAGAGAAGGGAAACCTAGAATTCCTTCGCTTATAAGCGAGAGGTTTGTGGTTTCGTGGTTTGGCCGTCGGATTCCAACGGGCCGCTGGCAACTTCGATTCTTCATTCTTATTCAGCAGCAGTGGCAACATTGATTTTTTTCCAACGGCAAAAGCGACCGCGCGCGAATGAAAAATATGTACGAGTACGTTGCGGTGTGTGACCACCGTATCATACGCATAATGCTCCATGCCAGATTCGAACTGGCGACCTAAGCATCATAAGTACCCCGCTCTGCCACTGAGCTAATGGAGGTTTACAATTGTTTCTGCAATAGCAAGAGATTAAAGCTCAGCGCAAGGCAATCAATTCTAAAGTTGTGGGACGTCCTGGAGTTCTTTGGTTTTTTCACAGAAACGGCTTGGTGTGTAAACGGTCAAATTTCCAACGGCTTCTGGTGCACCGTGTAAAGAGGGCTCGGGTGCCCTGCGCGAGGCTCGGTCTAAGAATGTCAGACCTCTCCAGCCTCCATCGAGTGCCAGAGGCCCTGTTCGCCGCGCTGGACACGGGACGGAGACTCTCTGCCTGCTTTCTTTGGGCCGAGGTCCAAGGAGAACAACAGAATGCACTGGTAGGTGAGCTCGACGTTCACTTCTACAACATGGCGGTGGAGCTGAACGACGCCGTTGCGTGTGACTCCGTGGCTCTCTTTGCGAAGCACGCCGAAGAGGGAACACTCCAAGCCCACGAGGACGTCGACGCCGGCGTGCAGCTCTTCGTGCGCAACAGCCAGATGTTGCTGAAGCACGTGTTCAGGACAGAGGAGGCGGTGGAGGGTAATGATAGCGCCGATGTCGACCGCATCAATTCGTGGAAGCTGACCTTCAACTCGCTCGCCCGCCTGCTGCTGAAGCTCCTGAAAGCGGAGTTAGCGCTGTGCAAGGAGTGCCTCGCATCGCGTGGGCTCTCGCAGATCGACGTGAAGGAGGCCAAGTTCTCGAGCCGGCAGATACACACGCACCGTGCCGACGTGTGGGGTTGGCAAAGGACAAGGGAGGAGCTCATAGCAACGGCAACCGTCGACGACCGTGCCGTGAACGTGGTGTCCGAGCTCAGGACGAGGCGCGTGGTGGATCGCGTCAACACAAGCATCACGGTGGGAGATAGCGCGCTGCGCGAGCTGTGGAGAGAAGAGGAGGAGGAGGAGGAGCATGAGGAAGAGGAAGAGGTGAAGGAGTCGCTGAGGCTCAAGAAGGGAGTGACCGTGGCGCTGGAGTGCATGCGCGTGGTGGTCGGCAAGCTCAGGGAGAGGGTCATTGGCGGTGCCGGTGGCTGTGGGGGTAGAAGGGCCGTTGCAGTGGACTAAAATTGGACAAAGCGGCAACGGCAGAAGCCGTTGAGACATTTTTTAATGTAAAGGTTATTTTAGGAAAATTGGGGTAATAAAGGAGGATACAAGAGATTGGTCACCACAACTACTCAAACGATGATGGCACATTTGCAAAAGATCCCGAAAAACGTTTTGTTTTATGATATGTTTGTTTTATTAACATGTCCAACACTAGCATCCTTGGCCATGACGTACAAAACGATGTCTGAAAACGTGTACACGTATGCGCGAGATCAAGCACAGTTGCAGGAAATGGAGCCAACGACCGAAGAGCTCTCTTCGGACTTACTCTTTGCGTTGAGTTACTTTCTCAATCAACGCGCGCCGTGCACTACGAAGCCGTTCGAGTTCGGGGATGATACGCATTTTCGAAAGAAATGGGATGATGATGCCCAATACTTCGTCAGTACGAGGTACAAAAAGATTAATGAAGAAGGTGAACTGCAAACCTGGGGCAATGGCTTTCAAGGGGGTTTGGGGCATGGTGATCAGAAACACCGCCAAATGCCTACTAAAGTGGAAGGACTTGGTGGAAAGAAGGCTTGGAAGGTTTTCATGGGTCCATACCATACAGTGGTGATTACTACGGACGGAAAGGTGTACACATGGGGTATGAACGACGAAGGCCAACTAGGCCAAGGGAAAACGCTTGGACCGATCTTAAAGCCAGAGGTGGTGTTGGGTTTGGAAGGACACAGGGTGGTTGATGTGGCATTAGACAAGCACAGTACTGTCTTTTTGACGTCCAAGGGCGAGGTGTTTGTCACTGGTGAGAACTTATATGATGATTTGGGAACATTCGATGAGATGTATGCAGATTACGAGCTTTGCAACTATTGGAATCCAACGAAAATGACGGACCTCAAAGGCAAAGCGGTTGCAATAAGTAGACCTAAGATGCATTGGTTGGAAGTGTACGTGTCAGGGCTGGACGATAAAGAATTGAATAAGAAGAAACGCAGGCTGAAGTAAAGGGTCCTTAAGTATATAGGCCCTTAAGGCCGCTGTCTTTTTAAGCGGCCAAGCAAGGCCCGCGCGCAATGCACTTTGTGTCAATGTTAATGACCACCGTTGCCGCTGCTGCTCTTGTGGCCTTTGCCACCGCCGGCCAGGGTTACGAGTTCCAAACCCGCAACTCCGACTCGGCTGCGTTCAGCGCAATCGGTCGCAACGTCAGGTGCTGGAAGACACCAATGGCCGTGACGGAGCTGGATGGCGCTTCTTCATCATCGTCATCATCATCATCGTCACTGGTCAACTCGTGCATCAAGAACCACTGCAAGGACAGCAGCTGCAGCGGAGTGGGAGTCACCGTGCCTCGCGGACGTCCTTTCATCAGTTGGCCCGCGCGGTCAAGTTGGATCCCGGTGCTGACTACCACCACCAATCCTTCCGGCAGTAGCAGCGGCAACGGTTTTTCGGTGGGAGCGAAGATCTGGCCTCAACCGACATCCTCACCACCGTGGCAAATGAGCATGGGTGCCTGCAAGGCAAAGTGTCTGTTGCTGTCCGTCTGCTCGTATGTTTCGTATTCAAAAGGCGGAAACTGTGTCCTCTACAAGTCCAAGACTTCAAACGGTGCGCTGCACAATAACGTCGTCTCGTCTGGTACACTGCTGCAGCGCACTCGGTGGCGCGAAGCCCATGACGTGCGACTCGCGGCAAAGTACGCCACGGTGGATGCGCCAGCTGGCAAAGAGGAGTGCCGGCAGCGCTGCGGCAAAGACAGCTCACAGTGTCCGCGTGGGTTTTTGTTTGAGCATCAGCGTTGCAGCTCGGCATGGGTCACTCGGCCTGTCAGCAGTGCCACGTTACCCGACAGCTGTGTGCAAAAGGTTTACGCCACAATCGAACTCTGCAAGGCCATGTGTGCGGCAGATGCCCAGTGCAGAGAAGGTGGTGGCTTCATCCACACGGTGGAGCGGTTTGGGTTCTCTTCTCCGGAGTTTGGCCACAGCGTCAGCGCTGGCTTCCCTGGCGGAGCGGCATTCTGGACATCAAAGACCGACGATGAGCGTGCTGTGTACGCCGACTCGGAGTGTCTCAAGCACAAGGGCGTCGGTTGGCGAGCAATGACAAAGGAAGAAGCCGAGCGGCACAACCACTACAGTGGCAGCGACAGGCTGTGGCGAGCCGGGGTTCCTGCACACCCTGGCCAATGGGCCTACCGATATTCTGCCAGCACTTCATGGGGCACGGCCAATCCTAATTATCCGTCTGGCGAAGTCATGTGCATCAAGCCACCCATCCAAGACAGATCGCTCACGCCAGCCTGCCTGTTGATAAGATCCACCAGTAATGGCTGCACGGTTCCGGCTCCGACATCGCAACACAGTGCACCTTTCAACGCCACCGCGGCGGCGTCGTCGAACCGTTTCTACACACAGGTCCACTACCGCCTCGAAAAGAAGTCGGACAACTGTGAAAAGGCGCTGCGCTGCCACCACCTTGTAGCGGATGGAATCCTGCCCACCGTCGAGACAGGGACGTGGCCAGCGTCGACGACGTCGGTGTACGGCGGCGAGGAGCTCCTGCAGCACACGAGCTTTCTGCAGCAGCTTGCGTCATTCTATCCGCGCAGCCAATGCAAAAAGTATGGATCGGCGACGCCGCCATACTGCACGCTGCCTTACTCTCCGCGCTCGCCAACGGAGGACGCTTCGAATCAGCAGCCGCTGGAGCTTGGCTTCCGACGCGATCCGCTGCTGCCGAGCAACGGGAAACCACGCATTCCGCTCCAAGGCGACTTCGACACCATCAACGGCAACATATGCATGGCGCATCAGCCGCAATTCGTGGCAGAGGTGAGGTGCAGCAGCGCCACGCTGCTGCAATCCAGATTCGACTTGACCGCTGCCACCGAAGAGCTGCGGGTGCAGGAGTGCTCGCGGATCTGCCAGGGGCAAGGTGGCAACCTCGGAGACGGGAAGCAGTGCAGGCTGCACGGCTTTGTCTTCCAACGGCGAGAATTCAAGCCGGACGGCTGCACGCTGCTGACGTCGAGCTCGGACTGCAGCAACCCGAGCAGCGGCGGCACTGTCGTGGTCAAGTACAGAAACGTCGCGGTGCGCGCTTCGGCAGAGATCAAGTGCGACACGACACCCGTCAACGGCACGCGGCGCGTCGTCGACCCTCTCCCTTGTACGGGTGGAAGCTTCGTCAATCTGGCCACTGCCTTTGAGTCCACGGACGGCAAGTTCAGCCAGGCGTGGTGCAGCAAGTGTCCGCCGCTCACCTGGACGCCTGTTCCCGATCGCAAGTGCACACCGGCTGAGCCATCGACGAGCTGGGTCACCGACGGAGTGCCAAACGCCAACATCGAGTGGCAGCACGACGCAGGCGCCACGACCTTGAGCCAGTGTGAGCTGTCGTGCAAGGCGAGCAGCACGTGTTCGGGATACAAGCTGGTCGACAAGACCTGCCACAGGATGGTGGTTGCCGGCAACGGCAGGCGCGCCGCGATCGTGCGACCTGGAAAGCGCGCCATGCTGCTCTTTTCGGTGAAGTGCAGCGCGGCCGTCGGTGCCAACGGTGCCTGTGCCAGCGGTCTGCAGCTCTCGTACTCGGATCCCGCGTACCCGCACTGGAAGCAAACCGATGCCGACGCCACGTACCTCTCGGGTCACAAGAAGTACACCGGCCAGATCCCACGCATCTTCTACGGAAACGAAGAGACCATCGACGCGGTGATGGCCACGGCGGAGCTCTGCGTGATGCGCGGAGTGGGACGTGTGCCTGACGACAACTGTGCCTACGGCAACGGCATGGGCACCGTGTACAGGGCGCGCTCCGCGTCGAGCTCGGGCTCGAGTCACACCGGAAGCGGCGTGGTCTACCGTGGCAGCGTCGACTTGCCGCCGCTCGCTGGAGATTCACTGGAGGTCTACCTCATGCTTGACTCCGTCGACCCGGGTCAAGTTGCGTACGTGGCGGCGGCGGTGGCTTCTCCTCCTGCACCTGGTGTGGGCACACAGTTCGCCTCTCGGTTCACGGTGAACGAGGCGCCTGCAAGCAGCTTCACCGTGGAGAACTTCAACCCTGATAACGCACGCACGAAGCTGGACAGAAGCAAGTACCTTTCACTGCCTGCTTCTCCTGGATCGAACCAGGACTACGGCGACGCGTTCCGCAGCCAAGGCACGGTGGCAATGGCCAGCGTCGAGAAGCACACGGCTGCTGGATCGACTTCGCTGTCGGCTCACCAACCCACGCCATTTTCCTGCAGCGCCTTGATGACCGCAGTGCCTAGCCCCGCCGACAACGCATGGGGAGACATGCGCGACTCGGTGATCGGCAGCTGCATGGCCACCGCCAATAACAACCAGGCCTCGAAGCGGTGGTGGAAGCCTCTGATGCCGGTGCTCTTTGCCGACGGTCTGAAGGGCGGACGGGATTACGTGCTGCGCAGCGGTGGCGTCGCAGCCTACGTGAAGGACCTCAAGTTCGAGTTTGCACCTTACCTGTTCGAAAACGCTCACGGCGTTCGCTATCCATTCCACTTCACACTGGACTCCACTGGAGGCATCGCCACCATGGGCGGAAAAGAAACGTCTGGCGTTGCATCGACAGTCAACGCCATCAGCAGCAAAGTGCTGACTTCTGCCAGTGGCGGCGGCAGCGAGACGCAGGTGTTGCTCGCGCGCAAGGACGACCCACCCGAGCAAGCAAAGAGCTGCGTAGTAGTAGAGACGGGCTCGACAACAACGGCGACCTTTTGGGCCTCCGATGTGCCGATCATGCAGACACCAAAGGTGAAGACCAATGGGGCATGGGCACTGCTTGCTGATGCGGTGTGCGCGGAGCAAAAAGGGCCAGAGTGGCGATCGGCGTCAACGGAGGATGCAGATTACTACGATCCGTCAAAAGTAAATCAGGCCGTCAGGTTCAACGAAGACGACAGGAGGTGGCGTGAATCGTGGGCTTATTGGAGTTACTCTGGTTTGGTTTGGAAAACCGCAAACGCATTGGGTGACAAAGAAAAGTACCAAAAGCCTGTCTGTGTCAACGTTCCGCAGAAGAAGCGGCATTGTCAGCCTCTTGTCGCCGTGCTGGTGCAGTGGCCGCATGGACAACCCTTTCCGGTGAACGTGATACACGACGTGACGTACCCCGACTCTGCTCAGGTCTCGATCACCACTGTGACACACGAACCCACAGCGGCGCTCGGAAAGCTGCACGTCACCATGTTCAAGAGCGCAGCCATCAGACGCAACGTGCGGTACGCTGTCTTCTACCGGAAAACCCGACCGGCTGCTCAAGTGTCTCCACTGGCACCCGTGTCTTACGCAGCGACGTGTCCGTTGGTCAAAGTGTACTACAGCTGCCTGCCCAAGACGCAGTGCAACTCCGCGGACTACTACATGACGTACTCGGACTCACTGAGCCAGACCACGCCAGGGCAGTGTCAGCTGCGGCGGACCTGTCCGCCAGGCGTGGCACGGATGACCACCAGCCTCTACACGGACAGTGTTTGCTTGCTGCCGGTTTCGCCCATCCCGATGTGCAGAAACCTCATTGCCTTCATGACCGCTTGCACCGCCGTGGGTGACAATGATGGTACGGCTGCCACCGCCACCGCCGACTGCTCCTGCACGGCGCGAGGGTTCAGCAGCATCACGAGCACGGGTGGCATGTACAACCTGCTCATCTTCCGCAAGTCCACGCACGAGCAAACCAGTGGCGGAGGCGGTGGTGATGACGGAGCAAGCATCGACGGCGGGTACCAGCTGTCGCTCTACGATTTCCCTAAAGAAGGCACGGTGCCGTACGTACCCGCGCTGCTCCAAAGTGGCAAAACCTGCGCGGAGTCGTCCTTGGTCAACGTCACCGGAAAGACGGTTGGACACGCAGGTCAAGGCATGGGGTGTGTCGGTGACAGCTTGGAGTGGGTCAAACAAGTCAGTACTGAGCTGACCAGCCACTACAAATTCTATGACGTCGCAAATACTGCAAGCATTTCCGACCAAACCCCTCCGGCCTTTGGTCACAGCGCAAGCTCTTCTTTTCCAGGCGGGGTGGCTTTCTGGAGCTCGAACACGGCAGATGAACGGGCGGTGTACGCGGACTCCGAGTGTCGCAAACACAATGGTCCTGGCTGGAGAGCGCTGGCAATGGCAGAAGCGGAGCACTACAATCACTACGGTGCTGGTAAAGATCAGCTGTGGAGATCAGGAGTTTCTGCACACTTCAGTCAATGGGGCTGGCGGGCGCCATCCGGCAGTTGGAGCACGGCCAACTTTAACCAAGCGTCTGGCGAAGCAGTGTGTGTCAAGCCACCCGCCAGCACGCTGGACGAGTGCAAGCAGCAGTGCGCGAGTGACGCGCTTTGCCGAGAGCGAGGGTTCAGCTTTGTGCCACGTTCAGGAAATGGCACTACTACGTTGGGCGATTGCCGCTTTCCCACGGCAGCCAGCAAGGTGTCAATGACGGTGACGACAACGGCTTCTTTGTACCGCAAGCCAGGGTGTGTCTACATGAAAGTGCCTCACTACCAGTACAAGACAGGGCATCAAGCAAGGACGCTGTCGTTTCTGGAGTGTCGTTTCGAGTGTGACAAGCAGCCAGGTTGTCCCGACAAAGGGTTCACTTGGTCTGATGCGGCGGGAAACGACTGCAGACTGCCACAGGAAGGAGCAAACGACCTGCAACTCGAAGCGACAGCAAGCGCCGCGGCAGCGTACTACAGCGTCTCGAGCGTTCCGAGTCCGTCCAGTTTGACGCTTCACTACGAAAAGCTCGACGGCTTTGGCCACGGCGCCTCCTATACGTCCTATCAAGGCCTGTCTGCTGAAGAATGCAGAATCAAGTGTCAACAGGTTGCTGGGTGTCCGGCCAAAGGATTCTCTTGGTACAAAAGCAGCAGCGGGAGTCGCGGGTGTCGCATTCCCTTCCCTTCGACGACGACGGGTGTATCTGACGGGGATACTATTGAACGATGGGCCGATTTTGAAAGTTGGGCACTGTACCGACTACCAGCTTACCGAGTGGTCCCGACCGATGGGTTTGAGGTGGCTCCGACGCTGACAGAGCAAGACTGCAAGCAGCGCTGGCGACAGGTTGCTACTGCCTTTTCGACTCTCAGTAGCACGCTGTTTGGATTCCTCTCGATTGGGTACGGTCACGTACAGCGCGACGTGTCGTCTTCCTCCTCGGCCCAAAGCTGCTCTTTGGCTGTGCAGACCGAAGATGTGCTGTCTACGGCACCAAACGGAGGCGCTTGCAAAAAGGCGGTTTCTGGAAAGAAGTCTGACCCCGTGCGATGCACAGAGTGCCGTGACGGCTTCGTTTTGGAAAAGATTCACTCCGATTGCAGCGGCCGGTGCCTTCCAAAGGCAGAGTGTCGCGTTGTGAAGCGTGGAGTTAAGACGCCTCCGCTGGTCAGCGTAAACACTACGACCACTGCCACCACGTCCTTGAAGCGCGCCGTCTTCTACCGAAACGAGGACGAGGGACTGGCGGGGACACATCGCGTCGTGACTGTCATCAAGGGATGGGGCGTTGTACCGAGACAGCTTACTGCGTATGAGTGCGCAAGCGCTTGCGGTCCTTCTACGCGCTTCTTCGTTCGCGGAACGGCATCGATGCGATGTGACTCTCCGATCCAACGGTGCGAATGCACGTGCGTGGCGGTGGGCTCGCCGGTGTGCAAGCAAGCAAGTACCCATCAAAACCTGACGCTCTACGACGTAGCCGAGGCCACCAGCGCCGACGAGACGTCCAGCTATCGCGTGCACCTCCGTGACGCCAGGTGTGGCTTTGACATGGCGCTGAACCAAAACGAGCCCAACATCACGAGGTTCTACGCGGACTCGACCAAAAGCATCTCGAGCGTCGCGGCGTGTGCACAGGAGTGCGCCGCCACGCACAACACTCCCTTCTTCGAGTTTCCTAATTGGAACGGAGCTGCCAACTTCAAGATGTGCTCCTACGCCGGATGTTCGGCCTGTGTGTGCCTGCAGGCCGGCAAGGTTGAGCTCACGTGCCACAGGTCTGCCACTGCCAAAGTGGACCTCTTCCGAGTCATCGGCAAAGACGAGGAGAGGCTCATACGCTCCAAGAACGTCAAAGTGTGTCCTGCGGGCACGTACTCTCGTGACGGCACCATACCCAAGCTGCTGCGGTACTGCAAGAGCGACGCTGAGTGCTGCTCTGATCATGATAATACCAACTCCAACGGACAGGCGACAACGACGTGCAAGAGTCAACCCTTTTCTCGCTGCGTCACGGTGCGCAAAGGCGCAGAGGCACACGAGAACGGGTGCATGGGCGACACAAAGGGGGTCATCGCTGCCGATCCGTCAAACGGCTGGACTCTTTGGCGCCGCAACAACTGGACAGAGATTCCAAACATGTACTTGGTCGCGTCTGGTGCCTCGGGGTCTGCCGGTTACATCGAGTCAAAAGCAGGCTCGGATTCATTGGAGAAGTGCAAGAACGTCTGCCAGAGTAGCCGAAGGTGTAGAGCGTTAGGGTTTTACGTGACAATCAAGGGCAACTCCTTGACCTGCTACATTCCCGATCCGGAGATACTAATCACGAAGACGACGCTCGTGGCCGCTCCGATTGGCGGGGGTCACGTCAACAACGCCTACGCAATGGAAACTTGGACGGGCAAGGCAGGTGCCAAGTGCAGCGAGCTTCCACACGTGGCCGTCGAAGTCGCCGCTGCAAACACCTCCGACGCGTGCAGGCTCCACTGTCTGCGCAACCCTAGCTGTGCCTACTTTGGCTACAGCTTCAACGACGTCTCCAAACGGTGCCTCGTGACGTCTCCTGCCTTCCAGCCATGGATCCAGGTGTGCGCGCCGGTGATACCTGGCGCGTCGTCCGAGGCCATTGCCACGACGGCAAGGACACTGACTTGGCCGTGCACGGCGTGTCCCAAAGGCAAGTTCGCCGAGTTTCCCGGTGCGAAGGAGTGCAGCCCTTACAACGTGGCTTCGCGCGCCGAGTGCCACAGCAGCCGTCCGGTGTACATTAACGCCTCGGCGACGTTTGGCGGCGAGTGCGTCTCGGAGAAAGACGCGGCCTTCTACGACTCGCCACAGGACTGCCGCGAGAACACCTACAAGAAGATCGTCTACAGCCGCGTCAGGAACCCAACGATCCACGAAGGTTACCGAGACGTCGCGGATGGCGGCAGCGAGTGGTACGCTCCGCGTTCTTCATCGGCATTCTTCATCAAGAAGCTGAGCGGAGTGCAGACTCTCGACCTCTGTCGCTTCGAGTGCTTCAACAACTGGGGTGGCATCGACGAGGACGTCAACTCGCTTGCAGCGGCCTGCCGCGCCATCACATGGGACTCGGCCACGAGTGGGTGCTACCTGTTCAAAAACAGACACTTGGAGCAGAGCAGCGGCGCTCCCTTCCAACTGACGCGCTTCGTCGACGGATCGCGGTTTCACACCCGATCGTTTGTCAACGGCAAAGACATCGAGAGGACCAGGTGCTTTGCAAAGACGGCGTGTCCGCCTGGTCAGTACGCCAGCTTCGCCGACGACTCGACGCGCGACAACCTGTGCCGCTCCTGTCCTGCTGGCAAGTGGACGTTGGGTGGAGTCGGCAGGACGCTGCTCCGGGGTCCGACCATCGAAGGGTACTCCGCTTCGAACCAAGGCAACGTCGAGGATTACCTCTACGCGGCGAGGTCGGAAAGCGACTGCTACCCTTGCAGCAAAAGCAGTCCGCTTCGGTACTACAACTACGCACCGCAGATTGCAGGTGGCAGCACCAGCACAAACACCTCTTTGCTGCGTGACGCGTACAACCGCACGGTCACGGTGCAGCGCGGGGTGAGCCCTGTGGCGTGCTGCCCTTCGAGTGCCGGACTCGGAGCGACCTGTGGAGCAGGAGAGGCCAACGGCCGCGGCTACTTTTACCCTTACACAAACACAACCGATCTGCAGAACCCTTTGGTGGTGAACTACGCCAAGAACTTTGACGTGTGCTGGCACTGCGAGTCGTGCAAGGTGGGGTATGGACCCTCGCTGGTGCCGAGTCCGACAAAGCCCGACACGCCGGAATTCGGCGTGTGCCTCCCTTGCCGCAAGGACACCCAGAGCAGACCCGTTGTTGGTTCCGTTGGTGGTGCTCACGTCTGCGAAGCGTGTCCCGTCAACGAGTACACGCAGATGGCAGGAGCCACTGGGTGTCTCAAGTGCTCCATTGCGGTGTCGGATCCGACTCAGCCAGGGTTTCAGCCTCGGTGTGCAGGATGGCCAGGCAACGACAAGCTGCCACCAGGCTTCTACTCGCCGTTGTCGACGCCAGCGACTTCTCCTCCTCCTCCTCCTCCTTCTACTTCTGGCAACAGCAGCAGCACCAACAGCACCAACAGCACCAACAACACGTCGTCTTCTTTGTTGTACGACCCGAGCAACGTCACCGTGCTCTCTGGCTGGGATCACATCGTTGCCGTCAGCAAGGTCTCTGAGTTCATGCGACAGCGCTTGGCATCGGAGCTCGGTGATGGCACCAGGGAGACGCCGTGGCTTCACCAGAAGTGGCCGACAGAGACGGTGTACGACCAAATCGCCGCTGGAGCCTCCATGCAAGCGGTGCAGTTGGGATGTCCAGCCGGCTACGGCATGTACAGCGGCGACCACTACACCAACACCCGCAATCAAGCAACGGCGGCATCGCTTCCAGCTGAGCCGACTCTCATCGAAAAGGTGGGTCCAAACGGCACTTCGACCGTCGAAGTCGTGCCAGCTGATGCAGCCGCTTCAGGAGGTGGTGCATCGGCGCCGAACGTCCACAACACCATCACCTCTTGGCGCTTTCCGGTGAAGCCGCAGTACAGCGCGTCAGGGAACCAGGTGCACTGCAACAGACACTCGGACTGCGGAAACGCGGCGCTGAGTCCCGACTCAACCGTCGTCGCAGCGGACATGGTCTGCCGAGGAGACGCGAGGGCCTTCACGTTCTGTGGTGCCCCGGCGGCGATCACAGGCATCCGGGTGTGCACCCTGTGCCGCTCCGAGCGCTTCGCCGTGACCAATGCGGGCATCCTTGGCGCCCAGTGCATCGACAGCAATAATGATAATGCTTTGCCGATCAACAGCCGTTGTGGTGCGTTTGGACAGAAGAACACCACCATCGACACGCACCACGTCGGTGCGTCGAGGCGGTGTCCTGCAAAATCAGAGACCTTCTGCAGCGGCTTGACGGGCATGTGCACCCCTTGCCTGGAGGAGTCGAGCGCCATCGAGACCACTTACACAGACGACATGGCCGCCATCTACATGCCGTGCGACGCTCGAAACCGCTGTGGCGGCGACAACGGCGCCGCCGTGACCTACTCGTGTGCAGTGCCTGGCACTCGGATGTACTGCGACATGAACGCGGAGCAGCCGTTCCCAGCCTTCTTGGAAGGCATGGTGTCGCCGCTGATCAAGGCAGCAATGACCAGCAGGCCTCCGACGCGAGGCATCTGCATGCCGTGTGCGCCGTTTGTCAAGAACTTGGCGGTGCTGCCTTTCCTCGGCTGGTCGCTGTGTGTTCCTTGCCTCCCTGGCTTTGTGTCGAAAGAAGGCGACCCGTCGTGCAGAGCGTGTCCGGCCAACGCGGTGCCGCAAATCACGGCAGGGGCAAACGGTCAGCTGGCCGCGTACACGGAGTGTGCAGCCTGCAATCGCGACAGCCACGGCGTGGTGAACTTCAAGTTTGGGAAGAACCCTGACCTCGGCAACGCGTACGGCGACCAGGGCTCGGTGTTCGGCGTGACGGTGTGCATCGCCTGCAACTCCGTGGGCATGAGTCATTACCGCGACCCGACCACGGGCCAGTGCAGGACGTGCGAGGCAGGCAAGGCCAGCTCAAGCGGTACGGCCGGTAACGCCATTCGACCAGCCTGTGATGTGTGCGCTCCTGGCTACTACCGCAACGAGACAGGAGGAGGAGGAGGAGAAGGAGGAGGAAGCTTTGATTTCAGGTGCCAAAAGTGCCCAGCAGGGAAGTTCACCTCGAATGTCAAGGACATTGCCAAGCTGCCGTTCAACGCTCGCTGCAAGGACTGTCCCGCAGGAAGGAGCACCGACGGCCGCGACGGACTGGTCTACAACGAGAGTGGCCAGCCGTGCACCAAGTGTACAGGTCAGACCGTTGCCAAAAACCCGGGCACTGCCAAGTGCGAAACGTGCCAAGAGATGGGCAACGAGATGGTGCGCAACGCCGAGGGCACCGACTGCAGAGCTTGCGCAGCGGGCACCAGCCGCAGCAGGCTGGTGGACCAAAACGTGTCGACGTTCGTTCCAGACTACGGCACGCAGTGGCGAGCGGTGCTGCGAGGCGTGCGCCTCAGCCCGTCGCCGGACGGGTGCGTCTGGTGCGCTCCGGGTTACCACCGCGCCAACGCCAACGACAACGACAAAGGGTGTGAAGCCTGTCCAGTAGGAAGGTATCAGCCGGAACCGAAAGGCACCACGTGCTTGAGCTGCCCGTCCGGACGGTACACCGACGCCACGGCTCAGGTGCGCTGCAAGACATGTCCGTTAGGCCGCGCCACGAGGCACGAGCTGCAGCCTGCACCGGCCGAGACACTGTACGAAACCGGTGCCACATGGTGCATCGAGAACTGCCAGACCACTTTCGCCTGGCGGTTCGCCGAGCAGTTTGACGGTGTTGAAATAGCCAACACTGCCAAGGGGCCACTTGGCAACTTGTACCCTTCGCTCGCTGAGGGTTCCAAGGCCTGCTGCATCGACATTTCAACCGGAGAGTTTCAACCGTGTCCGCGTTCGCCTGAAGACTCCGATCCTGCCTCGAGCCATTCCAAACAATGGGCATACCTCGAAAGTCTGGGTCGGCCGTTCTATGGCAACTCAAAGTCGTTCTATTGGGTAACGGCAACGGTGCTGTACATCCTTGTCTTCAGCTTGATCCTTGCCGGGTATCGACGCTACCGATACAGGTGGTGGCTTTATTTGGAGAGCGGGTTTATGGATCATTCGTCCCTTGCACGTACACTTCACATTCTATTGCCTGGGTTTACTGAGATAGAAAGTGAATGGCATTAGAGAGAGAGAGGGAGAGAGAGAGAGAGAGGGTCAAGCGCGTAGTAGGGGCTATATTAAGCGCGAGGCGGCCGGTGGGTTTTAACTGCTACCACCGCCACCGCTGGCGCGCCA
>PCBO01000129.1 GCA_002730975.1 Opitutia bacterium
CATGTAGTAACAGGCACTGGTGTGCTCGGGGAAATTGGCGGTCATCGACCGAATGATCGCCAGTTCGTCGGCCAGTTCCGCTATGTGAGGAAAAAGTTCGCTGATCCAGGCCCCGCATTTCCCGCGTTGCTTGAATGCCCAGGGTGACTTCATTACCCTTCCTACCTTTTCAAACTGGGTGGCCTCGATCTTGCCGATGGCTTGGCGCGGATCCTCCCCGTGATACTTCGACAGCATTGGCTTGTAATCGAAGGAGTCGACTTGCGAAACTCCGCCTTCCATAAAAAGAAAGATTACGTTTTTCGCGGGCGGGGGGTGATGTGGAGTCATCGGCGCCCCGTATAGGCCCGCCAGGGCCAGGCTTCCGAAGCCAAGCGAGGCCTTCTGTAAAAAATTACGACGGGTGCTCAAGGGATATTTCATTTCAGGTATATAAAATCCGTCATGCTGTAAAACGAATGACAAAGATCGCGCCAGGCCTCGTGGCCGTTGGGATCGCCCCCGTATAATCCAGTAAACGCAGTAAGCGCATCCAGGCAGGCCGCCAACTCGCCATCACTGGGCGGACGGGCAAAGGCCTCCGCATACATCTGCCGAATGCGTTCCGACGCAGACACAGGCTCTTTGATGATCCGGTTCGCCCAGACGGCGCTCTGCTTGTACAAAAAGAGATCATTCATCAAGGCCAGAGACTGACCGGCGACATTGGTTACGTCCCGTTTCCCAACAGTACTGAAGGGTGCGGGGAAATCGAAGGCAAGCATTAGGGTCGGCATGAAGTTGCGCCGCAGAGCGGTATAGATGGACCGTCGACCAGCGCCGTCCAGGGGTCCACTCTGCTTGGGAAGACCGCGGCCTACCACAAATTCAGTCAGGTGAACCAAAACCGGTTTCCCTCCGACCCTTCGGTCCAACCGACCCGAAATGGCAAGGGCCGAGTCACGAATCGCTTCCGCTTCGAGCCGCCGCACCGGCATACGGTGCAGCCATTGATTGTCCGGATCTTGATCCGCGTAGACCAGGTCGGCCGAGGTGCTCGACATATCGAAGGTCTTGGTCAGCACGATTCGTTCGATGAAGGATTTGATCGAGTACGAATGGGTCTTTTCGAACTCGACGGCCAGGTAATCGAGCAATTCCGGATGACTCGGTCGCTGACCCAACCAGCCGAAGTTGTCAGGCGTAGGCACGATCCCCCGACCGAACAGCTGGTGCCAGATCCGATTGGCCATGACCCGGGAGGTCAACGGATGATCCTTTGCGGTGAGCTGCCGGGCAATTTCCAAGCGACCTGGACTTCGGTTTTGCAACGGGTTCATCGCAAGAAGTTCAGGTAGGTTTCGAGCCACGCGTTCCCCGGGCGATTGAGGACTACCCCGGTCCAGTACATGTTCATCCACACCGGTTCCACCCCACCAACTGACTGCCAGCCGTGATTCCCATCGTACTTCTTCGCTCAGCTTATCGAGTGCTTTTTTCCAGGTTTTTGACAACTCATCGGGCATCTTCACTTTTCCATATTTGAGCAACCAGACGACATGGGGCACATGGCGGGCTTCCACCCTGCCATCCGCAAGGTCATCGAGTGCCTGGTGTAATTCCATGCGGATCATCGACTTCCTCTCTTCCGGCTCCTGCTTAGGGGTTCCGCCATCGATAACTTTAAGGAGCTCGAAAGGGGAATCGCCGACTGGAGAAAATTCGAAATGAACGCGCTGTCCCGCATACCGCTTGAGATTATGCCCGATCCATCGCGGGGTGTCGCCTTTAACCTCCACCGTTCTAGTCAGGCCTCCGTGCAAAGGGCCGGCAAAATGGGTTTGACTGACCGCGGCATACACCACCGCCTTCCCCCTTATCAAATAGGATACTTGGCCCGAGGTCAGGGTAACCGTCGGAGTGCGAATGGTTTTACCCGCACGCGTCAAGCCATTCAACAATCCTCCGGTATCATTTTCACTGTCGATGTTCTTGAGCTTGCTCCAGAAAGCATCACGGATCGCCCCTCCGTTGCGGGACAGAGCCAGTGGTTGATCGCCTGCCACCAACGTCAACTGGCCCGCCAGAAACGATGACTGCCCAAAGGTCGGTCCGTCCACCAGCCAAGGCGTATGCCCCTGAGTATAATCGGCCACCATTTGATGCTTCCCTTCGACGCCATAGATGGGCGACGTCACATACTCGGGCCTGACAAGGGCGGCCTGTTCATTGAGTGTCTTCAAGTTCGCACCCCGGGCAAAATGCCAGAGATTGGCGAGGGACATGGTTTCCTTCCCCAACTGCAGGGCGAGCTGCTCCGGCTTGCCGGCGATGCCTCCGGGTGAACCATGGTCCATGACGCGGACGCTAATCACGTTCTTGCCCGTTTTCAAAAGACCCGCGGGCACGGGATATTTACGCACCGTGTAATGGTGGCCGGGATTCTCGTAGCCCCCTACCCTGGAGCCATTGACCCAGGTGACGTCCATATCGTCGATTTGACCAAGGTTCAGGACTGCCTTGGATTTGGCCTGCTCGGCGGAAAGTTCGATTGTTTTGCGAAACCACACCACGCCATCGTGGCCGGGCAACCCGGCGTTTTCAAAATGACCGGGCAGTTTCATGGTTTTCCACTTGGCGTGATCAAAGGAAAGCTTGGCCCAAGCTTCGCCTTGGGAGCCAGGATCCACTGCCATGATCAGCCTCGTCCAAAGAGGCAATGTTTTGGAGACAGGCTCGACAGGCACATCGTAGTCGAGAGCATCGACCACGGGCCGGGCGGCTGCGGCAAAGGATTTCGCCATCTTCGGGAGGTATTTCCGCCGTAAACCTTCCAACTTTGAAGCGACCACTTTGTTCTGCTCCATCGATTCAAACCGTGCCTGTCGGTAACTGGAACTAAGAATCAAGCCCGCCATGGCATAGTAATCGCTCTGGCGAATAGCATCGAACTTATGGTCATGGCAACGGGCGCAGGCAATGGTCAAACCAAGGAAAGTCTTGCTCATCACGTCGACCTTGTTGTCAAGGCGTTCGCATTCGTCCTGACGGAGATTTACGGGGGTGCCGTTCTCCTCGCCGAAGAAGGGCCAGCCGGTCGCGAGAATTGATTCGTTGGCACCGGTTTCATGATGCAATCGGGGATGTTCCAACAGGTCGCCTGCGAGGTGTTCGGTGACCAGGGCATCGTAAGGAAGATCCGTATTGAACGCACGAATCAGATAGTCCCGATACCGATAGGCATTGGGCAGAATGGCATCTGATTCATGGCCACGCGATTCCGCATAACGCACAAGGTCCATCCAGTGACGCGCCCAGCGCTCCCCGTAATGTGGAGAATCGAGCAGAGCTCGAACAAGAGTGCGTCTGCGATTTTTGGACTTGTCGTTGAGGAAAGCATCGATGTCCTGAGGCTTCGGTGGCAAACCGGTAATGGCGAAGTGTACGCGCCGTATCCACACCCGTTCATCTGCCGATTTAGCTGGGCGAAGCTTTTTGGCTTCCAACTTTTGGAGTACAAAACGATCAATGGCATCCGTCGGCCAGGTCGAGTTCTTTACCTTGGGGGGCTCAACCTGCCGGGGAGTTTGCCAGATCCAAGGCAAGCGGTCGCGGAACTTTTCGAAGTCGAACTTCTGGCCTACGCTGGTGGCACTTGCCAGAAGCCAACAGACGAGGATTGAAAATGGACGATTCATCAATAATCCAAGTTAAATTCTTAAACTTGAGTGGCGATCCTTTTAGATGAGTTTTCTTATTATTGAGGACGAAGGGCTAGCGAATTTTCTTCATGAGTTTTACAGGAGAATTTCGATTCAGAGCTTTTGCGGGGAAAGGTCATTTCGGAGGTATCGCCTTGGCGGTCGTATTAAGAAAGGTGGAGTGGGTGAGATTCTTGTCCCCGCCACTTATGTTTTGGAGCATGATATAAATGGTCTTGGTGCTGGGATCGACCCAGGTAGTTGATCCTCCGGAGCCGCCTTTCCCAAAGCTTCCCTTGGTCAGTGCCGCAGTAGGGCCCTGCGGTTCAACGGCCTCTTGAAAGGCAAGGGCATGAAAGTTTCCGGGGCCGTGCCCGGCAGGCTTAACGTCACCGGTTTGCTTGCGCGTGAGCTCACGCACGGATTTCTCCGAGAGATAGCGAACACCGCCGTATTTACCGCCGTTGAGAAGCATCTGGCACCAGGGGAACAAGTCCTCGGCGGTGCAGAAGAATCCGCCATCCACCGCAAAATAATGACCGTTACCAAAGTCCCCCCTAAAGGAGTGTTCCCATTTGCCATTCCTGAGCTTGCGATGAAGCGGGACGGCCCTTTCCTTAGGCACGTTCTTGATGGTGAAGTAGGTGTTCTTCATGCCGAGAGGATCGAGCATTCGGGTCTTCAGAAACTCGGCATATGGCATATTGGAATATTTTTCCACGAGATAAGCGCCGACGTAAAGACCCTCGGCCCCGTACATCCATTTCGTTCCGGGTTCCCACGTCAGCGTATCCTTTGCGGATTTAAGAACACGTTCCTTGATGGTTTTTGTGGCGCGACTTCTGGCGTGATTCTTCGGGAGACCATCCAGATGATTGAGCAAATTGCGAACGGTCAATGGATGTTTAGCGATTTCCGAACTCTTCTTCCCGGTCTTCACTTTCTGCCCCTTGAATTCCGGGATGTGTTTCTCCACCAAGTCATCGAGTTGCAGATGCCCTTCATCGACCATCATCATCATGGCGACTGCGACGAACGACTTGGTGATCGAGGCGGCCCAAAAAACGTCGGTGGTCTCCAGCGGTTCCTTGTCCTTGATACGCCAACCCACCGCATCGATGGACGCGATCTTCCCATTTCGAGCCACCAAAGTGACCATGCCGGTGCTCTGCCCGCGGTCGACGATGGCCTGAAGGTTTTTGGGGATTTGGGATAGTACTTTCTCATCCATCCCGTGCTCTGCCGCCGCCGCATGGGAAGCAGTGAAAAGCAGGGCGCCGGCGCAGAAACTCGTGATTAGGGTAGTATCTCGACGTGATATGTTTGACATAAGTAACTTCCTTAAATGATTAAAAAACACTTTCAAGCTGTAATTCTCCTGACACCCTCAATTCGATACCTGCCGTTCCCAAACCGCCAGTTCGTCGTTGAGCCTCTTTAGCATCGTCGGGCTCGTCCGGGCGAGATCGTTCGTTTCCCCGAGGTCCTCGTCGAGATTGTAGAGCGTTGTCTTGTCATCCCTGACCAGCAGTTTCCAGGGGCCTTTGCGAACGGCCTTATCATTTTCGAAGCGCCAAAACAAAGTGCGTTGCGGCAGCTTCTTATTCTCGGTCATCAGGTCCAGTAGATCGACGCCGTCGAGCTTCAAGCCGTCGGGCAGTTTCGCACCGGCGATCGATGCCATGGTGGGAAACATATCCATCCCCATAACCGTCTGACCGGTGGTCGTGCCGGGCTTGATCCTGCCGGGCCAGTACGCGACAGCGGGTACGCGATGCCCGCCTTCCAGGAGGCTGCCCTTAAAGCCCGATAGCGCGCCCTTTGAACCCTTTTTTCCCGGTCCGTTGTCCGAGCAGAAGAAGATGAATGTCTTACGCTCCAGTCCCAGTTTCTTGATGGTCTCGACAATTTGCCCTATCCCGGCGTCCATCGCCTCGATCATTTCCTTGTACGCCCGGATGAAATCCTTGTGTTTGCGATGATACTTGCCCCTCTTGCCGCTGGGTAACCGCAAGGTCGGATCGTTTCTGCCTTGATATGGAGAATGCACCGCCAGGTGCGCCAGATACAAACAGAACGGCCCATCCTTGTGCCGCTCGATGAAGTCCACTCCATGCGTTGTAATCAGATCGGTGGTGTAGCCTTCTTCGGGAACCATTTCGAGGTTCTTCCACCAGTCCTCGATGAGGGCCCCGTCGATGCGCGAATGGTAATCCACGTTGCCGCCACTATTTCCGCGGAACTCGTCGAAGCCCTGCTTGGTCGGGTTGAACTCGACGTTGTTGCCTAAGTGCCACTTACCGAAAAGGGCCGTCGCGTAGCCGTGTTTCTTGAGAACCTCGGCAATCGTTGTCTGTTCCAGCGCAAGGCCGGTCTCCCGCATCGGGCCCTTCGAAGGGAAAACATGCTCGATGCCGCTGCGCTGCTGATATCGCCCAGTCAGAAGTGCCGCTCGCGTCGGGCTGCACACAGGTCCATTGGAGTGAAAATCGGTGAACTTCATGCCGCTTTTTGCAAGCGCGTCGATATGCGGCGTTTTGATTTTCGCGCTGCCGTAACAACTGATGTCACCGTACCCCAGATCGTCGGCCATTATCAAAATAATATTGGGCCGGGCAGCCCTCTTGGATTCGGCCGCCGCAGCAGCGGTCTGCAGTAAGGTGGCTGCCAAAACAGCAGGCAGGACGGCGAGTGCTGTTTTCTTCAAATTGTTTTTCATATCAGCCCTCTTACAGCCACTTTGTTCGGTTCTGCTTGCGTATCAGCGCATCAGCTTCGGGCATTCCCTTGGCCTTCATCGCCTCGCCGTCCCAATCGAGATTCTTCTGCAGCCGTAGCGCGACGTTACCGACAAGCCCGATCTCGGTCAGGTGGCCACCGACCTCGAAAGGCGAGAACGTCTCGCCCCCGTCCAGGATCGCGTCGGTCCATTCACCGAAATGACTGTCGACACGCGGCAAGCTTTGAGCGATCTTCCGGGCCTCAGGGTGCTTGCCGTGACTGATGAATTTCTTGTCGCCGTCCATCTTCACATAGCAGATTTTACCCCACATACCGGTGGAAAGCAGTCCCTTCTCGCCTTCGAGCAAGACATAATTACGAATCCCACCGAAGGTGCCCTTGAGCTGGTTGACCAAGGCTTTGGGCGGCCTGTCCTGGTCGCCCATATAGTAGATTATGTTCACGGCGCTGCGTCCCTCCTTCGCCGGAAAGCGGAGGGTGTAAGTGACGGCACTGGCATAGCTCTCCAGGCCTCCGTTCTTGACTCCGCTGATTTCCACTCGGGTTGGATAATCGAGTTTGAGCGCGCGCACCGGCAAGTTGAAGGAATGACAGCAGAAGTCACCCATCTTCCCATTGCCGAAGTCGTACCAACCCCGCCAATTGCCTGGGTGGTAGATTTCATTCGTGTAGGGACGAAGCGGCGCCAGCCCGCACCAAAAATCCCAGTTCATGCCGTTCGGCACCGGGCCCGCCCCCTTGGGGCGCGGGACACCGTGCGAGTAGCGGGGTGGGCCGGGATGCCAGACATGCACGTTGGATATTTGACCGAAGAACCCAGCTTGAATCAATTCAATGCTTCGGCGCAGACTCGAGGTGGCACTGCCTTGATTTCCCATTTGAGTAACCACCTTCGCGTTCCGCGAGAGATCGCCGAGCTCGCGAGCTTCGGCCACGGTATGCGTCAACGGTTTCTGGCAGTATACATGCAGGCCAGCGTGGATCGCGGCCGTGCTGATCGGGGCATGCCAATGGTCAGTGGTTGCAATGACAACCGCATCCAAAGACTTCTCCTTGTCCAGCATCTTGCGATAGTCGCCGTACTCCTTGACATTCGCCATCGCGTTCCCGTGCTTCTTCTTCGCGCGACTGATTTGGTTCGGGTCCACGTCACAGAAAGCCACCACGTTGTGCTTCAGGTCCAGTGCCGATTCCACAGCCCCCCCCATCACACCGCCCATGCCGATAAAGCCTATATTGAGCTTCTTGTTCGCGCCAAACACGGTCTGCGGGAGGATAAGAGGCGCTGCCACGGCTGCGCCCAGAAATTCGCGTCGCTTCACATTTGCTGGTTTCATAATAATTTCTTTCTCTGTTTCACAAATATCTATGCCAGGGCCTGCTTACAGAACTGTAGGCATTTGGTCACTTCTTTGACCGCATCGGAACCTTCGGGGATCTGGTATTCCAGTTCAATATCTGCCGAAAAAGTCAGCTTCTTCTTCTTCATAAACTGGAGCACGCCGGCTATGTCAGTGTCTCCCTGGCCCCAGGGCATATTCGGTCCCAAGTCCTTCTTGCGATCCTTCAGGTGAAGAGTAAGTATCCGGTCAGGGAATTTTTCAATCAACGGAATAGGGGACTGGCCGGTTCCGGCAACGAAATGCCCGATATCCAGTTGGATACCAAGATACTTGCTGGAAGACAGAATACCGCCATCGTAGGCATCCGCCTTCATCTTACTGTGGTTATGGAACCCGATCATCATCTCGTGCTTGTCGGCAATGGGCCCCAACCGCTTTGCCGCCGCTTCATTAATATCAAGCCCCCGCGCAATGCCCGTGACACCGAGAGCTTTGGCAGCATTGAAATAGTAATCGATGGTCTTGTTCGACATCTTCTTCCAGCCGAGTTTACTGACTCTCAAGATATTAATGGTAACACCGGCATCGTTATATAGTTTTCGCAGGGCCTTGAATCCGTCCATGGGATCGGCGCCGGGATGAGTCTTGGCATAAGCTTTGGCATACTGTTCGGCCTCATTGGTCCTCATTTCAACAGAGCTTATTCCGCATTGAGTTATGTATTTGAGCATGCGCTCGGCCGAGCCGTCGGACATCTTCACGAAACAAGCGATATTAGCCCCTATTTGAACGCCGTTGAACTTAGAGTTCGGCTTGGCGGCATTAGCCAAGTTCGGCAACATCGTGGCTGCCGATAAAGCCGCGGTGCCGCCGATGAACGATCGTCTGGATAATTCAGAATTCTTCATGATTAATTAGGGCGCCTGCGCAGAGACTTATGATTGGGGTAGCAACTCGCTTCATGATTTCACTCTGAAAAGGAAGACATCCGAAGTATGCAGTGGCAGCAACAAAGCCTTTATGCTCCCCACCTACGCCAGGATGTCGTGAACGATCTTCCCGTGGACATCGGTCAAGCGGAAGTCTCGCCCGGCATAGCGATAGGTCAGGCGTTCGTGATCGAGTCCCAGCAGGTGAAGCAAGGTGGCGTGGAGATCGTGCATGTGAACCTTACCCTCGACCGCCTTGTGGCCGAACTCGTCAGTGGCGCCGTAGGCGAGGCCGGACTTGAGGCCACCGCCAGCCAGCCAGGTCGTGAACCCGTAGGCATTGTGATCGCGACCAGGGACTTTCTTTTTGTTGGGATTTTGAACATAGGGGGCTCGGCCAAATTCACCGCTCCACCAGACGATGGTGTCTTCCAACAGTCCCCGCTGCTTGAGATCCTGCAGCAGGCCAGCGATCGGTTTGTCGACTGCCTTTGCCTGTGGTTCGTGTTGAGGCAATTTCGAATGCTGATCCCAATTGTTAGACCCACCAGCAGCGCCGGAGGTGACTTGAACAAAGCGAACGCCGTTTTCGCACAGTCGGCGAGCCATCAGGCACTGGCGCCCGAAATCGTCAGTCTCCTTCTCACCGATGCCATACATGGCCAGTGTCCCCGGGGTCTCTTTGCTTAGGTCGAGCACGGAGGGAGCATTGCTTTGCATCCGCCAGGCCAACTCGTAAGAGCCGATGAGCGACTCTAATTCAGAGTCTCGATTTCCACCCTTCAATTGCTCGGCGTTGAGACGCTGCATGAAGTTGAGTTGGCGCAGTTGCTCGTTTTTCGACAAATCAGCGTTTTTCAGGTTCCGAATCGTATCTTTTTTGTCGAACTTCCCTGCCTTGCCAATAGCTGTGCCTTGATGCGCCGCCGGAAGGAAAGCACTGCCGAAATTGCGGGTGCCGCCAGATGAGGTGATAGGCGCCAGCGAAACAAAGCCAGGCAAGTTCTCGTTCTCAGTCCCCAAGCCGTAGGAAACCCAA
>PCBO01000130.1 GCA_002730975.1 Opitutia bacterium
AGACACGCCGGCCGCTGAACCCGAACCACTCGCAGAAGAGGAACCTCAAACCGAGCCCGACCAAGAGCACGAAACCGAAGCGGAGCCAGAATCGGAAACGGAGCTGAAATCCAAAACGCCCGAGGAAGAGCCGAGCTCAGCCGAGGGTGACGAAATTCCTTTAAAAGAAGCCGTAAATGAGGAATCGGAACCGGAATCCGACCCAAGTAATGAAGGTGGACCCGAGCCGGACTCCATCGACCCCAAAGAAGAGGAGAAACACGAGATCGAGGAACCCGGATCAGAGGAAGGTACCGAAACCGAAGAACTTCCCGAAGACGAGCCGGACGAACCCGAACAAGCCGAACTCGACCTACCGGACCCTGCGGAAACCCTCCGCAAAGTCGACGCCATCCTCGAGGAGACAGATCCCGACTGGTCCGCAAAGCCAAAGAAAATCTTACCCGAGGAGTCTGTAGCGGAAACCTCCGACAACGGTGGAGCCACCGCAGTCGTGGCCAAGGTCAAAATCGGCATAGGCAACAAACCCTTCCTCCGTGGAGAAGGTCCAGGCCTCAGCTGGGAAGAGGGCGTACCCATGAATTTCGTGGAAATCGGCAAGTGGGCATGGTCCCCCGCCGACAAGGATTCCCCTCTCCTCGTCCAAGTATACCGAAACGACGAAGACCCCGACCCCACGGGCAAGCACGAGGTGGAACCAGGGCAAAAACTGGAACTTTCTCCCGACTTCCCCGAGCAGGAATAAAACCACCTTCCATAGAACGCTGAACCCTCGTCGGAAGCCTGTATGGAACGACCGAGAATATCTACCCCTAAGTGTATCGCCACGAATCAGCAGGCTGGATGTATTTCCTGAAGGCCTCGAACGGAAAGCTTAACTTCATTCGGTCGTATGCGAACTTCGTCGAATCAGCGTTAAAGTAACCATAATGCTCTATTCCCAGAGCTTGGCCGGGTAAGCACCTTCGGCAACCAAGGCGGACAAGGCCTCGATCACTCTAGGCTTGTCTTCCTTGTAGGTAACGCCCATCCAGCGACAAGGCGTTGGCCGGACGCGAACAGTGGCCAGGTCTTGCTTTATCCATTCGTCGACCGCGGAGGGAAGATAAAATTCGTCTTTGGTGACGTCCCCTACTTCGCGGAGAAAGGAGATGAAGCTTTTTTCCAAAAGCGGAAACACGCCGGCAGGGAAACCCCAGACGTTCATAGAGGCCGTTTCCTCGCCGGTGAGAGCATGTCGTTGATCCTCGGAGTTAATACCGCTCACTGTGCCCTCTGGTCCCCTGGCTATACCTGTCCACTCGGAAACAGTATTTAAAAAACCGTCCATGATTGCGCACACGCCGCGTGATACGTTGCCGTGCTCGGACAAGGTTTCCGACAAGCGAAAGCCAGCCATAAAACAAGAAAGCTGTCCCGAAGAGCCAAATTCGTACGATTCAGCAAGGCTTTCCGTCAAACGACTGAAGGTTTCGGCCCCGTAGAAGTCGTCGGCATTGATAACGGCAAAGGAAGAGTCGCCCACCACTTTGCGGGCGGCCCAAGTCGCGTGCCCCGTACCCCAAGGTCTCTCGCGTCCCTCGGGAACGGCAAAGCCCACGGGTAAGTCATCTAGCTCCTGATAGGCGTAGACTACCTCGACCCGACCGACGTAACGGCTGCCTATTTGCGTCTCGAACACCTCGGCGATATCTTGACGAATAAGAAAAACGACACGGGAAAACCCTGCCCGAACGGCATCGTATATGGCGTAGTCCATGAGGGTCTCGCCATCGGGTCCGACCGCTTCCAGTTGCTTGAGTCCGCCGTAACGAGCTCCCATTCCGGCGGCAAGTACCAGTAAAGTGGGTGATTCAGAAGTCATTTCGTAAGGAAAAAGAAAGATAATCGAGAAGTTCGGTCGCGTTGACAGCGTCCTGCCCGTGTTGACGAGCCAAAGCGTCAGCCGCTCGACCATGCCACAGAACGCCCAGTGCGGCGGCATCAAACAAAGAACGATCACCGCGGGCGATAAGAGAGCCGATAATGCCGGCAAGCAAGTCTCCAGTGCCACCGCGAGCAAGGACAGGACCTCCGGAAACGTTTACGGCCTCCCTGCCGGCTGAGCATATTCTGGTAAAGGCGCCTTTGAGCACGGTGGAGCAGCCGATTTTCTCCGAATAAGCTCGAGGACAAGTATCGGAGCCTCCCGAAATACGAGCAAATTCACCCGCGTGGGGGGTTAGCGCAAGCCTCTCGGGTTTCGGAGCTTCAGCGACGATTTCAGCTTGCAGGGCATCGGCATCGAGGACGGCGGGACCGTCGAATGCCTTGAGGATTTCGGCAAGCATAACCTGAGTCTCGCGTTCAGTTCCAAGGCCCGGGCCAGTCACGATAGCTGTGGCCCGTGAAAGCTTTTCCACGACCAAGCCACGACCCTCTAGAGCCAAACCACCGTCGGGCGTCTCGGGCATGGGCACCCACATCGCCTCGGGCAAAGCCGCGGCGAAGGAGGGTTGCAGAGACTCGGGAATAAAAGCCGTAAGCAGACCGACTCCGGAGCGGATAGCCGCCTTGGCCGCCATTAGGGCCGCACCGGGATAGGAGCGTGAACCGGCTAAAAGAAAGAGATGCCCGAAGTCTCGCTTGTCACAATGAGCCGGCCGCAACTTGCGGAGAGTACGAATGGCGGAGCCGGGCAGAATCTCCTTAACCGTAGAAACCGAACCGGGTTGTTTTACCCCATCGAAGAAGCCCAAGTCGACGTAACGTATGCGGCCAACGAATGGAGCGTTCGAAGAAGCGAGCAAGGGAGTCTTGGCGATACCCGTGGCGTAGGTAAAGTCGGCTCGAAAGGGAGAAGGGTCGGTCTCGTCCCCCACCCCACTGGGCAGGTCCACGGAGGCGCGAATACCGAGGTCGGGTCGATCGTTGAGAAAGCCGAGAAGGAGAGAGACCGGTTCTCGAACGGGTGGGCGAAACTGCATGCCGAGCAAACCATCGAGACAAGCATGAAAACCATACTCACCCGAAGCTTTTTCAAAGGTCCCCCGAATGCTTGCCGAAGAAGCGAGAGCGGTAAGCGGTTCAAGCTCTTCCACTCGCTTGGCCGCCAATACCAGCAGTTCGTCGCGAGCCCGTTGCGTGTTGGGCCTGCAGGACTCCCAAGGTTCAGCGGGCCAGAGACAGGCCCGAGCAGTGGGAATACTACGCAAAAGACGTTTGGCGGCGATAAGGGCATCTCCCCCATTATGCCCCTTACCCACCAGAAAGAGAAAGCGCGGGCGATGAGCGATTGTGCGCAGTTCGCGCATATCGCGCAGGAGGCAGTCGGCCAAGCCTTCGCCTGCCGCCCTCATGGCCTGCCACTCCGCCTCGGCATCGTCGTACAAAAGACTTTGCTCGAAGGCCAAAGCCTCTGAACAAGTTAGGAGCGGGTGGGTAACGAGAGCTTCGCTCACGAGACAATAACCACGACCGCCATGGCCATGGTGGAAAGATGGGAAAGGCTGATCAGGATTTTAGAGCCCCCGCGCTCCTCCAGCAAGGCGACGCCTTTTTCACTGAGGCGGACGTGTGGTTCGCCTGCAGAACCATTCTCAATTTCAGCGTCATGCCAACCGAACTCGCCCCCAATGCCAGTACGAAATGCCTTGGAAATGGCCTCCTTGGCCGCAAAGCGAGCGGCGAAGTGGGGCACAGGATCCGCCATTCCTTCGCAGTATGTGCGTTCGGTAGAGGTGAAGACCTTTTCAATAAAACGATCAGCATGGCTTTGGATTGACGAGCGGACTCGATCGACCTCGATCAAGTCGGTTCCAACGCCAAGAACATTAGTTCCATCAGGAAGTTCCGGCATCATGACTCGGGATTCAGCAAGGAGCGCATCGTGGCAACGGCTTCCTCGATCCCAGTGATCAGAGCCCTGCTGATTATGCTATGGCCAATGTTGAACTCAAAAACCGAAGACAAGGTTTGGGCCTCGGCCACGTTTAAGTAGTTGATACCGTGACCGGCGTTTACGCGCAGGCCAAGGCTAACGCCGAGATCCATGCCTGAGCACAGGACGTTCAGCTCCCGTTTTCGAGCCTCCTCGTCGAACCAAGCCCGAGCAAAACTTCCCGTATGCAATTCCACCCATGGGGCTCCGACCTCGGCGGAGGCCTCGAGTTGGTCGGTTTCAGGATCAATGAAAAGGCTTACTGGAATACCCGCCGAAACCAGAGTGGAGGTAACTTCTCTCGCCTTTGAGGCGTTGCCCGCGACGTCCAGGCCGCCCTCGGTAGTAACCTCGCGGCGATTCTCGGGGACGAGACAAACGCTGTCGGGCTTTATACGCAGAGCGTAATCAATCATTTCATCGGACCAGGACATCTCGAGATTCAATCGCGTTTTCTTTTTCTCCAAATAGCGTTCAACGTCGTCCGTCTGCACGTGCCGACGATCCTCGCGAACATGCATAGTGATGCCGTCTGCGCCGGCGTCCTCGGAGAGCCAAGCAATTTCGGCCGGATCGGGTTCGACGTATCCTCCGTGAGCATTCTGTTCCTCCCGATACCGGGCCTGTCGCACGGTTGCGGCATGGTCTACGTTTACTCCCAAAAGAATCATGACTAAGAATTAATAATCTCGTTCTATAATGTATTCAGTCGAAACTCAATAGGGTTTGCGGAGGATTTTCAGGCAAGTCTTCAGGTTCTCCTAAAATCTTTCGCAGGAAACGGGGCCGGTGATCGGGAGTGGGACCGAGCTCGCGCAGAGCCCGCAAGTGCTTAGGAGCGCCATACCCCTTATTGGAGGCAAAGTCGTATTCGGTATATCTTTCAGCCATACGGGCCATGAGACGATCCCGGACAACCTTTGCGGCGATGGAAGCCATTGCCACGGAAAGGGAAAGGGTGTCACCTTTTACCAATCCCTCGTGCAAGTAAGGCAAACGCTTCATCGGACGACCATCCACCAGAACGAGCCAGGGTGGCTCCGAGGCGCCTTCTTCGGTCGCAAACAAACCTTCGGCCACCTCATCCTTGGCCCGAGGTTTCCAGAGCTCGCCGGAGAGCTCGGCCAAGGCATCCATCGCTCGGCCCATGGCTAGACAGGTGCCGCCCACTATGTTTTCGCTTTCGATTTCGGCAACGGATGCCTCACCTGTGGCAAACCAAAGCTCGCCCGCCTCCATAAGGGATTCGAGAATCTCGTATAACTTCTCGCGCTTAGCCTGATCTAATTGCTTGGAATCGTTCACCTCCGCGCATTTTCGACGATTGGAGGCCTTGGAGAAAAAACCCGATGGAAGAAGGGTCGCTCCCGCAACTACCGGCCCGGCAAGGCAACCTCGCCCCGCCTCGTCCACTCCAACGATGCCCGGCAATCCCTTGGCGGCCTTTCGGTCGTAAGTCCAGAGCGGATTGGGCATCCCAAAAGGATCAGGATTTCTTGCCTCTGCCCCAATTCGGGTTCCAAGCCTTTTTGGCAGGTGGTGTTTTTCCCATGGCCTCGTACGCGGTCTTGAAGTGGAGTTTGCAAAAGCGGTTGAGGGAATCCGGACCTAGGCGCGCTATGATGGCCTTGGCCTTTTCCTTGGCATTGGCGCCGGACCCCTTGGGCAGACTCTCGCCGCATTCATCCTCCAAATTCTTCATTTGCTGGAGCCAAGTCGCCCGAGCTACGATGGAAGATGCCGCCACCACGGGATCCTCTTCCGCCTTGGGACGCATGCGCAGGTCGAATTTTCTGTCCTTCACGTAGGCTTGCACCAAAGGTTGCTTGGTAAACTGGTCGAGCAACCCCCATGGAGGCATGCGAACGTCCAAAGCATCGTTGAGGGATCGACCGTGAAGCCAGGCGAGAAACTTGTTCAGATTTTGCCCGAACTTGTTGTACAGCTCGTTATACTTCGGCATTCCCGTAAAGGCTGTCTTGATAACCACGCCCTTGGTGTCGACGATGAGCTTGTTCATTTTCGTGATTACACCATCGGTGATGGTCTTGCTGTCGCGAATACCGGCATCCATCCACTTTCGCACCATGTCCCCGTCGGCAATTACGCAAGCAGTGACTACGGGACCGAAGAGATCGCCCTTTCCACTTTCGTCGAGACCGGCGTGCGGCTCGAACCATTCCGGATTGTTCACTTCCTCATAACCGAGCAGAAATTCTCCCGTCACCTCCGGCTCCAAGATGTTTTGGACGAAATCCTCCGTCTTTTTCCCTTGGACGACGACCTTGCCACTCTCGTAGCCGACCACGTTTACCTGCTCGCCCGTGTAGGCGAAACGAGCGTATGCCACCTCACGCGGTTCCCATTCCCGCGATTCAAGCGCGAAACCAAGTTTATCCAACTTCTCGCTATCGAGCTTGATGGTGTACATCGTTTTCTTCGCCTTCTCTTGGCCGCCGCATTCGGATGATTGTCTTGCCATATCCCATTCTCCTATGAAAAAGACCGCGGAAGAATGCAACCGTCAAGCAACGTGAAAATTCCCGAAGAGCATCCGCTCTCATCTACCAAAGCTTTAGAATCCTTTGGAAACGAGCTGCTTGCGTGGTACGACGAACACAAGCGAAAACTCCCTTGGAGAACATCACCCAGCCTTTATAAGACAGTGGTCTCCGAGTTCATGCTTCAGCAAACCCGGATATCGACCGTCCTTCCATACTTTGACAGATGGCTGGAGAAATTTCCGGATTTCGCCTCCCTTGCCTCTGCACCGGAAGAAAAGGTAGTGAAGGCATGGGAAGGACTAGGCTACTATTCGAGAGCCCGTAACCTGAGAAAGCTTGCCAAGGAAATACAGGCTTTCGACGCCCCGCCCGAAGACCCCGAGACATGGCAAACCTTCCCCGGAGTCGGCCCCTACGTTTCGGCTGCCGTAACCAGCATTAGCTTTGGTTCCGCGAGCGCCGTCGCCGATGGCAACGTCGTACGCATACTCACTCGAATTTTCTCAATCGATGAACAATTTAAAGACGGAGGCACCGCCCAACGGAAGCTTCGACCACTGGCACAGGCTCTCCTATTCTCGAATCGCCCGGGCGACTACAACCAAGCAGTCATGGAACTAGGAGCGACCGTATGCAATCGCAGGTCGCCCTTGTGCATGACTTGTCCGGTTCTCCAATTCTGCCGAGCAGGCCAAAGCGGAGACGCCGAGGCATTCCCAAAAATCGACCAGAAGAAGGTCCAACGCTTGAGAATCGATCGCCTATGGATGGTTCAGGACGGGGCTCTTCTCCTTCATAAGACGCCGGATGACTCGAAGCGGCTTGCCGGCCTGTACGAGTTACCCCGACCAGAAGATCTCCCCGATAGCTTTAGGCCAAAAAAAACCGTTCACATAACAACCAAAAGACGAGCCATAGCGAATCAATCGATCGAAGAACGCATCCTTAGAGCTGAGCTTAAAAGCTATCGAAAACTATCGGACGCCATCGACCTAGAGTTCATTCCGTTCGAAAAGCTCAACGAGGTCACTCTCTCAGGACCGCACCGCAAGTGGGTCGAGGAACTGCAGAAAAAACTAGATTTCCCCGAAGAGGTTGAACTCTAGAGAGATTTCACTTTTCCAAAAACTGACTCGCTACTTTCCCAATCACGCCGTCGAAGGAACCGTTGGAGAGGAACACGAGGAGAGTTTTCCCCTCACTCTCGAAATCATGTGATAGCAGGGATTCGCCCAAGGCTTGGTTGGTGTGGAACACTTCGGCAGCACGGCCTTGTTCACGAAGTTTAAGAATCATGGCTTGGCCATCGAGACGATCCGCAGGGTCTATGCGCTCGGCTCGATGGATTTCACCGAGAAGGATTTCGTCCGCCTCCCCAAGGGCTTCGGTAAAGGCGTCTTGAAAGACGTTTGTTACAGCCGTGTTGCTACGTGGTTCGAAGCAGGCGACCAGGCGGTGCTCGGGCCAACGAGCTCGTAGGGAGCGGAGGGCACCTGAAATTGCCGTGGGATGGTGAGCGAAATCGGACAGAACAAGGAGATCGTCACGATCTACGAGAATTTCCTGACGCCGTTTAACTCCTTGGCATTTATCGAAAGGTGGAAGGCCAGTCGCGGCAAAAGGATTTCCGTCGAGGTCGGGCTCTCGCCCCACAGCCGCAGCTTGAGACAAAGCAGAGGCAAGAGCGGCCATGGCCGCATTGCGAGCATTGTATTCGCCGGGCATATTCCATTTCACCTCACCAACCTCGATTTCGCGCCAGAGCAGGCGGAAGACAACCCCATCAGGCCCTTCCGAGAAGTCGACGATACGGAGATCATTTTCGGGGCCGAGGCCGACGCGCAGTAAGGTAGTCCATGAAGGTTGCGGCAAGGCCGCGATGTTCGGGTCGTCGCCATTGGCCAAGACAAAACCATCGGAGGGCACGATACGGAGAAGGTGATCGAAGGTACGGGAAACGTCTACGAGATCGCGAAAGATATCCGAGTGGTCGAACTCCAGGTTATTGAGAACGAGGATGCGGGGGCGGTAGTGAATGAATTTGCTGCGTTTGTCGAAAAAGGCGGAGTCGTATTCGTCGCCCTCGATGACGAAGGGGGCAACGGGGTCTCCCAGCTCGTTGCCGGACGGGAGGTCGAGGGGGACCCCTCCCACAAGGTATCCGGGGTTCACTCCGGCTTCGGAAAGCACAAAGGCCGTGAGAGACGTGGTGGTGGTTTTGCCGTGTGTTCCGGCGACGACCACTGCGACACGCGTGCCAATGAGTTCTTCGCCGATGAGTTGAGGAAGACAAACGAACGGAACCAAACGCTCACGCAAGAGCCATTCGACCTGCGGATTGCCTCGGGATACCGCATTGCCCACGACGACACGGTCGGCCGACCACTCTCGGAGCACCTCTTCGTCGAAGCCCTCGAAAAGTTCAATCCCTGCCTCAAGCAAGACATCCGACATCGGTGGATATACGCCCGCATCGGAACCGGCCACCTCGACCCCTTGCTTCTTGAGCAGGATCGCCGCATTCCCCATAGCCGTTCCGCAAATCCCAATGAAAAAAACCCGCATGCCTTTAATGCTGGCAAATCGAGAGAAGAACGGAAGCTTGAAATCAAGAAGTGCCAAAAAAACGTCTTTTCCCTCGACTCTTTCCGTTTTTTTCGGAAAAGCCGTCTGCTATGCAGAACGAACAAATGAAAATTCTTATTCTTGGATCGGGAGGGCGAGAGCACATGTTGGCCAAGGTTTGCGCGTTAAGCCCACTCGCCAAGGAGGTCGTCGTAGCGCCGGGCAATGGCGGCATGTCGCAGGAGTTCTCCGCTTTTCCAATCGACGTCGAAAACAACGATGCCATCGTACGATTGGCGACGGAAGAAAACGTGGACTTCGTGGTAGTTGGCCCGGAGGTTCCCCTTTGCAATGGGGCGGTGGATGCCTTGAACGAAAATGGGATTATTGCCTACGGGCCCAATCAGGTAGGAGCCGAACTTGAGGGTAGCAAGGCCTTTACGAAGGATTTTCTCGCCCGACATAATATCCCTACGGCAGCCTATGGGAATTTTTCCGAAGTGGAAGCTGCACGAGACTTTCTTGGTAAATCGAGATTGCCCTTGGTCGTTAAGGCGAGTGGCTTGGCTGCAGGAAAAGGCGTTGTCATTTGCGAAACCCTTGAGGAAGCGGAAAATAGCGTCCGCGAGATGCTCTCGGGCGAATCCTTTGGAGAAAGCGGCAAGGAAGTTGTAATCGAGGAATTTCTCGAGGGAGAAGAAACCTCGCTACATCTAATTTGCTCAGGCGACAGCTACGTCACCCTACCGATGAGCCAGGATCACAAAAAGGCAGGCGAGGGCGATACGGGTCTTAACACCGGCGGTATGGGCGCCTATGCCCCTACCCCTCTCGTCACACGAGAAATGTTGTCCGATTACGAAACAAACATCGTTAGACCTACTCTCGCTGGTCTCAAGGCGGACGGCATCGACTTTCGCGGCACCCTCTACATTGGTCTCATGCTCACGCAGGATGGGCCAAAAGTACTGGAATTCAACGTGCGCTTCGGAGATCCCGAGACTCAAGTCATTCTACCTCTTATCGACGAGGATTTGGTGCCCGTCTTGCTAGCATCCGCTAAAGGTGAAGACTTACCGCGGAACCTGAAGTTTAAGAATGAATCGGCCATGGTCGTAGTCTTGGCCTCCAAGGGTTATCCTGAATCTTATTCTAAAGGTGAAATTATTAACTTTCCGGATTCCCTGCCTAAAAAAACCGACCTCATACATGCCGGCACCAAGCAAAACGAAATTGGCGAGATCGTCTCGGCAGGCGGTCGAGTACTCGGGGCAGTTGGACGTGGCTCGACCCTATCCGAGGCCGCAGAGCGTGCCTATGCTCTGTGCGACAGCATCGGTTTCACTTCCAAATTCTTGCGACGCGACATCGGTTACAGGGAGTTGAGCAGGGACTGAAGGATTCAACCTTGCCTTTTACCGCCTCGCCGAAGAAAACAAGCCCGAAACCAAAGACAATGGGACGTAAAAGCAGAGCAAAAAAAGAGCGTAAACAGGAAAAGCTCATTATTTTCGTGTGCACGGCAAACATTTGTCGGAGTCCCATGGCGGAAAAACTTTTTGAGGATGCTCTCGCAAAATCTGGAGCCAAAAAGAAAATTCAGGTTTTCTCAACTGGCCTTTCCGCAGTCGAAGGTGACAAGGCATCTGACAATTCGGTGACCGCATGCGAAGAAGTAGGTTTAGATCTCACTGACCACAGAAGTTCGGTCCTAACTCGAACAACTTTGGAAAACGCCTCTGCGGTTTTCTGCATGACCGAATCTCACCGAGTGTTGATCAACATGTACTTTGATCTCCCTGAAGGAGCCCCGATTTTCCTAATGCGCGAATTTGTCGATGGAAACGACAAAGAACTCCCCGACCCCTACGGACAAAGCCTAGAAGTCTATCGCGAATGCCGCGAAAAGATGAAAGATTCACTACCCTCGCTCCTTGCTTGGGTTGAAAAGAATTTGTAAGCCAATTAACTAAAATAATTTATATCAACTCAAACAATCATGTCATTGAATCAGGCCTCGCTCGCCGAACTCGATCCGGCTATCCACAAAGTCCTCGCGGACGAAAAAAAACGTCAGCAAACGCACATCGAGCTCATCGCTTCGGAAAACTTCACCCTGCCTGCCATAATGGAGGCGACAGGGAGCGTGTTAACCAACAAATATGCGGAGGGTTATCCCTCAAAGCGTTACTATGGTGGCTGTGAACATGTCGACGTAGCCGAAAGTCTCGCAATCGAGCGGGCCAAGTCCTTGTTCGGAGCCGAATACGCAAACGTACAGCCGCATTCCGGTAGCCAGGCCAACACGGCCGTCTACTTCGCCGTACTTGATCCGGGTGACAAGATTCTAACCATGAGTCTACAGGATGGCGGCCATCTCACACACGGTCATCCTAAAAATTGCAGCGGCTTTCTTTACGAAGTGGTAAATTACGGCGTTGACCCTGAAAGTGGTCACATTGACTACGATGCCATCGAAACTACGGCTCAGGTCGAAAAGCCCAAATTGATTACCGTTGGAGCCTCCGCATACCCAAGAATCATAGACTTTGAAAGAATGGGTCGGATTGCTAAGGATTGCGGGGCGCTTTTGCTCGCTGACATCGCCCACATAGCAGGCCTCGTGGCCACAGGACTACACCCTAGCCCCGTTCCACACTCAGATTTTGTGACTACAACCACGCACAAAACTCTGCGGGGACCCCGAGGTGGCTTAATCCTGTGCAGAGAAGAATTTGCCAAGGCTATCGATTCGGCCGTATTCCCGGGTTCACAAGGTGGTCCGCTGATGCATGTCATCGCGGCCAAGGCTGTCTGCTTCGGCGAAGCGGCCAAGCCGAGCTTCAAGGAATACCAAGAATCAGTAATCGCCAACGCTGATGCCCTAGCAACGGAACTAGCTTCTCGCGGATATCATTTGGTAAGCGGTGGGACAGATAACCACCTCATGCTTTTGGACCTGAGACCATCACATCCCGACCTCACCGGCAAGCAAGCCCAGCAAGCCTTGGAAAAGGCCAAC
>PCBO01000057.1 GCA_002730975.1 Opitutia bacterium
CCGGCAGTTATAATAGCTCAATTTATGGTTGCATGCGCCTTTGCCGCCAGAGCTATGCGCATCTCATTCGACCAGATTCCCACTCGCTACGAGAAAGTGGCGCTTACCTTGGGATGCAACAGAGGGAAAGCTTTCTGGCTTGTTGTGATGCCTCAGGCAAAAAGAGGCATTCTTGCTGCGGGGACACTCGCTTGGGCAAGATCGCTGGGTGAGTTCGGACCTATTTTAGTATTTGCCGGATCCACCCGAATGAGAACCGAAGTTCTTCCAACCTCAGTTTATCTCGAGATGCAAGCAGGCAACCTAAAAGGCATGTTGGCTATTTCTCTAATTATGATTTTGGCA
This sequence comes from Opitutia bacterium, assembly GCA_002730975.1. GTDB lineage: Bacteria > Verrucomicrobiota > Verrucomicrobiia > Opitutales > Seribacteraceae. Next base: position 346 of record PCBO01000057.1, read on the forward strand.
GCCGCAGCCGTTCTGGTTACCTCCCGCCTCATGGGTATGAAACGATTGGAACCATGATATCAGTAGAAAAGTTACAGATTCGACAGGGAGAATTCTCTCTTTCAAGCATTTCCCTAAAATTACCAAAAGGAGCATATGGGATTATCGTTGGTAGAAGCGGTTGTGGAAAGACAACCCTCCTTGAAGCAGTTTGCGGGCTTAGACCGATTGACAGAGGCCGCATTCTTTTAGGTTCGGAAGATGTTACAACACTCAAACCCGGAGAACGCGGCGTAGGGTACGTACCACAAGACGGAGCACTATTTCCCCATCTTAGCGTGGCTAGGCAATTGGCGTTTGCTCTGATTCTTCGAAAAGCAAAACCTAAGCAAATTCAAGAACGAGTAGAAGAATTAGCTGAAAGGTTGGGAGTTACACATCTTCTGGATCGCATGCCGGATGCCTTAAGCGGCGGAGAACGCCAGAGGGTTGCCTTGGGAAGAGCTCTCTCCATTCGCCCAAGATACCTATGTCTTGATGAACCACTAAGCGCACTTGACGACGAAACCTATGATGAAATTTACGAATTACTTTTGCAAACGGTAAAAGGGACGGGGGTGACCGTTCTACACATTACTCACAACAAACGAGAAGTTGAAAATTTGGCAGATATAGTTTTTCGAATAGCCGGCAATGAGCTATCGTGTGAAAAATAGTATAAGAAATGCCTATCTTTTAGGCTTCAGCGTTAACCGTTTATTTAGAATTTTTTTGATGAAACCATTTGCGACATATTCAATCAAAGGCATATTTGGATTAAAGTGATGAATTTCCGTCAGATTACTTTTTTTGCAACCTTGCCCATGGTAGCGTTGTCCTTCTACCTAAACGGAGAGAGCTTGAAAGCGTGGGAAAAACCTTTCCCGGAAAATATGGAAGACCTGTTAGCCATACAGGAGCGCCTTCGCAAAATCCTACCAGAAGCTAAAAAAGCAGTGGTCTCTATAGAAAGCGGAGGGGGTGCTGGCAGTGGAGTTATTGTTTCCGTAGAGGGAATAGTTCTAACTGCTGCTCACGTGATCGGGAAAAGCGGCAAGCGAGTAAAAGTGAGGCTGCCAAATGGAAGACGAATTAACGCAATTACATTGGGTGGTTCAGAAATTTCCGACGCGGGCATGGCTGAAATTACGGATGAAGGAGATTGGCCAGTTGCACCTATGGCCGAACGAGGTTCCTCTAAAATTGGGGATTGGTGTTTCGCCCTAGGTCATCCAGGTGGATTCGACAAGGAGCGCGGAATCATAGTTCGGCTTGGCCGAATTATCGCTAAGGAAGACGAAACTATTCAAACGGATAGTCGCCTACTAGGAGGTGACTCCGGGGGGCCGCTTTTCGATTTCAATGGTCGAATAATCGGCATTCACAGCCGCATCTCGAAGAAAGACGACCAAAACTTCCATGCCCCAATCGAAGCTTTTCACGCTAACTGGACATCCTTTCGAGAGAAAGAGCTGTTGACGCAAAACAGCCTAAGGGAAGGTGGTTTCTTGGGTGTAGGATGTAAAGAAACCGAAAAAGGCCTAACGGTGACCGAAATCGTAGAAGATTCTGCTGCAAAAAAAGCTCGACTCAAAGAAGGGGATATCATCGTGAAGGTAAATGGAAACCTTATCGACACGCGAGAGGAACTCACGATCGCCATTGCCACGACCGGTTCCGGAAAATCAGTCATAATAGATTATCTTCGAGACGAAAAAGAAATGACCGCCAAAGTGAAACTTGGTAAACGCCCTGGCCATGAGGAGGCAGGTGAAGAATGAGTGCCCACAAATTCCTTAGAAACGGTGTTTTATGGCTGTCGATTCTAATAAATGTCGATATTATTAGTGCAGAAGACCTTTCGACATCTCAACGCCTGAATGGAGCAAACACTCGCAAGGCTTTTGACAAAACACAACAAGCAGCACTTGCTTCCACGGTTCGCCTCATTCGCAACGGCAAGCTCATCACTCACGCAACAATAGTGTCAAAGGATGGTCTATTGTTGACCAAGGCAAGTGCCTGCGTTGGCGCAAGAGAGGCAGTGTTCGCGGATGGTCAAACATATCCCGTTCGGATACGCCGAAGAGATCAGAACACAGACCTTGCACTTCTGCAGGTCATGGCAAAGGACAAGTCCTTCGTGCCGGTGCAGTGGTCAAACGAAAAACTACCGGCCGAAGGTGGATGGATGGTTTCGGCGGATCCTAAGCTGAAAGGTTTAAAAGTGGGCGTAAACAGCGGAACCCCAAGAGCAATAAAGCGCGAAGGAGGGGTTATCGGCGTAATACTTGGACGCGATGGGAATGCTACAGGTGGCATTGCCATTGCAGAAGTGGTGCCTAGGGCGGCAGGAGCAACCGCAGGATTGAAAAAGGGAGATGTAGTGACAAAAGTGAATGGACAAAGCGTAAAGCGACGCGATCAAGTTATAGAACTTGTAGGGTCGTATGACCCGGGCGACGTTGTTCGTATTGAAGTAATGAGAGATGATAAGAGTTTTTCTTACCAAGTAACCCTAGGCCACCGCTCTGTGACGTTTGAAATGTTCAACCGAAACCTCCAAATGAGTGGTCCAGTATCAAAAAGAAAAGATAATTTTCCGATGATCATTCAACACGACTTACCCTTGCCCCCGGAAGCTATGGGAGGGCCAGTTCTCGATATTTATGGCAAAGCCGTTGGGTTGAATATGGCCCGTGTGGATAGAGTCACGACATATGCACTCACTGCAATGATCGTTCAAGAGAGTCTCAGGACACTTATTCGATAACGAAAACTTTCAAATTACAGAGGGCGACCTAAGACCAGGCGAAATCCAATGTTGAAAGCTCGAGTTATGGGAGTCAGTGGATAACGAAAAGACGATCGGCACTGAAATCCCTCGCTCGTGTAACTGCCACCTCGTAATACTCGACCTTTACCGCTCAACGCCCCCAATGGATTAACAACAGAAAATGAACGGTATTCACCGTACCAATCAAAACACCATTCATAAAGATTGCCATGCATATCGTGAAAACCCCATTCATTTGGTGATTTGCTACCTACGGGTTGTCGGTCGCCACGACTTTCACTCTTATGCCATGCGAAATTTGAAAGTGAAGCCGGTTCGTCTCCAAAGCTAAAGACCGAAGAAGTCCCTGCCCTACAAGCGTACTCCCATTCCGCTTCGGTAGGTAAGCGATATATAAATCCAGGAGGAATATTTCCCGCTTCTCTTTCACTTTCGGTAAACTTCCAACAAAAGGCTTGAGCTTTACCATGAGAAACTTGACTGACAGGTAATTTTTGCTCCGACGAGTTAAAATCCGTAATCTCCCAAACTTGATTCCATCTTTCGTTTGTCACTTCATACTTACCCATCCAGAAACTATTGGTAATCGTTACTTCGTGATAAATTTCGTCTTGGTTCCGAAAGGCACTTCCTTCCTGGCTTCCCATGAAAAATTTGCCAGGAGAAACATAAATTAGATTTTGTAGTTCAAGTTTTGGCTTCCATTCAGCAAGTAACGTGAGTTCGTCAAGTCGCCTTTTGAATTGATTCTCTATTTCAGTTAGTGTCAGAAAGTCCTCACTGCCGCCAAGATTTAGTTGATTGCCGGCATTTAAATCTATGCCTTTCGGCTTATGTGAGGATACCCTTACAAGCTTTAACCATTTAGGCGTTTTGTCTCCAGCGACCAAATCGACTGCAATTAAGAATTCATCTCCATTAAACGAAAACTCAAAGAGCCCTGCATCATCGGTTTCAATCTCATCAACGAAGGGTGTCGAAGAAATAATATCAAAAAGATTCGTGAAAGATTTTTTGACAAATTCAGAGGAGGATTCTTCACCATTGAGTTGAATAATCTGTTCACCAAGAACAACTCTAGATTTTCGACGAATGGCCACGATTCCGTCTTTATCGAAAACCTTTATGGAGACACCCACTTGAGGTACTTCTTCTCCATTGCTATTCAAAAAACGAAGACTTCCTTTTATTGTTTCCTCCGAACCGCACCCAAAAGCAAGTAAGACGATAATCCCAACTACCAGCAGGTTCAAAAAAAGACCGAATGAAAATTTCACGATTCTGATGATTGGAGAGGAGCATCCAAGGAAAGCCGAATAAAGAAAATCGTGCCCTTCCCTTGCTCTGTTTCGAACCAAATATGACCGCCATGAGATTTAGTAATCACATTGTGAGCAATTGCCAAGCCCTGACCAGTTCCAACGCCCACTTCTTTAGTGGTGAAGAAAGGTTCGAAAATTTTACCTTGAACATGCTCCGGGATGCCGCCGCCGTCATCTTGAATCGTAATTACCACATACTGTTCGTACAGCCTCGTGGAAACCAAGATCAGACCTTTGCCGTCATTCGATTCAGAATCTCGAATTGCATGGGCGGCATTAACAATAAGATTAAGAACCACTTGATTAATCTCTCCAATATTACAAGGAACGAAAGGTAAATTTGGATCGAGATCAGTCTTAAGCTCCGCGTGATACTTCCACTCATTGGTAGCGACCACTGCAGTCGCCTCAATTGCCTGATTAAGATTTTGCGGCCTCTTTTCTGAAGCTGCATCTCTGTAAGCAAAATTTTTCATCGATTTAACGATAGTCGTGATTCGCTCCATTCCCTCGAGTGCCTGTTCAGCAGAACCGGGAGCGTTCTCTCTTAAAAATTCAATTTCCTTGGCATCTGGGATTTCTCCTTCTCCAGAAACCGCGGCCAACAATTCATTGATGGCATCCTTCAAGAACATGACATTGTCATTTACGAATTGTGAAGGTGAATTGATTTCATGGGCAATCCCCGCCGCCAGCTGTCCAACCGCCTCCATTTTCTGGGCATGGACAAGTTGGGTCTCCAAGTGCTTGCGCTGCATCATTTCTTCTTCTAATTGATGGGCCTTTGTTCGAAGTGCGAGAGTACGCTGGGCCACTTGTTCCTCCAATCCATGAACCAGCACTCGGAGTCGCCTCGTTAAAGATCGAATTTCTGCTGGTCCAGTTTCCGCCAAAATAAAAGGTTTTCCCTCGTCCAAAGAATTGCTGGCTGCATTTTCTAGAGACTGTATGGGCTGAGCTAGGCTCCGGTAGGTTCTCCATGCAAGAAATGCAGTAATTCCAAAATAAAGAACAATGGCTATCCAAGAAAAAATCCTCGCCTCTTTCCGGCTTTGTTCCAAATCAAGCCATCTAGCATCTAACTCATTTTTTCGACTTTTGGTATTTGAGTCAGCCTCATTCTGCAACCAATCCAAGCTAATTTCAAGATCCTTGGCAGACACATCAAAAGCCGAACGGGCAGCCTCATGTTCTCTTCGACTAGTTTCTCCACCCTTTTGGGAAAACCTTAATTTTTCCATTTGGTCCAAGGCAACGCTGACGCCTGAGATTTCTTTTTTCAACTGGTTTAAGGTGTCTGCTTTATAATTGCTCGAATATTCATCCGTTATTTTCTCTAAAGCAGCTACGGAATAAACTATGCTGTTTCGCACTACACCAAACAAACCTTTGAATTCCTTCGGGTAGACTTCCATGGCATTTAGCGCGTCTCGAGTCGAAGTCAGAAGCGCTTGCACATCTGAGTACTCCTGAGAAGCCGCTCCTGATTTTTCGGCTTCCTTACGCAAATCGTCGGTCGCCGACTGTAAACCCGAGAATTTCCACCAACCGAAAAGTGCAAGAATGGATGCCCCGCCCAAACCGGCAAGAGTGAGCAAAATGACATATGATCGTACCTTCACTATCAGAGCCTAAGCTCAATTGAACTAACGAAAAAGTGAAGACTCTCAAGCATTTGGTACCGTCACCAAAATTTTCTTTGGGAAAGGACTTTCTTCATAGCAAGCAAGATGATTTCGTACGACTCGAATAAAGTGTCGGTCCACATCAGTACCTGAAGGAGCTACCAAAAAGCCCGAGTCATGACGCAACTCCTGAGCCAGTCGCATACCTGGCCCCAAATTCTTCAATAACACTTCTTCAATACGATATTTTTGATCGGCGATGGAGTGGAGGTGCTCCAGAGCCTCTGTAACTTCGGGGTCATAATACGTTTCGCGACCACGTAAGGTTCGAACCACGATAGCTTTCTCATAACCAAGCTCCTCATAATGATCAAAGTCCAGTGCAACCTTAATGATTGAAGCAGCTCGCCGAATGCCTTTTTCATCCGCCAATTCAAAGCGTGGCTGTAAATCGATTTTGGTAATTATTTCGCGGACTTCTTCGAGCCGAGGAATTTTCTCCAGCATTTGTTCGGTAACTTCAGGAAACCGGCCTACTATCTCCTGAACCTCCTTAGATAATTCTCTCTTGTGGTACACATCCTCTGAAATCTCTTCAGGTAAAGTAATAGAGGCAATCTGAGAAAAAATGGAGGCAACCTCGATCCTCCACTTGTTCTGCTCTTCAAGCCTATCCGCCAATTCGCCGGCGAGCCTACGTACACGTTGCGCTCGGCCAAAAAACAAAGGCTTGGCAGTAGCCAAGGCTTGGCTCAGCGCATCCACTGCACCTTTAAGCGTTTGCTCAAGCAACACTTTTTCGCCAACAATTAACTCGTGTTGTCGAAGACCCGCATAAAGCGAATGAATCAAGCGTTCGGGAGGGCAAGGCTTTGACAACATACGAAAAACATTGCCATCGTTGACTGCAGACATGGCCGAATCAAAATCGGCATGCCCCGTGAGAAGCATTGTGACCACATCGGTGCTACGTTCTTTTATGGCTGACAACATAGCTGCACCATCTATCCCCGGCATTCGCATGTCGGAAAGAACGACGGCGAATCCACCCTCTTCATCAAAAACACGCAGTCCTTCCTCTCCGGAATTAGCTGTATAGAGATCAAAGCCCTTGCGTAAGTGCAGTTGGAAACCCTTTAAGATCGATTCCTCGTCATCGACGCAGAGTATTTTCTTATTCATATAGTGAATTCATGTCTTCAAGATGAAAGACGTCAAGCTCAGCGAGTACTCTTAAAATGAGATTTGATTAAAAATCTCAAACACCTTCCTGGAATGGTTCTAGATTTCAAAACGACAAGGCTTCGCCAGCATTCGTATTTAAGTTCCCAGTAAGAAGTTCTAACCGCAATGAGATATTCGTTTCCAATGAAGCTTAATCTAACCTAAGAAATCATCAATCCAAAATTCGACGAAAATTATGAAGTATTTCGCAAGTGACATTACTTTAATGTTTCTCTCAAACCTGCGGATAAAAACCGCTACGAGGATTTGAACGGCTGTTCAAGGGCGAACTAGTGACATGAGATTTTGAAACCAATCGCTGCGACAAAACCGTACTGCTTTTAGGGTGCTAGGCAGGGCACATTTCCTATATCCGAAATTACTGTTTCGGATCAACTTTTTCCGCGTTACCTTGTTTAAAAAAAGAAACTGAAAGCTCCTGGAGGAAAGGACGAACTGCGGACCGGTCTCATTGGAGGGGGGGTTGGGGGTTGGTCTTTATGCGGAAACAGAATTGAAAACGTAATGGCCTTGAAAGAACTGAATCTTTTTCGGCATCGTCCCGACGGCTATACGCATCTAATTTCTAGCCATCAAAGGCGTCATCATCCTACTCGATCCGACACGAGCTTATTTCGTTATCTACGTACAAGACGACGCTTCAAACCTTCGTTAAATTCATAAATTACTGTTTGCAGAAGCAGTCCGCCTGACTGTTTCCTTTTCTTAGGCGGAAGTTTCCGGACGACAACGGCCTGTTCGCGAACCTCGTAAACGTAGCCTGTGAGTTCGGTTATAAATTCCAGCAAGACACCCAAAGTAAGGTTTCGAGTGTCAAGGGTAACTGTCGGAGAAGGATTCTCCCGGGTAAGCAAAACAATATTTACTCCTGCCGACTGAGGGTTTTCAATAGCTTGAGGATCATGCTTGCGGGCGGCAAAATGGAGAAACGTAAGAACTTCAGGCAAGGGAGCTTCAACGAATTTCACCTCGGGGATGACGATTGTTTTAAGCTTTTGAACAAGTAAATCGTGAGAACTTGACCCAGATTTCCCGTTCAGAGCCGAAGTTCCAAAAACAAAAGCCAAATAGATAAAAAACGAGGTTATCGATAAAATTGACCTTGGGAAATGCATTAAAAATAAAATCGTTACAGACTAAAGGAAAGTCAAATTAGCAAGTTTCATTGATCTTTAGCATTAACAAGAAAATGCTCGCACACAAAAACATGGGAATGAAGTCGGCTTACCCAAGTCTTGCCCTCTTGCGTCATTCTTAGCAGACGGACGGCATGCCCAAGATACTGGTGAGCAACATCCCAAAAGAACTTCGCATAACCTCGTCGCAAATCTCCAGGAGATTCGCAACCAAGATGCCGATTGGTCCCCAATTCCTCGAATTCGTAATAAAGGGCCGGTATCTTGCGTAGGTATTCAGGATCTCCCAACTGGCCGATGAAGTCGGCAGCACGGGCCAAACCCGGCAAATCGGTTGTGTTCTGGTAAACTTCTTTATCGGGAACTGGAAAACGGGTACGTTCAATACACTCTGACACAAGTTCCAAATCCAAGAATGCATAAGTATTAAAACGTTCTTGTACGAAGATTTTTCCGCGAGAAACATGATGCGGCGTAAGAATGGCGCATGTGCCTGAATCAGGAAGTTGCAAAAGGTCATCTTCTCCTACTTCAAAATTATCTCCATCGTCTCGCTCACAGGCCCCCTTAACGTAACCAATATCGTGACAAAGCAGAGCCAGGAGGTAATTTAGGGCATCCTCAGGGCTCACGCGCCCTTCGTAAAGATGTTTACCTCGGATAATTTCCAGGCCCACCATTGTCACCATAATCGAGTGATCAACATTGTGGTATAACATATCCCCGTTGGCGATGTTCTCAAGAGCTAGCGAAGAAGCCATACGAAGAAAATCGACGTATTCAGGATACAGAGAGCCAAAGGTCGCCTCATAACCACTGGCAAGATGCTCAGTGAAAGGTTCGATCTTGAGCGTTTGAAGATTGAGCATACGGATAGAGAACCGCCCAGTACCGACATGGGCAAGAGCGAAAAAATCCAATTTAAAACTCTATTTCGTTCTTAAGCTTGAAAGAAATTCCACTAAATCAACCAGCTCTTTTTCCGACATCGCTAGGTGCAATCCCTCCGGCATAAGAGAGACTTTCATTTTTTCACGTTTTGCAACATCCGACTTTTTCACTTTTTGAGAGATACCACCTACCATGCGGATGGTAAGTTCTTCATCGCTTTCGGTCACGATACCGGCAAGTACTCCGCCCTGATTGGTGTGAACAATCCAACCTTCATAGTCGAAACTGACCCCCGCGTTTGGCTTTACTATGGCCAGATAAAGCTCGGTCTTTGGAAGCTTGCTCCCGATTTCAGATAGGCCGGGTCCGTAATCTAAGCCCACGTCTCCGGCCTTGTGGCATGCAAAGCACAATTTTTGAAAGACAGACTTTCCCTGAACAGGGTCCCCTTTCCGCTTGGCTAGCAAAGCAATATCTTCTGGCGTTGCAAGTAGCGCTGGGGCTGCCACGGCAACGGTCGAGGCCGGCTTGTTTGTAGCTCTATATTCTTCAAGTAGTTTCTTCGCTTCGGGAGTTTGAATGAAACCAACAAGCTTGGCGATGGCATCAGCCTTAGCCTTGGGGCCTGCTGCAAGTGCATTGGCAATACTCTGTTTCTTATCCAGACGAAAAAGCAACTGCACCGCCTTAGCGGCATCCTCTGCGGAAGGGTCTTTTTGAACAAACTGAATCAATACCGAAGCCTCGGCCTTCACCGCAAATTGATCAACTAGTTCGAAGTAGCCTTCTTTGCCGCGCAGAGAGCGAGCATAGCGTTCTACGGCTCCCTTCCACTTTTCGTTTCCCGAGACATCGAAACGCTCAAGGCGTGTGAGCGTCTCCACAATAAGACGGTCCTTCGGCGAAGCCTCTTCTTCGGCAAAGGCAATGTTCACAAAAAGCGCAAACAGCAACTGAGCGAGAATGTTTTTCATATACAAAGGAATGAATTCCCCTTTAAAAGAATGCACCGCTATGCCAGCGGGCCATTGTCGAAAACAGCTGTTCCAAAAAAAGCTTAGATGTCCAAAAGCGCTTCCAAGGCCTTGTCCTTTTCAGGACCTGAATGGAAATCCAATGCACGAACGTAACGTGGATGGCTTTCGGCAGGAGTCTTCTTGTCTTTGAGTATCTTAGCCAAGTAGCTTGGAGCTGCTTTTGAACGGACTCGCCAAATTACGTCTCGCCCGGAAGCCGTATTCCACTTGTCTCCAACCTTGGCAAGCCAGGCATCGAAGCAGGCGTCGGCATTCAAGTCGGAAGAAAGGCCCAGCGCTTCCAAATACCATCGATCCTTTCCGTCATGGTGAATCGCAAGCTCCGCCCAAAGCTTGGCTGACTGGGAGGTCTTTTCATGCCTTAGAGCAATGGCGCATTCGCGACGGACTTGAGAGGATTTGTCCGAAACCAGTTTCCGCACGACCTCGATGGTGTTAAGATCAGCCGATTGTCGGGTGAGGCGAAGACCAACTATGCGAATATCTGGATCCTTGTCCTTGATCGCGATATCTACGTAGTGTTGCCCCTTACCCTCGATCTTGCCTAGAAGCCAAAGCGCTCGAGCTCGAAGCCGTGGATTGGAATCGGACCACAGCTTTTGCAGGGCCGCCTCTGCCTTCCTGCCCTGCTTGCGAAGAGCATGCCAAGCGAGGTATCGCGTTGCTTGGTTGGGACTCTTCAGGGCAGCAATAGCTCCATCGACACTGGAAACGTCTACCTTGGTCGATTTGTATTTGTGGCCCTCAGGCGCAACCATGAAAAGCCGACCCCGTTCCAAGTCGCGCATGTTGTGCCCGCCCACGCCAGGATCATACCAATCCGCTACCATAAGCGAGCCATCGGGTGCCGCGACCACGTCAGATGGTCGAAACCATTTATCGCGTTGAGCGCCATTAAGTACGTCAACGACTTCAGCAGAGTAACCGGCGCCGTCCTTGGTCGCAGGGTATGCTCGTACAACGCTGGGTCCGGCATCACAATGTATGACTTGACCTTGAAATACCTTTGGAAGTAGTGAGCCCTCGTAAACGATGATTCCAGTAGGTGAACCTGCGCCTGTTTGGAGCAAGTTGGGCATAACGCCGGGATCGTTCAAGTGCCAGTGTCGCAGAGGAACCTCCTTCTCGATGTTGGTACGCTTGTCGCGCCAACCCTTTCCGGTAAACTCGCCGCGATAACCGTAATTGCCATACTCCATCACATAGTTGATGCGGACGCCGCGATTGCCATCATCGTCGTTATCTGACTGCCAGACGGAGCCGAAGCTATCGACAGCAACTTCCCAGTTATTGCGGAAGTTCCAACCTAAGGTCTCGAAATCGGACCCATCCTCGTTGCAACGAAAAACCATGCCTTGCTGATAGGGCTTCCGACGGTCGTTTACTTCATTGCCTGCTTTGTCCACGATGGGTTTGCCATCCTTATCCTTAATCTGCCTTCCGGAATTGCCGAAGTTGAAGTAAAACTTTCCGTCGGGACCAAAATGAACCGCATGAATGCCATGGTCGTGTTGCGTTCCGGAAATACCGGTAAAGAGAGCCACCGCTGGACCGTCTGGTTTATCGTCTCCATCCTTGTCCGTGAACACAGTAATGCGGTCACCGACTGCAACTACGATTTTGTCTCCGAAAACACTCACGCCATGAGCGGAGTCAATATCGCGACCCTGATAGAAAGTCTTTACCTTGTCAGCCTTGTTGTCGCCGTCCGTGTCCTCAAGAATAAGGATGCGATCACCCTCGGCTCGCTTGTTTTTGTGCCTGCGATAGTTAGTCACTTCGCAGACCCAGATGCGTCCGCGGTGATCCACATCAATGGCGGATGGGCTTAACATCATAGGTTCGCTCGCGAAGAGAGTGGCTTGTACTTCTTCATGAACATAGAGGTTTTCAACTGCATGGGCAGGGTCGCCTTGATCGCCGACACGACCACCTGAACCCTTCGGACCGGATACTGAAGCACCTGCAAAAGTGGGCTTTTGGGCAAATACTTGAAACTGCACGCTCGCTTGGTTTCCGCAGGCACTTTGATTGACACCGCCATCGTCCAAGGCTCCTTTAGCTAGAAATCGAGAAAATTGGTGGCTGCTCGGCAATTTGTAACTAATTAACGAATCGGCATGGGTTCCTATGCCCTGGACCGATTTGCCGTCGACCTTCATGGCTCCGCCATTAGCATTTTGGTTAAGCTTTACGCTACCATAACCGGAAGAAGAAGAATTCCATTTCATGGAGGTAAGTTTTGTCTCCTTCCCGCTAGTATCAACAAGACGTGGGTTCACCCAATTCGCCCAGTCGCAAGCATAACCGTTGCCGGCATCACTTACGAATAAATGCAATTCCTTGGCACCGTTAAGATCTACGGAGATATCGACGGCATGACCGGATGTATTTTTCGTTACCGCCTTACTGGTGAAAAGAGGTTTTGCCTTTCCCGAGGAAAGAGAAGTCTTTTTGGGAGACAAGGATGCGCCCTTGGGAGCTTTTCCGTTGAATTCCTTAAGCTTTTCAGAGATTTGATCAGGAGCCCAACCGCGAGGAGAGTAGTCTTGGTTAGACTGAAGGTCAGCAACACTTACTACACCAGCTGAAACACCACTTTTGGCAATATCGACTTTGGCAATCCAAGCGATGGCATTGAGGGTGAGGCGACGGAAATTATCGGAACCCCAATTGACGTGGTTGTGTCCACCGGTAAAGCCAAAGCCACGACCATCATTGTAGTCCTTGCCACGTTGATAAGCCCAAGCGACATGCTGAGCTTCTTTGCGCTTGAGAACAGCCTCGCGCACATGAGGGTTGCCACTATGCGCGCCATCCCTGCGCTTTAGGGTATCAGCACTAGGCATCGCGGAGAGAACCGGCGTAACGCCTTTCATGTTCTCGCGGAAACGCATATGGTAATACCACTCGTCATTAATGGCGAAAGGCTTGACTCCAGAACTAATCGGGTGGTCGGGAAACAACTGGAAATCGGCCGTCCAGTGAGGGTTTACTGACCAGTGTGCCTCGAAGTAGCCTCCGATCCACTTCAGGAAGTGCTCGCCAGGAGGGCCCTTCGGCACCTCCACTCCATAGTGAAGGCAAGCCAACCCGACGCCACGCTTCATCACCTTGTCGAACTCTTTCAAGTGCTTGTTCAACAAATGCCTCCCACCACCATCACAATAAACGACAACTGCCGCCGCATCATCAAAAACGCTAGGGTCTTTGGGGTAACCGTTGTCTGTCACCACGACCGACTTGAGGCCAATCTTGGCAGCATCCAGATACTTCGCAAGCAGCTTGCTTCCGGCAATATGCTCATGTGAAAAGTAACCGTGGCTCTTGCCTCCGGCAACGAAAACGACCTTTTTGTCTTTGGAAAATGCTCCAAAAGCCATGCTTAGGGCGACCGAAATCAATATTGTTTTCTTAATCATAAGTGTACCGATGGGTTGTGTATCGAAGAAAGGTAGGGAATGAGGATTTCCTCCAAGAATGGTAAAGGAAATAAAACTAGGTAGGACTAGCAAAACATTGCAAACGAAAAGTCTAGTTTTGGGAGATTCTGTCTTTGGATTGCACTGACACGTCTTGCTCACTAACCTGACACTTTCTATACGAAAACAATTGGGGAAACCATTCATCGACCTGATAGTTAAACCGTATATCGTTAGCCGTAGACAATAATGAAAAAGACTTGGAAAGTAGCCGGCATCAACTTCGATCATATGCACATGGGGGATCTCCTTCGCATGGTTCAAGAGCACCCCAATGCAGCAATAGTAGGCATTTGCGATGAGCAAGAGTCACGATTGCAACCCAGCGCAGACAATTTTGGCATTCCAGAGGAACATATTTTTACTGACTACGGAGCTTGCCTTGAAAAAACCCGGCCAGATTTCGTAATCCTCTGTCC
>PCBO01000131.1 GCA_002730975.1 Opitutia bacterium
AAAAACCATCCTTTCCTTCCATGCCTCAACGCCCGAGCCGGTTTCGCCTCGGGGAAGTGGTTTGAAGTGGGTGATGAACCCGTCCGCATCGATCTGCTCTTCGGTGAAACCAGCATGACGATGACTTCGGGTCTTCTCTTGATCGAATACCAAAAGGATTCCTATGAAAAAACCTACTGGGGACAGCCCAAGTGGCCTCTTTTCCTGACCGAGTTCCCCCAAGAGAAGCAATTGGCCGAACTGGATGAATTACGGATTCACATGGAGGAAAAGATCAAGGGATCCTTTATCGTCTCCCAAGATTCGCTTTGGCAGGTCGCATCCGGATCCTAAGCTTCCAAAAGTCTCCTATTGCCTCTCGAACTTCCTGCTCGCCCTCCGCCCTTCTTCCCATCCAAACAAAAATACGAAACTAATTTATGAAAACCAACTCAACTGCATCCGCTTTGCTCATCACTTGCCTATTCCTACTGGCATTCGGTTTGACTTCACTGTCCGGACAAGAATTCAAAAGCCTCTTCAACGGCAAGGACCTCGACGGATGGATGGGCAAGGAGCAATTCTGGAAGGTCGAGAAGGGTGCGATCGTAGGGGAAACGACCAAGGAAAACCCCACGAAGGGAAACACATTTTTGATTTGGAAGGGCGGCATGGTTCAAGACTTTGAAGTTTCCTGCATGGTCAAGTTCAAGGGAAACAACTCGGGCGTCCAGTACCGCAGTCAACCCTTGGGCGACCTGAAGGATTTCGTTTTGCGAGGCTATCAGGCCGACCTTCATCCAAAACAGGACTTCTTCGGCATGCTCTATGGAGAGAAATTCGGAAAGCGCGGCATTATTGCCAAGCGTGGGCAAAAAGCGGACGCCAAGGGAGACAAGGATGTCAAAATTCTCGGAACCGTCGGAGATAAGACTCAACTCAATGGAGAAGAATGGAACAAACTCACCGTTCTCGTGGTCGGCAACCGATTGATTCACAAGGTAAACGACGTCGTGACCGTGGACGTCACCGAAAACCATCCCGATGCCATTGCCAAGGGGCACTTGGGGTTGCAACTCCATCAGGGCGCTCCCATGAGGGTCGAGTTCAAGGCCATCAAGTACCGGGAAATTTTCGGCAAAGCCAAAAACAAAAAGAAAGCGCCCGGAGCCAAACCCAGGAAAGAGGTATCCAAACCATCTCCACGTCCAAAACTTGAATCGCTCGTACGGTCAGCTACTTCCCCCAACCGCATCACGATCGCCAACGGCTTCAAGATCGACCTGCTCTATTCCGTGCCCATGGAAAAACAGGGTTCGTGGGTGGCGATGTGCATGGACGACAAGCAACGCCTGATCGTCAGTGATCAATACGGAGGGATTTACCGCTTTCCCATTCCGGCAGCCGGCAAGAACGTCGACCCCGCAAGCATCGAGCAAATCACCTACGCCACCGAGAGGCCCGGTGCGGGAAGTCCAACTCAAGCCCAGAAAAAGCTTCCTCAAATCGGGCACGCCCAAGGCTTGTGCTACGCCTTCGATAGCCTCTACGTCGTTGTCAATTCACGATCGAGCGTAACAGGTGCCGGTGTGTTTCGCCTGCTTGATACCGACAAGGACGATCAATTCGACAAGATCGTGACGATCAAGAAACTGTCCGCCACCGGAGGCGAACACGGACCCCATGCGATTCTTCCCGCTCCCGATGGCAAGCACCTCTACGTCGTGATGGGCAACCAAACCCAGTTGCCCGAAGATTACACCCATTCGCGGGTTCCCGAGCTTTGGGGGGAAGATCAATTGTTTCCATCCTTGCAATACTTCATGAAGGGAGCGGAAGCCCCTCTCGGACATTTCGCCCAGATTGATCCCGAAGGCAAGACTTGGGAAGTCATGTCTACCGGATTCCGGAACCAGTACGACGCCGCAGTCAACCGCGAAGGCGAACTTTTCACTTATGATGCGGACATGGAGTGGGACATGAATACCCCTTGGTACCGCCCGACCCGAGTTAACCACGTGATCGACGGAGCCGACTTCGGTTGGCGTACGGGTTCCGGAAAATTCATGGATTTTTGCAGCGATACCTTTGGAACGGTCGTCGATGTGGGACCGGGATCACCGACCGGCGTAAGTTTCGGGTACGGGGCCAAGTTTCCCGCCAAATACCAAAACGCATTCTTCGTCAGTGATTGGTCTTACGGAAAGCTCTATGCTGTTCATCTCTCCCCCAAAGGGTCCAGCTATGTGGGTGTGGTTGAGGAGTTCGCAAGCGCCCAACCCTTTCCACTGACCGATCTATTGGTCAACCCCAAGGACGGAGCCATGTACGTTGCGGTGGGCGGACGGAAAGTTCAATCCGGGCTCTACCGGGTGACTTATGAAGGAAAGGAATCGACTGCTCCGGCGAAGTCCCTTCCGGGTGGAGAAGAAGCAAGAAAGCGCCGTCAAGGGCTCGAGCGCTTCTTACAAAAGGGCGCCAAGCCCCCCAACCCCAAGCAGTTAAACGGAATTTGGGTTTCGCTCGGAGCCAAAGACCGCGGCATCCGCCACGCCGCCCGGGTAGCCCTCGAAAAGCAACCGGTCAAGAACTGGAAGAAAAAACTATCGCCTGAAAAAAAACCCGTTGTCGCCTCTGCTGCCATGATCGCCTTGGCGAGGGCCGATGCCCAAAGTGGCGCAAGTATCCTGCAAAAGGCGATGACTTTTAAATACGGAGATCTGAAAGACCGGCAGCAACGCCTCGACATGCTGCGTTCCATCACCTTGGCCCTAACGCGTGGTGGACAGCCCGAAAAACAACTCAAGAGCGAACTGATCGGTTGGCTTGATCGAATCTACCCGGCCGACACACCCGAGGAAAATCGCGACCTCTCCGCGATCATGCAGTTCCTTCAAGCCCCTTCCGCTGTCACCAAGGGGCTCGCTTTGTTGAGAGGCGCCTCCGGGCAGGAAGAGCAGATCGGATACGCCCTTAATCTGCGTCACTTGAAAACGGGCTGGACCTCCCTCCAGCGCGAAACTTACTTCAAGTGGTTCGTACGCTCTGGAAACTTCAAGGGGGGAGCCCGTCTAAGTAATTACTTGGATGGGATCAAAAAGGACGCAATCGCCACAGTCGAACCGCTGCAAATGACGGTCGGCCTGAAAAAGATCATTGCTACCAAGCCCACGTCGAGCGCTCCTCAATTCACCTTCGCTCCCCGTTTATTCGTCAAAAACTGGACGATGAAGGACATGGCCGAGTGGGTGCCGAGTGGAGTGCCCGGGAAAAGAGATTTCAAGAATGGACGGCAAATGTTCGGAGCAGGGAGTTGTTACGCTTGCCACCGCATAGCCGGGGAAGGTGGAGCCGTAGGACCCGACCTCACTTCCGTAGGTGGTAAGTTCGGCGGCTATGACCTTTTGGAATCAATCGTCGACCCGGCCAAGGAAATCAGTGACCAATATGGGTCCAGTGTCTTTACCACCACGAACGGAACCCAATTGAACGGACGCATCATGAACATGAGGAATAACGAATACTGGATAAACACCGACATGATGAAGCCCAGCACCGTGACCAAGGTGAAAGCCGAACTCATTACCTCGATTGAGCCGTCGCCTATTTCCATGATGCCTCCCGGTTTGATAAATACCATGAACAAGGAGGATATTCTTGATTTGCTCGCCTACTTGATTTCAGGTGGTGACCGAAATCACGAACTCTTTGACCGCTAATCCCAAAAATGCTTTTTCTTTTTATCATGAATAAAAAATACGTCCTCGGTTTCCTATGCCTCCTCTTCGGTTGCGCTTTCGCATCCGCAAAGAAGTCTCCCAATGTCCTTTATATCATCTCGGATGATCAGTCTTGGACCGATTACGGATTCATGGGTCATGCCCACATCAAGACCCCGCACTTGGACAAGCTTTCCAAGGAGAGCGTCCTTTTCGAACGCGGTTATGTTCCCACCGCTTTATGCCGGCCGTCCTTGGTAACCTTGGCTACCGGCCAGTACGCCCACAAGCACATGATCACCGGCAACGACCCTTCCCCCAAAACCTATTCCCGCGAAAACGAAATCTACAACCAAAAGAGAGCCAAGCTGATTTCCTACCTCGACAAGTTCGACACCCTGCCCAAGTTGCTCGGTGAAAAAGGCTACCTCAGCCACCAGAGTGGGAAATGGTGGGAAGGAAACTTCAAGCACGGCGGATTCAGTCACGGAATGACCCGAGGATTTCCTCAAAAAGGCGGGCGACATGGGGACGACGGTCTGAAAATCGGCCGGACCGGCTTAAAGCCCATTGAGGATTTCGTGGACTATTCGATGAAGGAGAAAAAGCCTTTCTTCCTCTGGTATGGAGTGTTCCTTCCGCATACCCCGCACAACCCGCCCGAGCGACTGCTCAAGCCCTACCGGGACATGGGCCTTCCCCTGTCCATCGCCAAGTACTACGCCATGTGCACTTGGTTCGACGAGACCTGCGGGCAACTCATTGATATTTTGGAAAAGCGCAACCTGCGCGACGACACGATCATCGTCTACGTCACCGACAACGGATGGATCCAAAACCCCGAAAGAGGCGGATATGCCCCCCGATCCAAGCAGACCCCTTACGAGGGAGGCATTCGCACGCCCATCATGTTCTCCTGGCCCAACGGAGACTTGAAAAACGGAAAACGCAAGGACATGGTATCCTCCATCGATCTCTTCCCCACCGTCTTGGCCGCTACCGGTGCCCGCGTGCCCGAGGGTTTGCCCGGGCTTAACCTGATGGACAGCCTCAAAGAGGAGAAGCCCGTAAAACGAAAGGGGATCTTCGGAGAGACCTTCGCCCATGACGTCACGGACGTCGAGAACCCGGAAGCCTCCCTGGTCTTTCGTTGGACGATCGAGGGGAAATGGAAACTTCTTCTCACCTACGACGGGGAAGTCAACCGTTACAAATCCACCCACCCACGTACGGAAAAGCGCCCTCAACTTTTCAACCTGCTCAAGGATCCCAAGGAAGAAAAGAACCTGGCCGAGCACAACCCCGAAGTGGTAGCGAGGCTCGCGGCCAAAATCGGCAAGTGGTGGCCGGTCAAGGAACGGAAGGGTTTGACCAAGTGGGAATAGCTTCGCCCTTATGAAACTCCTCGCTTCGGCAAGCCTGTTTCTTGCCTTCCTCTCGCCCGTTCTTTCGGGAGAGCCAAAGCCCAACGTCATCCTCTTTTTAGTCGATGACATGGGATTGATGGACACCTCCGTGCCCATGCTTGCCGACCAAAATGGCAAGCCGAAACGCCACCCGCTCAATGACTGGTACCGAACCCCAAACATGGAACGGTTGGCCAAGCAGGGTATTCGCTTTTCCCAGTTTTACGCCCAGTCGGTCTGCTCACCGACGAGGGCATCCATCATGACGGGACAAAATTCCGCCCGCCACCGAGTAACTCAGTTCATTTCGCCTGAGAAACGTAATGCAGGACCCAAAGGCTGGCGCTGGGAGGGCTTGACCTCAAAGGACGTCACCCTGCCTGCTCAGCTTCGCAAGGAAGGATACCACACCATTTTCTCCGGCAAGGCTCACTTTGCACCCGTCGGGTTCGAAGGTGAAGATCCGACTAATCTGGGCTTCGACGTCAACATTGCAGGCTGTTCGTTTGGACAACCCGGAAGTTATTTCGGAGAAGACGGATATGGAAACCTCAACCCGAAGCGAAAAAAACGGGCCGTTCCCGGACTCGAAAAATACCACAAGACCGATACCTTTTTATCGGAAGCGATAACTCTCGAAGCCAAGGCCGCAATCAATCAATCCTTGAAAAAGCAAAAGCCTTTCTTTCTCTACATGTCCCACTACGCGGTGCACAGCCCGTTCAATTCCGACCTCCGTTTTGCCAATAACTACAAGGACTCGGATAAACCGAAAAACGCTCAGGCTTATGCTACTTTGATCGAAGGCATCGACAAGTCCCTCGGTGACCTGATGGACCACGTCGCAAGCAAAGGTGTGGCGGAAAACACCCTGGTTCTTTTCGTCGGAGACAATGGGTCGGACGCCCCCTTGGGACCCGTCCATGGTTACTCCAGTTCCGTTCCACTTCGAGGGAAGAAGGGAACCTGCTACGAGGGTGGGATGCGCGTCCCCTTCATCGCCGGGTGGGCCAAGCCCGGGAAGAAAAATGCCTATCCCATTGCCAGAGGCATCCTCCACAACGAGCAGATCGGAACAGTCATGGACATATATGCAACCATTCTCGAAACCACGGGGGCAAAGAACCCCAAAGAGCATGTTGTGGACGGAGTCAGCTTGATCAAACAATTGTCGGGCAAGGAAAACCCCGACCGTCCCGACCATTTCATGTGTCACTTTCCCCACTCTCACCGAAGTTCGCATTTTACCGCTCTGCGCAAAGGCGACTGGAAATTGATCTATCGCTACAAGGGAAAAGCCAAATACGAACTGTACGATTTGCAGAATGATCCGTACGAGAAGACCAACTTGGCCGAAAGCAAGACTGACAGACTGAAGGAAATGACTAAAGCCATGATCGCCCGACTCGAAAAGGAGGATGCGCTCTATCCGGCTGACGGCGAGAAAGCGCTCAAGCCAGTTTTACCTTAACGGCCCTCCCCAACAAACCTACGATGAAATTCGGAAAAAATAAAATACGCTGTTTGCGATGGTTACTAGCTTTAGGAATTGGCCTGAATGCCGTTAGTCTAAACGCCGCCAAACCCAACATCGTGTTTATCTTCGTCGACGACCTTGGATGGGGAGACGTGGGCTGCTATGGGAACGATTTCATCGACACACCCAATATCGATCAACTGGCCAAGGACGGAATGCGGTTCACCGACTTCTATGCCGCCGGAGCGGTTTGCTCTCCCACCCGTTGCGCCGTGCAAAGCGGACAGAACCAAGCCCGTATCGGGATCACCGCTCACATACCCGGGCATTGGCGACCCTTCGAACGGGTGATCAACCCTCAAACCACCATGGCTATGCCCTTGGACGTCGTAACCGTTGCAGAAAGCATGAAAGCGGCTGGATATACCACGGGTTACGTAGGCAAGTGGCACCTCGGACGGAGAGACAAGTTCGGACCCTCCAGACAGGGTTACGATTTTGCCGCGGAAATCAACGGTCCTCATCTGCCCGGCCGTTTTCGAGCAACCGACCCCACTATCGAAAAGCCGGACCCCGGTCAGTTCCGTACGGATTACGAAGCCGAATTGTGCGAATCCTTCATCCGCAAAAACAAAGACAAGCCTTTCTTCCTCATGCTTTCCCCCTATGCCGTTCACATCCCTCTGGCCAGCAAGTCCGAACTGGTTGAAAAATACCGCAAGCGGACCAAAGAACGAAAGCGATCTCTCCCTCACCCGGTTTATGCAGGATTGGTAGAGGAAGTGGATGTCCAGATCGGACGGATCGTTCGGGTTTTGGAAGCCCAAGGACTGACCGATGACACCATGGTCGTATTCACTTCGGACAATGGAGGGTTGATCAAACGTTACGACTACCGCGAGCATGCGGATGACGTCGTAAGCGATCTGTCTCCGCTCAAAGGGGAGAAAGGCTCTTTGCACGAGGGAGGTATTCGGGTTCCTCTCATCGTAAAGCACCCCAAGAGCGTCAACGCTGGAACCACCTGTTCCGAGCCGACGATCTCCTATGATTTCTATCCGACCTTCGTGGAAACGGGTGGAGGAAGCCTGCCCGATAATCAAACAATCGACGGGCTTAGTCTCCTGCCTCTGCTGGGCAACTCGAAGGCCAAGCTCAACCGCAAGGCGATCCATTGGCACTATCCGCATTACCACCATGACAGGCCCGCCGGCGCCATCCGGGAACGCGATTGGAAATTCATCGAATACCTCGATGGTTCCGGAGACGTTGAACTCTACCATATCGCAAAGGATTTAAGCGAATCCGAGAACTTGGCCGAAGAACGCAAGGGAAAGGTCGCGGACCTTAAGAAAAAACTTTTCTCCTGGCGCCAGGACGTCCTGGCTCGGATACCGGTCCCCAATCCATCCTACGACCCCAAGCGGGCGCATGAATGGTGGAGCCGGCGCAGCGGCAAACCAATCGACAGCGATTCCCGCAAGCGCTTTCCCCAGACCGAGAAGGATCTGTAGTTTTTGCCTGCTGAATTATGCTGAGAACAATCTTTTAACGCTATCTTAGCAAATTGACTCCAGAGGTGCTTTGATTTAATTTCCATGCCATGAAAAAGAGTCGAATCTTGCTACTACTTTCCTTTGCCGGGGTAGTTGTCGTTGGATTCTTTATCCTTGCCGGTCTTCTGTCTCCAAACCCACGTGTCGGCGATGAGTCCACGGATGACTTGCCCAAGGAAAGCGCCACTGCTCAGGATTCATTGACGAACTTAAGCGTGGTTTCCATCAGTCAGGAAATTGAACAAAAAACCGACATCTCTTCCGGACTGAAGCCTGAACCTAATCCAACTCCTCACTCTCGTGCAGAAGACGAAGAGAACTCGGACGAGGAAGATGCAACGGAAATAACAGAGGCGAAGGAAGATGCGGAGCAACTGGCAGAGCAATCCGAAGCCGTAGAGGAGAAAGAAGCGTTGGATCAGTTTCTTGCCGAAGTTACGCCGGAAAATTGGAGACAAGCCAGAACAGAGCTTCTCTCTGCATATAAGGATGGAACCATAACCAAAAAATCTTATGCAGAGAATAAATTTTGGGATAAAGTCGGTGAAGTCGGTGGAAAAAAAGTTGCGGATGAACTCCTAAATGATGCGGACTCTGCTTATACTAAGGTCCTTAATGGCTGGGGGAAAGCCGACCCTCAATCCCTTTTTGATTATTTCTCGAAGCTCGATTTAAAAGATTCCAAAATTCAAAATTATCTTGAACAAACAAATAATCGAGAACTCCCCTTCATCGATCAATTTTCCAGTGGTCTCGTCGATGGTTTGTTGGATGCTAAGAACGTGGAGAAAATTGATGATATTCAGTTGAATCACATGAGTGAAGTGGTCGATTACTTTGTTGAAAGCGATCCTTTGAAAGGAGAGTCATTGATGCGTGAGTTTACCGAGAGAGTAATCAAAAACCGAGACCTTGAAGGACTCAAGAAGTGGGTATCGGAATATGAAGAGCCTGAATTGCAAGCGGCGACTGCTCAGCGGGTTATTGAAAGTGGAGCTTTTGACGAGGAACCTCTGGAGGCCGTTGAATTTGCAAATTCACTAGCTTCCGACAAGGCAAAGAGAACGGGACTTTCCTCCGCTTACGCACGTCTTGCCAGTGGAATGAATGGTCATAATCCGAACCTGACGGCTCAAGAGTTGAATGCTATGGAAAATGGAACCGACAGAGACTTTGCCCTTAATGGTTTTGCTCATGGACTTGTGCGCAGTGATCCGAAGGCAGCTCTCCAGTGGGCAAACTCCATAAGCAATGAAAATTTCCGTAAGGTGGTCACCAAAAATATTTCCAAGCGGATTAAGGTGGAACTGCCGAATCCCAAGGAATTACCGTAAATGAAAATGAGAAAACATAAAGTACGAGACCTCCGATGGCTGTTTGTATGCGGATTGATTTTGCAGTCCGCAAACCTGCATGCGGCCAAGCCCAACGTCATATTCATCTTCTCGGACGATCACGCAACCCAAGCCATTTCGGCTTATGGTTCCAAGATCAACCATACCCCGAACATCGATCGGATTGCCGAGGAAGGGGCCTTGTTCCAGGCAAACTTTTGCACCAACTCAATCTGTGGCCCCAGTCGGGCCAGTATCCTCACGGGCAAACACAGCCACAAGAATGGTTTCAAGAGCAACGGGAACCGCTTCGATCCTAATCAAATGACCTTTCCCAAGCTCTTGCAAAAGGTCGGTTACCGTACCGCTGTATTCGGAAAATGGCACCTTGGGACCAACCCGATGGGTTTCGACCAATGGATGGTATATCCAGGCCAGGGTAGTTATTACAGGCCGGATTACCTGACGCCCGAGGGGAGAAAGGCGATCCCCGGTTACTCGGTCGAGGTCACCACCGACTTGGCTCTCGATTTTATCTCCAAGCAGAAAAAGGATAAGCCTTTTTTCCTCATGTGCCAATACAAGGCGCCGCACCGCAACTGGATGCCCGGGCCCAAGTATCTTACGAAGTACGACGACGTTTCCATTCCCGAACCCGATACCCTCTTCGACGACTACTCCCAACGTGCATCCGTTCTAGGCAAGCACAAGATGGGGATCGATGCCCACATGTCTTTCTTCTACGACCTCAAGGTCGAGGGTCATGAGGACAAGCGTTATGCGAAAATCATGTACTCTTTCCTCGGGCGCATGAGCAAGGAGCAGAGGCATGCCTGGAACGCCGCCTACGGCCTAAAGAACGAAGCCTTTCGCAAGTCCAACCTACAAGGCAAGGAGCTCGTCCGTTGGAAGTACCAACGCTATGTGAAGGACTACCTCCGCTGCGTTGCCGCGGTGGACGATGGGGTGGGCCGGATTCTGGCTTCATTGGACAAGCTTGGCTTGAGTGAGAACAGTATCGTGATCTACTCCTCCGATCAGGGGTTTTACTTGGGTGAGCACGGCTGGTACGACAAGCGTTGGATTTACGAGGAGTCCCTCAAGATGCCCTTGGTCATGCGTTGGCCGGGAAAAATCCAAGCTGGCACAAAGATTGAAAAGTTGACTCAGAACATCGACTTCGCCCCTTTTTTTCTGGAAGCGGCCGGAGCCGAAGTTCCTGAGGAAATTCAGGGAATGAGCCTGATGCCTCTCTTTAAGAAAAAGGCCCCCCCTTGGCGGGAAGCCATTTACTATCATTACTACGAAGCGGGTGGGCATGGGGTGCCTGCTCATTTTGGCGTTCGCGACGAGCGTTACAAACTGGTGTACTTCCCCAGAAGCAAGGAATGGAATCTCGTCGACCTCAAAAAGGATCCTCAGGAAATGCAAAGTTTTCATGACGACCCAGCCTACAAGGAAACGCTTGATCAAATGCGGGCCAAACTAGGTGACCTGCAAAAGAAGTACGGCGTCGAGACTTCCCTTTGAGGCTTTTTCAGGGAAATGCATGAAGGCGGAAATCATGTTGCCAAGGCGTGACTTCTTTCGCTCCACCGGCGTTGTGGCGACATCGATCCTTTTGCCCCGGCAGGTCATGTGCACTCTATCGAAAATCAAAAAGCCAATCAAGCTCGGCATGATCGCCGATTTGCATCAAGACGTGATGCACGATGGCCCGGCCAGGCTAAATGCCTTCCTCGATGCTATGAAAGAAGAAAAGCCCGATGCTCTCGTGCAGCTCGGCGACTTCGCCTATCCGACAAAGAAAAACGAGTTAGTAACTAAGACCTTTGAAAATGCCCATCCCAAGACCCTGCACGTTCTCGGTAATCACGAGATTGACGGTGGTCACTCCTTCGATCAGGTCGCCAAAATCTGGGGAATGAAAGGGCGCTACTATATTGATAACGTCAACGGTCTCGACCTAGTCGTCCTCGACTGCAACGAGAAGCCGAAGAACCACAAGGGTGGATATCCAGCGCACATTGGCAAGGAGCAGCTCGAGTGGCTCGCGAAACAGTTAAAAACTCTCAAGGGCCCGATTCTCGTGATCAGCCACCAGCCCCTGGCGGGCCCAGGGAGCATCGACAACGCCGAAGAGGTCCAAGCCCTGCTGGACGGAGTTGCTGACAAGGTACTGCTGGCGGTTAACGGACACACCCACGTCGACCACTTGGCTCGCGCGGGCAAAATTTCCTATCTGCACGTCAATTCGGCCTCCTATAAATGGGTCGGCGGCTCCCACCGCAACAAGAGCTACCCGCCTGACGTCCCCTCCAAGTTCCGCTGGATCGAGTACACCTGCCCTTATCGCGACAGCCTCTTCGCCATCCTCGCGCTCGACCCCGCCCACGGGCGCATTGAGGTCAAGGGCCGCGATAGTCAGTGGGTCGGGAAATCCCCTTTGCAGCTAGCGATCCCAACCAAGTACGGCCTAATCAACGGCAAGGAAATTTGCCCGAGAATACGTAGCCGACTGCTTCGCTGAAAACCAAGTGTTTAGGGAACTCAATTTAGGCCGAGGTTCAATGGATTACACCTTATGCAAAACTTTTCTCTCTGTTTTTGCTTTACGCTTGGTCTTCCCCGTATTCGGTGACTTAAACGGTCACGAGGGTCTGCGGGCCGTGCCGATCATGTCGAGTGAATCCATGCCCAAGCCGATCATGGGCGTGGGGGTAGCTCACGATGGCACAGTTTACGTCACCGAGACAATTCGGCAGCAGCGAGAGGAGATCAGTTTGATTCAATCTCCCTTCTTGCACAGGCATTGCATGGCCTTGGACAGCACCGAGGCAAAGCGTAAATGGATCCTAGACAATTATACCCCTAACATAATTGGTCGTCAGGGCGTTCAGGATTACAACAAGGATGGGAAGATCGACGTTGAGGACCTTTCTGTCCGCAGCGAGAAAATTTATACTTTGCAGGACAGTGACGGGGACGGTGTATACGACCAGGCCACCTTGTTTGCTGAAGGATTCAACGACATGCTGACCGGATGCGCCCATAGCGTCGCCCCGATCGGTGGTCACGTCTATGCCACCATCATACCGGACTTGTGGAAGTTGACCGATTCGGATGGTGACGGAGTGGCGGATCGAAGAGAGAGTCTAGCCCATGGATTCGCCCCCCACATCGGGTACGGTAACCACGACCTCCACAGCATTTTGCAGGCATATGATGGCAAGCTCTACTGGAGTATGGGCGATCGCGGGGCCAACGTCTTGTCGAAGGAAGGCAAGCGGGTGAGCAATCCTCATTCGGGCTGTATCCTGCGGTGCAACCCTGACGGTAGTGAATTCGAGGTTTTCGCCCATGGTCTGAGGAATTGCCAGTATTTTGACTTCGACAACTACGGTAATTTATTCGCCGTGGATCATGACGCCGATTTTCAGGGGGAGCGAGAGCGTCTGGTTTCTCTTCCCGAAGGCTCGGACTCCGGTTGGCGGATGTACTACCAGTATAGAAATACCACCTTGGTTCGGGCCTTCCGCGAGGACCTTTATAATCCGTGGTTGGCGGAGAAGATGTGGGTTCCGTTTCACGCAGGCCAGCCCTCCCACATTCTGCCAGCTATTGAAAACAGCTGGAATGCTCCGGCGTCTTTTTCTTTTCAGCCGGGCACCGCCCTGGGAGGTGCCTTCAAGGACCATTTTCTTTTGGGCTGCAAAGGGAACATACGGGCTTTCAAAATGGTTGCCGATGGGGCCGGGTTCAAGCGCGAGGGCGACCACGTTCCCATTCAGGGCCTTGGCTGGCAGGTCTTGACCTCCACCTTCGGCCCCGATGGTCGCCTTTTCTTCACCCTCTGGAAACCTCGGGGTAACCGGAGCCAACTCTGGGCCTTGCAGGGCAAGAAGGAAACGACCGAGATGGTGGAAGTGAAGGGATTTTTGGCCAAAGGTTTTTCTTCTTACAAGGTCGATCAATTGCTCTCTTTCCTCGGACATGCAGACCGCCGTATCAGGCTTGAGTCACAGTTTGAATTGGCTAATCGTAAGGAAGAAAAGGCACTTCGGTCCAAGGCGATCGATGCCAAGTCTGACCTTCTTCCGCGCCTCCATGCCTTATGGGGATTGGGACAATTAAAAGCGAGGGATCGCGATTTGCTTAAGCTGCTTTGCCAAGACAAGGATGCTGAGATCCGAGCCCAGACTGTCCGATGGGCCGGTGATTTGGGCTTTGATCCGGATAATCTGGTGCCTGGTTTGCTGCGGGATCCCTCTGCTCGCGTGCGCTCTATGGCGGGCATTGCTTGTGGGAAGCTCAAGAGTAAGGGCGCCTTGGAGCCTCTCAGCAATCTGATCGTCGGCGCCGGCAACAAGGACACCGTACTACGGCATGCCGGTGTATGCGGCTTGGCCGGAGCCGTTACGCCAATTGAACTCAAGGGATTGTCCAAGCATACCTCCGAGGCCCTCCGCATCGCGGCCGTGGTGGCGTTGCGTCGGCAAGGGGCATTCGAGGAGTTGACGGCTTTCCTCGAGGATCCTTCTCCCCAAGTCATGAGTGATACGGCACGGGCCATATACGACGAATCGTCTGCAGAAACTTTCACCGACCACCCGAACCTCTTGAGCGCTTTGGCGAATTGTCTTCACCCTTCTCGCCCCGCTCCTGTAAACTTTAGGGCCATAGCTGCCAACCGCCGCTTGGGGACAATCGAGGCAGCCCGCCGCTTGATCGCTTTTCTGGCCACGCCCAAGTTGGATCCCACCTTGCGCGTCGAAGCCCTCTATTCCTTGGAGTCTTGGCCAGATGCCTCGACCTTGGATCCCATGGATGGTCGCCATTTCCCCGTTCCTCAGGGAGATCCGGACGTCCTTGGCGAAGTGGTTGGCCCCGAGGTCTGGTCCTTGGCGAATGACTCCGACGACAAGGTTTCCCGCCGCGTCATCGCTTTGCTCCGAAAGATCGAGCCCGGCCCGGAACAACTCGATCGGGTGGTCGGTTATGTCTCGGATGAGAAGCAACGCAGCTCGGTTCGTATCGAATGGTTGCGTTGGCTACGAAAATGGAAAATTGATATTTTCTCTTCGGTAGGAGTCCAAGCTCTTGCGTCTAAGTCAGTGGAGCTACGCGTTGCCGCGTCTCAGGAATTAATCGGCGCCAAGCGGGGCAGGGCTGAAGTTGCGAAATACGTTATGGGCGTTCTCAAGAAATCCAGTGACTCTTCCGAGTTGCAGCAGGCGATAAAAATGGTTCATCGCCTGCCTACGCGGAATGCAATTGTCACCCGCCTTGCCGATGAACTCTTTGCCGGAAGCATTGCCCCGCCGGTCCAGTTGGAAGTGTTGGAGGTCGCCAAGGCTCTTTCGAAAGAGGATAAGGCGTTGGAGGCGAAGCTGGATGAGTATCAGGCCAAGACCGCTCAAAAAGGAGTCATGGCCACCTATAGCATGTCGCTAGTCGGCGGGAACGTGGAAAAGGGACGACGGCTTTTTCAGGGTCACGCCCAAGCGGCATGCGCAAAATGTCATGCCCTCAAGCAGACCGACAAACAAGTGGGCCCTAGCCTCGAGGGGATTGCCACGCGTCATTCCCGTGAATACTTGTTGAGATCAATCGTGGATCCGCAGGCTGATCTTGTTTCGGGTTACGCAATCATCACCCTACAACTTAAAGATGGCCAGACGATAGCTGGCAACTTGATCAGTCGGGACGCTCAAGCCATCACCGTGAAATTACCAGATGGATCGATACAGGCGATTGCTAGGTCCGATGTGAAATCGGAATCGAAACCCATTGGGACCATGCCCGATGTCCGCTCTTTTCTTGGTCCTAGGCAAGTGCGTGACTTGGTGGCTTATCTCGCTACAATGAAATGAGCGTGATTAGAAGATACTTTTCCATGCAGAGTTTGCTTCAATCTTTTGTAGTGATTCTTTTAATTATGGGTGCTGTCATCCACGCTGCTGACCGGCCCAATGTTCTGTGGTTTGTGATCGACGATATGTCTGCCAACTTCTCCTGTTATGGCGAAAAAACCATTCGTACGCCCGCCGTTGACCAGTTAGCGAAGGAAGGCCTGCTTTTCACGCGAGCCTATTCCACCTCGCCGGTTTGCTCGACCTTTCGCTCGGCCATGATTACCGGCATGTACCAGAACTCGATTGGTTCCCACCACCACCGGAGTGGGCGAGGGAAGCATCGCATCCAGTTGCCCGCTGGAGTTCGTCCCATCCCCGAACTCTTTCAAACTGCAGGTTATTTCACCTGCATGGGAAGCGGCCTGCCTACACATGATTATCGCAGTCTGCCGACCACCAAGCCCAGGCGCGGCAAGGCTGACTACAACTTTGACTGGGACACCGAAATCTACGACGGTCATGATTGGGCAGGTAGAAAAAAGGGACAACCCTTCTTCATGCAGGTTCAGTTACATGGCGGCAAATTGCGTGGAGATTCCGAACAAAATTATCAGGCCCTTGCTGACCGCATAAACAAGCAAGGTGCTTTCGGGCACCCAACTGATCCCCAAAAGGTCACTCTGCCACCCTATTATCCGAGAGATCCGATCATGCTCAAGGACTGGGCCGCCTATCTCGATACAGTTAAGATTACCGACTGGCACGTCGGGCAGGTGATGAAGCGTTTGAAACAGGAAGGCATCCTTGAAGGCACCCTAGTCGTCTTCTTTACCGACCACGGCATAAGCCATGCCCGCGGCAAGCAATTCCTCTACGATGAGGGTACTCATATTCCCCTCATCCTGCGGGGCCCCGGTATTTCCAAGGGTAAAAAGAGAAACGATCTCGTTGAGCATATCGACGTTGCCGCCATATCCCTTGCAGTCGCGGGTATATCGATCCCTGAGAAAATGGAAGGGGATGATGTTCTGTCTCCGGATTACAAGCCTAAGAATGCTGTCTTTGCTGCTCGCGACCGCTGCGGTGAAGCGGTGGACCGTATCCGTTCCGTCCGCACCGACCAATACCTCTACATCAAGAATTTTTATCCGCAGCGTCCTCACCTCATGCCCAGCAACTACAAGGACAGCAAAGTTATTGTTAAGCGGTTACGAGCACTGGATGCTGCCAACAAACTTGGACTACTGGCCAAGAAACTTCTTTTTTCCCCGATGCGGCCGGCGGAAGAACTATACCTTTACGGCGAGGACAAGTGGCAGGTGAAAAACTTGGCCCACGATCCTAGCTGGGGCAAGGTCCTCAAGCAGCATCGCGTACGGCTCGACACTTGGATCAAGGAGACCGGTGATCCGGGCCTCGAGACCCCTGAGGTATACCTTCTCGAAACCGAGGACCAGATGAAATCAACCCGTAACCCCGCTTCCCGTGAGAATTATCGTAAGAACAGCGAACTCTACAAGCAATGGGCTTCGGAAGGAAAATAGAAGTCATCATCTGGTGTAGTCGTCTTTTGGGATTTGAGTTTTGTTTTCATACCCGTATCCCTTCGTTGGTTTTTCTGACTATCCATTAGATATTCAGTTATCCGCCTAACCATTTCACATGCACCTTTCTACACTCTTTTCCTTTTTCTTTTTATCATGTTTCGCCCTCTTCGCTCAGAGTGAGGAAGCAGTTGTTGGTAAAGACTACGACTGGACGACCGATCACATGCATGTCGGGGTGCGCTGGCAGCCTTTCGGGTTAAAAGGATGCGATGAATACGACGCGAATCGCCCCTTGATTTCCGAGCATAGCAGTTATGCCCAGTTCTGGGTGAATTGGAATGCTACTGAACCAACCGAAAAGCACACCGATTACAAAAAGAACATGTCTGGATATCTCAAGGCGATTGACCATGCGGTGAACCTATGCGTCGAGCGTGGCGTCAAGGTCGAGCTAGTTACTTGGCATTGCCCTGCTTGGGCTTCGGGATCCGGAAAAGCCGGAGCGTGGCGGCCGAAGGCGGGAAAGTACGCTGAGTTCGCAACCCGCCTTGCCAAGCATTTCAAGGGTCGGGTAGGGGCTTATCAATTGTATCATGAGGTCAATCTTCAGGGAATGATCAACGAAGCTGATATTGATTTCGTGATGTCGGAAATCTTTCTGCAAGGCGCGCAAGCCATTCGCGAAGTTTACGACGCCAAGCCGAAAAAGTCTGTCGTCATCTCCACCTCGGGCACTTCTCCCTGTGAAACTTGTGGCGTATTGAAAGGCCTTGAGGGAAAGGGAGCAATTGCAGTGGACGACTATTACAATCACCTCATCGCGAACAAACAATTGATGTCCGAGGTGGATGCTTTGAACTTGAACGTCTCAGATCATTTTAACGGTTATGGCATGATGGATGGCCGTCTCATTCCCAACGTATGGAGCCAGTACGATCTGGTTCGCGGAAAACTGGATTTCGCCAATTACGCATCGAAGAAGATTTTATCTTCGGAGTCGTGGATCGTCTGGGATGGATCGGGTAACAATCACGACGTTAATGCGGATGGTGTTCGTGATGAACGAGATGCCTTCGACAAGACCGTGACGATTTTCGGAAAGATGCTTGAGCGCGGGCTGAACACCATAAACATGCCATGGTGCGATAACTCCAGCAGTTGGTCGATGGGTTTGGTCAAGCGGGTTGACTACAATGGGAGAATCAAGAAATTGAAACCCGAGTGGGTCGTCCCATCCAACGATGGCGGTCCCGACATCGTGACCCGTAAACTGAGTTTGCGCGGCGGTTCGGACACCACTTTTCAACCAGTCGAAGTGGGCAAGGGCGGTCATCGATTCACGGAGAAAAATTACCTCAATCCCGGAGGCCCTAATCATTTGCACTACTATGTTTGGCGTTGGTATGCACAAATTTCCGGAGGATCGGACGAGGTGATTCGCCATGCAATTGCCGGTGAACGAGGAAACGACGTCACCACCTTCGGGAATGGGGTCAGTGGAAACGAGCAGTACAAGGTATCTTCCTACAACCGCACCAAGAAGTCTTTCACCGTCCTGCTCTACCTAAGCGGAGGCGCCGGGACTGGCTTCGTCGAAGTTTCCATACCCTCCGTCATCAAAGATGGTCAGTACTACAATAATGAATTCTCCAAAACCGACTTTCGGGGAGAAGGCTTCAAGAATGGAGCTAAGTACAAGGCTAGAGTTGTAACCAAAGATATCAACCGTACTACCGGGGCGGACGAAAAAGTTTCAATCCAAGAGAGCAAGGAATCCATTGTTGCCAATGGCAAGCTCACCTTCAGGGTCGGAGCCGTGCGCAAGTTCACCACTATCGAGTTTCTCCCCTTGGACTAACTCCATGGAGAAGGCGTATTGAGTGAACTGCATCGGCAGTCTTGTTTCCTTCGAATACATTTAGAATGATATTATGAATTACTTGAAAACGCTTTTCAATCTTACTGCTTCTATGCTCATAATGTCGAAAATCGCTGCTGCTGCTCCGATGACTGCCGAGATTGTTGTCTACGGTGATGGATCAGGAGGAGTGACCGCAGCCGTCCAGGGTGCCCGCATGGGCAAATCCGTCATTCTGGTCTCGAATTATCACGGCCATCTCGGAGGTCTTACTTCATCCGGTCTCGGTTGGACGGATATCGGGAATCGTGCTATTCTAGGTGGCCTTTCTCGTGAGTTTTATAGCCGGGTCTACAAATATTATCAAGACGACTCTGCATGGATTCACCAGCAAAGGGACCAGTACCCGAAGAGAGGGCAGGGCGCTCCTACCTTCGATCCTTTGACGAAACTCGCGAGTGCCTTCGAGCCCAAGGTGGCCGAGCAGGTCTTTAAGGAGATGACCATGGAAGCAGGTGTAAAAATCATTCAAGGCCGCATCGATCAATCGAATGGGGTAACCCTCAACGGTACCTCGATCTCCCACCTCCGTCTTGATGACGGTAGGGTCATCGGTGGAAAAATGTTTATCGATGCTTCTTACGAGGGAGATCTTATGGCCGCCGCTGGCGTCTCCTTCCGCATGGGCCGAGAAACGAACAAGGAATTTGACGAGACTCACAATGGTTACACCGGGACTCGTCATGGAAACCAGATCGAGGTTAAGGTCGATGCCTATCTCACTCCGGGGGACTACACCTCCGGGCTCATTCGCGGCATTACGAATCCTGCTCCAAATGCCTCCAAGACGGTAATCGGCGCGGGTGACCATCGCTTCCAGTCTTACTGCTACCGCCTCTGCCTAACCGATGCGCCTGAAAACCGGATTTTAATCACCAAGCCTAATGCGTACGACGAAGCTGATTTCGAGATTGTCCTACGAGCTGTGGAAGCAGGCAAAAAAAATCGGTTTTTCAAGACTTCCCCGATGCCCAACCGGAAAACCGACTCGAACAACGTCAGCGGAATCTCGATGGACTACGTCGGCAAGAATTATGGAACTGATGAAAACGGTAAGCCATGGAACTGGGCCACTCTCAAGCATAAGCAACGCGATGTTCTCGCCAACGAACATATTTACTGGCAGCTCGGCCTCATCTGGACGATACAGAACCACCCCCGGGTTCCCGAGGGAATTCGGAAGGCGTGGTCGCAGTGGGGGCTCTGCAAGGATGAGTTCACCGACAACGACGGCATTCCTTACAATCTTTACGTGCGGGAGGCCCGTCGCATGTCCTCTCCTTTCGTTATGACGGAGGCCCACTGTCGCAACGAATTACCTATCGATGATTCAATCGCCATGGGTGCCTACACAATGGATTCCCACAATGTTCAGCGTCTCGTGCAAAACGGTTTCGTAAGGAATGAGGGAGACATCCAGAAACCTCTCAGGAACAAGGGACCTTACCGTATATCCTATCGGGCCATCGTTCCCTCACCGGATGAATGTACAAACCTACTCGTGCCTTGGTCGCTTTCGTCGACCCACATTGCCTTTGGGAGCATTCGGATGGAGCCTGTTTACATGTGCCTCGGACAAGCTGCCGCAACTGCGGCCTCTCTGGCCATAGATCGCGACGTGACCGTACAGGACGTTCCCTATTCGTCTTTGCGTGAGCGGCTCCTTGCCGATGACGCGCGCCTTGAGATGCCCAAACCTCAGCCTGTCGTGGTTCCTGATGGAATTCTTCTTGATGACGATTTGGCCGAATTTTCGGGTACATGGGGCACCGGTCATAGTATTCGACCTTTCATTGGCTCCCGTTACAGGCATAACGCCGGCAAGGCTTCTCCGAAAACCAAGGCGACCTTCTCCATCCCAAAACTCGCATTGGATGGAGTGGCTCGTGAATTACGCATCCATTGGCCTGCTCAGGAAAACCGGGCGACCAACGTTCCCATTACCATTACTCACTCCGAGGGTGAGACAAAATATACGCTTAACCAACGCGTGCCCGGTAAACTAGGTGGTTGGGCCTCCCTCGGAACCTTCGCCTTTGATAAGCAAAGTTCGGTTGTTATCGGTACCAAGGAGACGGATGGTCACGTGTTGATCGATGCCATATTGTTGAAAAAGCCTTAAACCTTGCTTTGATCCGCCGAGATTCCCCTTTTTAATTAATGATTAAAAATGTGATTCGCTGAAACCCGTTTTGGATTCCATTCCAAGTCTGAACTTGCTCTTGAGTAGATCCGCCATCAAGGATTCTCACCCATTCATTCCTAACCAACCAATTATGATTGCCCGCATTCTACTCTCTCTTCTCGCTACGAGTTGTCTTCTCCACGCTGATCATCACAAGTTACCCAACGTCGTGTTCATCCTCGCCGACGACCTCGGGATCGGGGATGTTTCCCCGACTAACCCGGAGTGCAAGATTAAGACACCTCACTTGCAAAAGATGGCGGACGAGGGAATCACCTTCTTTGATGCCCATTCCTCCAGCGCCGTCTGCACGCCCACCAGATACGGTGTATTGACTGGGCGCTACAATTGGCGCTCCCGTCTTGCTCGGGGCGTGTTACGGGGAACCAGCGATCACTTGATTCCCGCCGAGCGGGCCACCGTGGCCCACCTCCTCAAGAAGGCCGGATACCATACCCAGATGATTGGCAAGTGGCACCTCGGATGGGACTGGGCCCGTGTCGACAAGAAGGACAAAAAGTGGGAGAACATCGACTTTTCCAAGCCTGTCAAGAATGGGCCGGATATAAATGGGTTCGACCGCTACTACGGTCATTGCGGGTCACTCGACATGGCGCCTTACGTCTGGGTCGACACCGGGAAGGTGACGGCCCTTCCGGATCGCATGGAGGGCGTCACCAGCAAGGAAGACCGCTACGGTTGGTACCGCAAGGGCCCCATGGGCTCCGATTTCCACATCGACGAGGTATTGCCT
>PCBO01000132.1 GCA_002730975.1 Opitutia bacterium
CGGAGCTATCAATTGAGGTCCAATCGACGAGCTTGTTTCAAGCGAGTGCTGCCTTCAAAGGCGTAAAGATTGTTGAACCCGAGGTAGTTCCGGCATTGGAGGTCGTCGTTAACGAAGCCGGAGAGATCGCGCGTTTCGAAGCTCTTGGGTTTAGCCGCCTATCCGGTACTGACATTACTACGCGAGATAATGCTCAAGCAGTGCTGGAGCGTCTTCTCGGAGAGAACGGCGAAGCCACCAAGCACGGAGAAGTTCATTGCTTGGTGAATGGCCAAAGAGGTGAAATCGCCAAGAGTATGCGTCGCATGGAGTTGGAAATCGAAAGACTCGAAAACAAAACGATCAGCGGAGAAAAAACGCTTGGCAGGATAGAAGATGCCGACATGGCCAAAGAAGCGACAAAGTTTGCCAAGCAGTCTCTTAAGATGGAACTGGCAGCAAACATTATGTCCCGGGCAACGAGGCTAACCGACGTCCTTTTACCCTTGGCCACCCAACGAGTAGGGGGTCCTGGCTTGTAAATGATATTCAGGAAAAAGGAGCCGAAGCAGTAATCCGGCGAACTCATGAGTGGGGCCTTAATTGTCCGTCAATAAGCTATCATCGATATAAACTTAGCTTGCGCAACTCACCAGGATGCTGGCTAAGCACTCTTACGAACAATAATCTTTAACGAGGAATTCAGTTTATAGAAATAGTTTTAGCGAAGAACGAACCTACTATTCAAACGATATGAACGATGGTTATTGAACAAATCAACGCCCATATTGCCAGAGAGTTGGGAACTTTGGACCGTGAGCATAGAGTTCATGTGAAGAAGCTTTCAACTGGCAAGCGCATACTTGCACCCGGAGACGATGCAGGAGGCTATTCCTTGGCGGTTAAGCACGGAAGTGCTGCAAGGCGAACCCAAGCGATGCTGTCCAATCTGCAGAATGTCTTTTCCTACGCCCAAACTCAAGATGGAGTCTTGACTAGTGTTGGTAAGGTTTACAAGCGAATGGACGAACTGACCGCGATGTCTATGGACCCGACTAAAACCGATTCCGACCGTGCTTTATACAACAAGGAATTCCAAGAGTTGCGCAATATGGCAGTTCGGGCGAACGGTGAGGAATTCAACGGCCTTCGCCTTTTTCGAGGCAAGCTATATGAGCTTGTTGACAAGGGGATGAAAATCAATTGGACGGACTCGAAGGCAGAGGTCGATGCACTGGATGTCGGAGATGCAATCAACACCTATTACTTGGCGACCATTACTTCTGAAACCGAGCAAGCGGAGATTGGCTTACAGATCGGAGACGTAGGCATTAACGCTTGGCTCGGAGGAAATGATACTGCTGTTGAAGGGGAATGGAGGTGGACCGAAGGTCCTGAAGGCCTGGAAGATGGAGGCCAAGGCAGGCAGTTTTGGCAGGGCAAATCCAATGGTTCTGCCGTAAATGGTTCCTTTGAAAATTGGGGCGGAGGAGAACCAAATGATTCAGGGAACGAGGACTACCTGCAGATTAGCCAAGCGTCTAATCCCGTTGCCTCTTGGAACGATTTGCCTGATACGAATACAGCGGGATCAACATATCAACCCGAAGGTTATGTCATGGAGGTTGACCAAGGAGACCTGAAGGTCGGGAAGGATCGAAACGGAGATACCTTTGATCTCAAGAATGTTGATTTCCAAAAGTATCTAAGTGAGACGGTATTATCTATCGACACCATGGCGAATGCTCAGGCTGCCACGGTTGCGATGAAAGGAGTCATAGAAAACATAGCCACCGCCAGAGCAATTGTGGGAGCGAACTTGTCTAGGGTTTCCGGAGAGATGGAAAACCTTCGTAGGATTGGAAATTCATATGAGTCAGCTCTTTCTAGGGTGGAGGATCTGGATATGGCTTTGGAAACCGGTCGTATGTCAAAAAAATCTATTAAGTTGCAGAGTTCCTCAGCGTACCTTGCTCAAGCAAATCAAATTATGAACCCCAATCTGGTTCAGACCTTGCTTGAATAACCAGAATTTCATTGGCCTTACGGCAATTCCCATAGCCTAAGTAATACGAAATCTTAAAACGGAAAATCACTTAGCTTTAACGAATGGAAATCGTAACTTTCAATTGGGTCCGTTCTTTTTACCATTAACCTCTACAAGCAACCCTTTTGCATCTCGCCACCTTGCCATCTGGAAATCATAGCGTTTTTGCAAACTTATGACTTCCTGCTCCCTCTTTTCCAACAATTGAAAGCGTTGGTTCGATTTGCTTTCGGAAGAGGTTACTTTGATAATTGCTACAAGCTCGGCTCGGACTTCGTCTCTCCTTTTTAAGGTTTTAGAATAACCTCGATCTAAGGAAATTCTTACCTGCTCGAGCTCCGTGCCTAATTTTTTCATAGCCTGCGATATCTGGTGGTCCAGTTCTTGGCGGATCGCTTTGTTTTTTGCTTTTGGCGAATTCCGAAACTCTCTCAACTGCTTTAAGGTGTTGGAGAAATCGGCAAGATTTCCTTTATTTGAAAGAATTTCTAGAGCTGCCAAGTTTTCGTCTGAAGCACCTTTGTCACGTGCTTCTTTCAATGTCGAACGCACATCTTTATACTCCGCTAGTTCTTTTTCGCACTGATCTCGCTCTGCACGAAGGGAGATTTCTTCTACTGTAGCAACCGGTTTTGCCGATTGTCTCTGCTGAATCTGTCGTCGAAGCTCCTTAACGTTCTCTTCTTTTTGCTGGATGGTAAACGCCAATTCGGCGACTGACGGTAATAAGGGGTCCTGTTCAGATTCTTCCTCAAGAATTTTTTCATGCGTTCGTGAAATGAGTTGCTTCAATAAACTTGCCGCTTCGGGAGTTTTGCCATGGATCGAAACCTCCATGGCTTTCGAACTATTGGAATCCATTTGGCTTATCGAGAAAAGTGATCTGGTAAGCGCATCGTT
Source organism: Opitutia bacterium (assembly GCA_002730975.1). Lineage (GTDB taxonomy): Bacteria > Verrucomicrobiota > Verrucomicrobiia > Opitutales > Seribacteraceae. Next base: position 2,927 of record PCBO01000132.1, read on the forward strand.
TCCAAGTACGATGGTTTGGTTCGAGAAGGGAACCAGTATAATCTTTTCTGCATTAGCGGTAGATTCAATCTTTTCAGTTAGGTGCTTTAGGAAGAACTTTCCGTCTAGGACTTGCCGATGCATGTCCAATGCCTCCAGAGGAGTTATACCCTTATTGCCTGAAGTTTTTTTTACACGATATAGAAGTTTCTCGGTCGACATCTCTTGTCGTGGCAAGAGCGTAACAGGACGTTTTTTGACCGGATAAATATTTTTCTTAATTCTAAGGTCTTCCGCGGAAGACGAATTAGACTGATTCTCGTCGTTACTTAAATTAAGCGAAGTACTTATCTGGCGGACGCTTAGAGTTATCTTTTCGTTTTCTGATTTCGTTTGTACAATGCCAACCCAAAAGAGCAGCACAGTTATCAAAATGAAAGCGAAGCTTAGGGCGGTTTTCACAAATCCAGATTACTTCGAGAAGGGACTTTTCGCCAAGTAGATTTTTCCTGCATACTGGAAACCTTTACTTAATCAGTTTACTCGGAAGTCATAACCATGTAACATGGTTTGCCGAAGGGGCGAGCTTTTGAGGTTTTAGCTTAAGAAAGAAACAAGATTGTATGATTGACTCCCTAGAGGATATTGAGAGTTAATAATCTTTTCCTCTGAAAAAGCTTTTATTGATGAGTGATACCGTATCGGTCGAGTTTTCTCAAAAACTTACGCAAATTCAGCGGAAGTTGTACTCGTACATACTCTCGCTTGTTCCCAATAGATCTGAAGCCGAAGACATTTTACAGGAGTCCAATGTTGTTCTTTGTCGCAAGGCCGGGCAATATGACAAGGACCGAAATTTTCAAGCTTGGGCATTTAGAATTGCCCGCTATCAGGTCATGGCATTTTTAAAAACTCGGAAGAGAAGCAAGTTGGTTTTCTCCGAAGGCATAGTGGAACTTTTAGCGGAAGAATTGGAAGATAATTCTCGATTTGAAAAGATGAGAAAGGCCTTATCTCATTGCCTTGATGAATTAGGTGAAAGGAGTCGTGCGGTAGCCCGTCTCCGATTCGAAAAAAACTGCTCCCTTCTGGAAATTGCAGAAAAATTAGGGAGACCGATGGGCACGGTATCGGCCACACTTTACAGAGTTCGCGTCGCACTTGCTCAATGTGTACGAAAAAAAGTGGCCGAGGAAGAGGCTGCGGAACTTGCTTGAGAAAAGTTACAGCACGTAACATGTTGATTTACAGCGAATTGTGGATTCTCCCCAGTTAATTTAAAAAAAAAATGCAAGATTTGGCGACTTTTGGCTAATTGTATAATGTAGAACTACTCGTTCGATTAACCCTTAATCATTTTTATGTTAGATAACTCCAACCCTTTTCAGGATTTGGATCGTATGGTTTTCCAACTCTTCGATGAGTCTTTGCCTCAAGCAGATCAGGTAATCCTAGAGAACTTAATTCTTGAAAATTCAGGTGCTCGCAGCCGCTATGCTGAACTCGTAACCTTGGAATCAATGCTTCATTGGGAGTTTGCCGAAGTTGAATCCGATATAAACTCTATATCTAATGATCAGTTAGTCAATTTCTCTGAATGGTTGCGACCGGCTATTGCTCTTGCCGCATGTTTCGTTGCTGTTCTGATTGGTTGGTGGGCTACCGATCAGGTTTTTCCTGTTGTGAATCCCGAAAATGAAATAGCTTCTCTTCAGCTTTCTGATTCTAACCTCATTACCAAAACTAACGCTTTAAAGGATTTATCTTCTTTGAACTCGGTCGACCTCTTTGCCTCTAATGATCCCAACACGATTGTTTTTGGTTCTGAAACTAGTAAAATGTTGGTCTCGTCCATTAAGTCGTCTTCGACTGTGAATTTGGCCCGACAGGATCGAGACGCTTTACTTGATGCAGCCTATGGTCTTGAAGTTTTGGAGAGCGGACAAGGTTTTGGTGAAGGCGGTTATGTAGAAGTTAAGGAAAATGTTAGTGCTTGGCGCACCGAGGATGCCTTGAGAGTGGGTGAGGAATTTGGAGTGCAACCTCACACAGGTGGTAGCATGATCCGCTTTTCTCGGATGGAAGTGGATGTATTCGGAAAAAAAGCCGAGGTTTCCGAATTAGTCAGTGTGCTCGATGTCCGCTCGCTTGGAGCTAATCTCGTGAACGCTAAGGCTATTGTCAAATCCTCTGTTTGTTTCAATCAAGGCGTCGGCATTGCCGATGGAAGTACGTCTTTTGCGCTTGGTCTCCATGCAATCAATCGTGAAGGCCGGGTTAGCCTTGCCATCGCCAAAAACGAAACGAGCGTCACGAGTGATGTGAATCCCGAAACATGGGAGAGGGTCGAAAGTGAGATTGAACTCCCTGAGGGAACTGATTTCGTTGTGGTTTCTCTTTCTGCTCAAAAGGAGGGCTCGCAGGCCTTGTTGCCTGATTTGAGCGGGCACTATGCGGATGGATTGGAGATTGCCATGGCGGTGGACGGCCGTCCTGTCTACAGTCGCCTCTAGCCGTTTTCGCTTACAGAGAGACTTAGTTAAGCCACTTTTCCCATTCTCACATTCCTTTGGCCTTTGTTAGGCGTTGACGAGTCTGTAGTTTAGAGAAAGGAATGGATTATGTACTGTAGACTTATTTTTTTCGCGTTATCACTGGCCCTCTACTTATTTCCATGCCTAGCTGATGATTGGCCGGGTTTTGGGGGAATTCGAAGAGATGGAGCTTCTACTGAAAAAGGGCTTCGTTTGGATTGGGGAGATGATGAACCTAAACCCCTTTGGAAAGCCAAGGTCGGAGCAGGATACTCTTCCGTTATCGAGGCTGTCGGTTTGGCCTACACGGTTGGAAACGCCAATGGGAAAAACACACTTTTTTGCTTTGATGCAATCTCGGGTGAAAAGAAATGGCCACGGCCACATACTTTCCCATGCGAAAAGGCTCCTAAGTATTTTGATGGCGGTTCGCGTGCCACTCCCGCTGTTGCCGATGGCGTTCTGTATCTGGCTAGTCACGAAGGAGCATTTTTTGCGATCGAGGCTAAGACGGGTAAGGTTCTTTGGAGTAAGGACTTAATCGAAGATTTTAATGGTCGACGACCAACTTGGGGTTTTTCAGGATCGCCTTTGGTTTCTGATGGTAAAGTAATCGTCGATACTGGATCTAAAGATGGCGCTCTCGTTGCAATGGATGCAAAGACCGGAGATCTAGTCTGGAGAACAGGAGTTGATGAAGCTGGCTATGCCTCACCAATGTTTCGAGCAAACAAGCCAACGGAAATCTTGGTTTTCAACCGTTTTGGACTTTGTTCATTTTTGTTGGCCGACGGCAAGCAACTCCATCGCTTTCAGCACAAAACCCGATACGGTATCAATGTGGCGCAACCATTGGGTATTGGAAACTCCATTCTGATCTCCTCCGCTTATGGCAAAGGCTCAGCATTGGTAGACTTGAGCGGGCGAACCGCAAAGGCGACGTGGGAAACCGAATCTTTTTCGAGCCAAATGGCCAGCATGGTCAAAAAAGATAATTACGCCTATGGAATCCATGGCCAGACTGGGGCGAGGGCTAAATACGCAACCTTGTCCTGTCTGGATATTCGTAAAGGTTCGACTAGATGGGAGCAAAAAGGTTTCGGTTTGGGATCCGTTATTCTCGTGGGCGACACACTTGTTATTCTGAGTGATACGGGCGAACTTGCGCTAGCTGAAGCCAATCCTGCCGGTTATGTGGAAAAAGCTCGTTTTCAAGTACTTGGCGGAAAGGACGGTTGGACCCCTCCGTCATTTGCAAACGGCAAGCTTTATTGCCGTAGCAGTCGAGGTGATGTTGTCTGTTTGGGGATGGCCAAAAACCAGTAAGTTAGCCGCCGGAGCTGTACGGGTCAAAAGTTCTTTGCGAGGCTTGTCTGCCGAAACTATTTTACCACGCGCATCATTCCCCGCATGAGGATATGGTGTCCGGGAAAGGTGCAGAGATACGGGTAGTCGCCTGGTTCGGGGGCAATGAAATTGATGGTGGATTGTTGACCTTGGTCAAGCATAGCAGACCCCCACAATATTTTGTCGGATTCGGGGCGAAACCCCTTCGCGAACCCCTCGGCTCCCAAGGCGATTGCTAGACCTGCCACTTCATCGGCCGTACCGGGTTGGACGAACAGAAGGTTATGTGGTGGAAAATCACTATTTTTAAAGGTTACTGTTATATTTTGACCGGATCGAGTTGTGAATTCCTTGATGTCGTACATCAGTTTTTCCTTGATACATGAAATAGTGATTTTAAAATCATCGCCCTCAATTGCGGCAGCAGTATCCAGATATCCAGCACCAGCAACTTTCATGTCGAGGGAATAAAATCCCGTCCTGGCGGTCACGAAGAGGGTTTTTCCATCCTGCCCGCCAAAGCAAACATTAGATGGTTTTTCAGGGAACTCGATCTCAGCGATTTTCTTGCCCTGTGGGTCGTATACTAAGACTGCACCTGAGGTGAGGTAGATGTTTCCCTTGTTGTCCAAAGTCATTCCGTCGGAACCTGAACTCGCGAACAGTTTCTTCTCCGACAAGGTTCCTTCTTCGCCTTTTTCCACAGTGTAACGAAAGGTTTTCCCCTGTCCCGGATCAGCCACATACAGGATATTTCCGTCCGGGGTTCCAACAACGCCATTGGGGCGCTTCAAGTCCTTGTCTACTCGAAAGACCTGATCCCTGTAAGGCGTTATGAAGTAAAGGCATTCACCGTCTTGGGACTGGTCCTGTTTTCCGTAGTTGGGATCGGTGAAGAATACGCCATTGTTGGGATGTATCCAAAGGTCGTTTGGTTTGTTGAAGGGGCGACCGTCGAACTGGTCGGCCAGCAATTCCTTTTCCCCTCCGTCTTCAAGGTAGAAAGATGTTACCCGTTTGGATTCACCTTGGCAGGCAAAAAGATCACCCTCCTTGGAGAAAAAGAGGCCGTTGGCTCCACCTGACTTTTCCTTGAAAACGGAAATCTTCTTCGCCCTCAGGTCCCATTTGTGTATACGGTTGTTGGGAATGTCCGTGAAGTAAATGTCTCCGTTGGGTGCAACCGCGGGCCCTTCGGTGAACTTGAATTCTCCCGCCAGATTGATAGGCTTGGCCCCTTCAGCGACGAGGTCTTCATTATTGGCTAGCAAGGAGCCACCCGCAGCCAATGTGATCCATATAACAGCGACTATTATTTCCAAGAATGGAGTTTTATTAATCATAATTCGAGTTTGATGCCTTTTCTGCACAATTAACGAAACCATGCGGAACACGGTTTTCGTTTAAGATATCCCCTTATTGACTAATATCTCGAGATCGGGAATTTGCCCTAAAATTAGAGCCGTTTCTGCCAGAATTGTTCTACCGTCTTGGCGGCAATGCGGGCGTCGCGTTCCTTTGAATTAAGAAGGGATTTGAGAAGTTCACCGTTCACCACGTTGTGCTGTTGGTGTACCCACAGACCTTCTAGCTGCGCGTTGCTTTCCTTGTTCTTTTTAAGCCAATCCTTAGTGGCGGAAATAACAGCATCCGTGTCACGGCTACTCAACTCGAAACGAGCTCGCAAGCGAATGTTGTAGGTATTGTGCTTGAGCAGATCGAGTAGTGCAGGGATCGGTTGACCAACAACCTTGACATGCTTCATGAGGGGACGACCTTTAGCGGTAACTCTATAAATTCGGCCGTGGGTTTTATTGCGATTGGGGTCACGAACGTTGTGCTGCATGTGTCCGATGATTACATTTTGCCAGTCGGCTACGTATAGGGCGCCGTCATCTCCGATTTCGAAGTCGGTGGGGCGGAAGTTGCGGTCATTCTTGGAGATGAGCAAATCCTCTATTTGTGTTCCCTTGACATTGCCGTCATCATCCGTGGCCAAGGTGTACTGCTTGAGACCGAGAAAACCGATGGAATTGCAAATGAGGAAGTTGCCGTTGTTGCGCTCCGGAAAGTGGTCGCTGGAAAGAATACCGCTAGAACAAACGGGACGGACTGTTTTATTAAGGAGAGTCTGCATCTTGAAACCGCCCTTGCCGTCGGGTCGAACCTGATAAGCACGACCACCGGTTCCATCGGTTGCGAAATGATATCCCCAATGATTGAAGGAAACCCCATGTGGGTTAGGGCTGTTATTTGCGTGAAAAGCGTATTCGTGAGTGCGGGGGTTAAAGCGATACATGGCACTGTTTCCGTGCTGTTGTGGGCCTTTCCAGGGGGTTTCCACATTGGAAACATGAAATACCCCCCGTTGATAATAGATATTGCCATCCGGACCAAAGGTGAGGTTGTTTGCTGCATGGTGAGTATCTGCTGAGTCGATGCCATGCATGATGCGTATTCGAACATCCGCCTTGTCGTCACCATCAGTGTCCTTGAGAAAAATAAGATCCGGGGCGGAGGCTACGATGACGCCACCGTTCCAGAAAGTGAAGCCTGTCGGATTATGTACTTTTGCGAAGATGATGGACTTGTCGGCTACGCCGTCACGATTCTCATCTGGAAGAATGGAGATGGTGTCTCCCATTTCCTTGAGAGGTTCCCACTTTGGGTAGGTGCGCCAAGAAGCGACCCAGAGCCGTCCCTTGGGGCCAACGCCGAGTTGTACTGGATTGATGGCTTCTGGAAACATTTCTTCGGAGGCGAAGACATTGGCTTCGAGCCCTTCGGCCAATTCTAGTTGTTTGACGGTTTCTTCAGGCGAGGCATACTTTACATTGCCTTCTTTGGAAGCATTGCTGCTTCTTGATTTTCCTCCAACGTTTGATTTCACCTTGATGGGAGCAGGAACATTGGAATCGTCTGCAACGATGGTCTTTCCCTTAGAAGCTGCATGAACCACAAGATCCCTACTGGCAGTCATGGCATCGATCATGGAGAGTTCGTGAAAGAGGGAGTCCTTGTTTGATTGTCCGTCAACGAAGCGCAGGCCGGATCGTCCACCCCAGACATCGTTGCCATCGGTCGCCCGGTAGCGGTTGAACCAGTGCCAATTCTTGTCCAGCACTGCGGTTTTCGTTTGCTCCAAATGCTTGTGATTGGTTGGGGCTTTTTTCCCGAAGAGTCCTTCAAATATAACTTGGGCCAAGTGATTGTTGCCCTCGTCTGTCAAGTGGATGCCATTCATTGTAAGCGCTGTCTCGCTCTTGGCGTAGAGAGCTTGCGAAGGGCCGAAGAGGTCGACGTACTCAACGCCCTTTTCTTTTGCTACTTCTGCGGTGGCGGTGGTGTATGCTGCAAGGTGCTTGTTTTGTTCCTTGCCGTCCGGAAGGTTGGGGCTTTCTAGGTTTTCGTGAGCAATGGGAGAGAAAAGTACGATGCGTGGCGCGCTCTTACCATTGTATTGCTTCCCTTTGGTTTCATCGACCCACTTAGATAGAGTGCCCTTGTAGCTAGTGGGATTCTTGTCCCAAGCTTCATTTGCCCCGAAGAAGGAGAGTATGACATCGGCCTTCGATATGGTGAGGTAGTCGTGTGGATTTATGAATCCGCGATTCCGTGGACGCTTGTCCACCTTGTCCCCACAAAAACCGTGGTTCCGAAAGACCAATTTCTTTTCCGGCATGGCAAGCTGGGAGTAGGTTTCGAGCCAGCCATGATGTTGCATTCGTTCGGCCAAGGTGTTCCCGAGGAGCACGATGTGTTCACCATTTTTGACATCTAGAGCACCTACTGTCGCTGTCGCGCCAAAAAAGGTTAGGATTGAAAGCATCGATTTAATGAAGGCTGCAAGGTTAAAAAGTTGCAGTATTTTAATATTATTGGAGGTGTCTTTTATGAGCGATTTCATATTATTCAGTTTGCTGGTCATGGGTTGATTTTCAAAAGTTTAGTTGGCTCAGAGCATTTTGGTCGTTGCAGGAAAAAAATCTAGACTTTTCCCTCTTATTAAATCTTTTAGAGTTGTCTTGATTTGAGGCGAGCGTTTTCTAGCTCATCCGGAGTGATTTTTCATGAGGGAAGTTTTGGCACGGATTTTCCTAAACTTGAATATATTTCTTGATAAGTTTGCCGACATGATTTGGCGAGATGGTTTAGATCATCGAGAAAGATAGCTTTATCCTCGAGCGAGAGTCCCTTCAGTGCTTCCTTTTCCAACGCCTTGGCCCGTACCGATGCCTTGGCATAGAGCAGAATTCCTTGAGGAGTTGGAGAGACAACTAGCCTTCGCCCATCTTCCGGGTCTTTTGCTCTTCGGATGAGTGAAGCTTTTTCCATCCGTCGCATGATTGCGGCAATGGTATTAGGGTCACTGGTCATGAGCTCGCAGAGATTTTTTTGTGAGAGCCCGTGCGCACCTTTTTCGATGGCTTCAGTAAGCCAACGCAAGGCAACGTATTGATCCGGACTTAAGTTGAAGTCCGAGAGGTGTCGCATTAGCGTGTAGTTTAGGAGCATCCAACATTCGCGCAGGAGCGGTGGCATTCGACGGCGTGAGGGATGATCGATGGGAAGTTCTGTGACCTCGCAATTTTTTTCTCTCTCCATGCGTGACAAAGTTTGACAATAAAGTACGTACAGGTACTAATTGACCTTTCTTTTTAAATTCAACCCGAAAATTGTCCTCAAAATTTTTTGGACAAATTCGTCCTCAAAGGATATTTGATTATTATGACCATGCATTTTAGACCAACTCTCAAACATTTTCCTGTGATTTGTTTGATCTTGTTTTTGATTGGAGCCAATTCTGGATGCGTTACTTCCGAGGAGAAAGAAACAGGCGGACCGACCGGCGTGCTTGTCATGCCTCCAGTTCCAACTAAAGAACCGATCGTCAACTCCGATTGGCTTTATTGGCGCGGACCCATTGGTTCCGGCGTTTCTCGGCAGACAGGTTTGCCTGATGCACTTGACTTAAACGATTCCTCACTCCTCTGGACTCATGAAATTCAGGGTGGCGGTGTACCTGTTGCGGCGGGGGGGCGGTTATACCATTTTGGATATTATGGCGTAACGGGCGACTTGCAGGAAGCCTTGATTTGTATGGACGCCTTAAGCGGCAAGGTTTTGTGGGAACGCCGCTACAGCGACTTTTTAAGCGACATTGTTTATAATCGTTATGGCGTAGGCGCTCCTTGCGTAGATGGAGAGTCGGGCAATGTGTATTTTCAGACAAGTACGGGACTTCTTCTTGGATTCGATAAGGATGGAAAGTCTCTTTGGGAGCGATCCTTGATGGAAGAGTTTTCTCGGCTTACTTTTCCCAACGGTCGTACGGGCGGACCCTGCGTGGACGGCGATTTAATAATCATTCATGCTATTACTGCGAACTGGGGTAGCAACGGTCCTGCCCGTGACAGATTCTATGCTTTTGACAAGCACACGGGCGACTTGGTCTGGTTTTCCACCCCGGGCATCACTCCAAAAGACAGCTCTTTCGCCCCTCTTATTTTCGAAGACCTTTCGGACGGTCGTCGGGTTTTTTACAGTGGCACAGGTTGCGGGAACGTGGTTTGCATCGACGCCCGTACCGGTCAACCCCTATGGCGTTTTCAAATGTCTCACGGTGGGGTTAATTCTGGGGTCATTTTGCATGATGACGTCGTTGTTGCCGTCCATGGCAAGGAAAACTTGGATGCTACAGAGATCGGCCGCATGGTGGCCATCAAGAAACCGCTTCAACTTCCCGACCCAGGTGAACCGGCCTTGGTCCTTGGCAAAGAAGATGAAAAATGGCGCAACAATGAACTGGAGGCATTTACCAGTACGCCGGTTTATAGAGAGAACCGAATTTACTGTACTAGTAAGACTGGAGTTCTCCTCTGTCTCGATGCCGCGGCGGGTGATATCATTTGGCGAGTCAAGCTGTCCCCCGATCAAGTTCATGCGTCCCCCTTATGGGCTGACGGTAAACTTTATGTTCCGATGTTCGACGGGAAATGTTTCGTAGTTAAGGACAAAGGCGATTTCGGTGAAATTCTCGATGAGGTTCAGCTTGATGGGGCATGCCTTGCGGCGCCGTCGGCATCACACGGTCGCCTTTTCGTCCAGTCGAAGAAGCGCCTTTATTGCTTTGGCTCCAAAACACCGGCACCTGATTTTTCGGCGACAGCCGCTTCTCAGGCAAAGGGCACGGGCGGTCCCGTTGCTTTACAGGTTGTTCCTGCGGAATTCGCCGTAAAGTCTGGGACTTCGCAAAAATTCAAGGTTTTTTCCCTCGACAAAACCGGCCGACGCATCGCCCAATTATCGGAGGGGCTCACTTGGGAAAAGTGGATTCCGCCAACAGCGAAAGTGAAGGTCAAGGTAGACGCGGAAATTTCCAGCGACGGTGTTCTAGTAGCATCTTCCGATGCCAAGCTTTCGGCAGGAGCCTTGAGAGTTACGGACGGCAAAGTGTTCGGAGTGGCTCGAGGCCGAATACTGCAGGACCTTCCTTATGTTGAAAACTTTGAGGACTCTTTTGTTTTAAGCCAAACATCTTCCGACGACATTCCCTTTTCTTATCCCCCCCTGCCTTGGCTTGGAGCTCGGATGCGTTGGCAAATTCAGGAAAGCGACGGCAATAAAATAGCCGGCAACACTCTTGACAAGGTACTCTTTCAAAGAGCCATGAACTTTGTCGGTCACAAGGACATGAGCAATTACACTGTCGAGGCGGATGTTATGACTGATGGTAATCGACGTATCAAATCCACCGTGGGTCTAGTCAACCAACGTTACATCGTTGCTCTGGTCGGCAATTGGCAAAAGCTTGAAGTTTTTTCCAATTACGATAGGTTCAAGATTTCAGTTCCCTTCAGTATTAAAACCAATACTTGGTATCATCTCAAGACCCGTGTGGACATTGCCACCGATGGCTCCGGGGTAATTAGGGCAAAGGCTTGGGAGAAGGGGTCTGACGAGCCGGATGCTTGGACGATTGAAGCACCCCACGCAAACGCTCACAAGCAGGGTTCTCCCGGCATTTATGCTCTTTCGCCGCAGAGCTTAAAAAAGGTTTACATAGATAACATTTCCGTCACATCCAACAACTAAGACGCAACCAATATGAATTTTTCAACATCTATTTCAGCCAGAGTATTTTTCACCTGCCTTCTTACTATTCTTCTCGTTGCTAAAACGACGTTTGCTGCGGATTGGCCCATTTGGGGAGGTAACGGCTCCCGCAACATGGTCTCTTTCGAAAAAGGTATAAGTTTGGACTTTGATCCGGGGCGTATGGACGAGGATGAAGTCGTCGACATGAAGACGACTAAAAACATCAAGTGGATCGCTAAACTTGGCTCTCAAGCCTACGGAAACGTTACTGTGGCGGATGGTCGTGTCTATGCTGGAACTAATAACGAATCTCCGCGCGATCCTACAAAGAAGGGCGATAGGGGTATTGTCATGTGCTTCGATGAAAAGACTGGTAAATTGAACTGGCAATTAGTTATTCCGAAGTTAGGTGCGGGCAAGGTTAGCGATTGGGAATATATCGGCATTTGTTCCTCTCCGGCAATAGAAGGTAATAGAGCTTATATAGTAACCAACAAGTGCGAGGTTGTCTGCGTCGATGTCGAAGGTCTCAAGAATGGCAACGAAGGCCCATTCAAGTCTGAAGCCAAGTATGTTAATCCTAAAGGTCAGTCAGCTCCGCTTCAAGAGAACTTGGACGCTGACTTGATTTGGAAATATGACATGCGAGACGAGCTTGGCGTTTTTCCCCACAACGTTACCAGTTCTTCTGCCGTTATTGTGGGTGACTTCTTATTCGTTGCTACCTCAAACGGCGTCGATTGGTCGCATACCAACATTCCCGCTCCATTATCTCCATGCTGGATTGCTCTCGACAAGAATACCGGTGAACTAGTTGGTGAGGATGGATCCGGTGCCGGAAAAGATGCCCTGCATGCTGCTTGGTCCTCCCTCACCTATGGCAAGGCGGGGGGCAAGGACGTTCTTATCTGGGGCGGGACGGATGGCTTTTGTTATGGCTATTCCTCCAAGCCTGAAAAGGACGATGAAGGCTTCGAAGTTTTCAACCCAATTTGGAAAGTGGACTGCAACGAGCCCCACTATCGGAAAGACAAGAATGGAAAAAAGGTTCCCTACGCTACTCCTCCTGGCCCCTCGGAACTAATTGGAACACCCGTTTTGTATGAAGAAAAAGTCTACGCAGCCATTGGGCAGGACCCTGAGCATGGAGATGGAGTGGGGCGACTAACCTGTATCGATGCAGCAACAGGCAAGGTCATTTGGAAGTATACCGACGTAGGTCGCACAATTTCCACCGTTTCGGTAGCGGATGATCTTGTCTACATAGCCGAGTATGCCGGTATAGTCCATTGCCTCGACGCCAACACCGGTAAGCTCTATTGGAAGCATGATTCGTTTAGTAGGATTTGGGGGTCCACATTGGTCGTCGATGGCAAAGTGCTCTTGGGCAACGAGGATGGCGACTTGATTATTCTGGATCACGGTAAGAAAAAGCCGAAAGTCAAGACCGTGGATATGGGGGCGCCCGTTTACAGCTCTCCTGTGGTGGCTAACGGCGTTCTCTACGTTGCCACTCAAACTCATCTATACGCCATCGGGAAATAACCGTGAGCACTACGGAATCCTCTTCCGGAAAGATCCTCGTCTGGGGGATGTTCCTGCTTATGTTCATCCTTCATCAGGACAAATGGTGGTGGAATGACGGTACGCTCGTTCTTGGCTTTCTTCCAGTCGGGTTGGCTTTTCATGCCGCATTCTCTCTTGGTTGCGCCCTGCTTGGCTGGACCGCCATCAAATTTGCTTGGCCACATGATCTCGAGGCTTTCGCCGAGACCGAAACCACGGTTTCCGAGAAAGTAGAGGGTTCCTCATGAGCACTTTAGTCGTCATTGTTTGCTATCTCTGCTTGCTTCTGGCGCTTGGCTTCTACAGCAGTCGCCTTTTTCGAGGTACCAGTAAGGATTATTTCGTCGCTAGTCACAGCATCGGCCCGTTCCTCTTGCTCATGAGCGTGTTTGGAACTACGATGACAGCCTTTGCCCTCGTAGGTTCTACGGGAAAGTCCTTTGAGCGCGGTATTGGCACTTACGGTTTGATGGCTTCCATCAGCGGTCTTGTGCACGCCGCAGTTTTCTTTCTTATCGGCATACGGCTATGGGCTTTCGGTAAGAGGTACGGTTATGTTACTCAGATTCAATTTTTCCGAGCTCGTTTCGAATCAGATGGTCTGGGCTACCTGCTTTTTCCCATTCTCGTTCTTCTTGTCGTTCCCTACTTGCTTATCGGAATTATTGGCGCAGGCAAGACTATCGAACCGGTCACCGCAGGCGCGTTCCCGACAATCTTCACGGATCCATCTATTCCTGCATGGAATGGCGGTGTCCCGCCTTGGCTAACGGGTCTCGTCGTCTGTGTCGTTGTTTTGGCGTATGTCTTCATGGGTGGGTCTCGTGGTGCAGCCTATGCAAACACTTTTCAGACCATCGTCTTTATGTTCATGGGCCTTGTCGCGTTTGTATATATTGTCAAAGCCTTGGGTGGTATTGACAATGCCGCCAACGTAGCTGCCCGGATCACGGAGGATGGAAAGGTCGTGCAGGATTTCCGCTTCGACAAGAAGGCGGGAGCATTGGCAAAAAATGAGCCTCCGAAACCCATCGGTCGGTTGCTGGAACCCGACCAAGCCAAGGAATTGATGAATGTTCAACCTCACTTTATCCGTACTCCAATCGATGTTGAGTTTAAGAAAAAAAATCCTAAAACAGGCAAGGTTTCTGCCTTCGAGCGAGAGCTCGGTATCCCTTTCCTTACCTTTCTTACCTATCTTTTCATTCCGCTTAGCGTGGGTATGTTTCCCCACCTTTTCCAGCATTGGCTAACGGCCAAGAGCGCCAAGGCTTTTCGTCTCACTGTTATTGCTCACCCGCTGTGCATCATGGTGGTTTGGGTGCCTTGCGTTCTCATCGGCGCTTGGGCCTCGGGCCTGTTGCCGCCGGGAATCCCGCCGCCTGCGGTACTCTCTGCTATGCTTAAGCTACTGGTGGGCGACCCTATTCTCACAGGACTTCTTACTGCTGGTGTTCTGGCGGCTATAATGTCCTCTCTTGATTCACAATTCCTTTGCATGGGGACGATCTTCACCAACGATATCGTGCTCCATCGAACCGGGAAGGAAAAGTACTCGGACAAGCAAATCATCTTTATCGCTCGCGCATTCATCGTCGGTATTGTGGTCTTAACCTATGTGCTCGCGATGTTGGCTAAGGACGCCAACGTATTCGATCTCGCGATTTGGTGCTTCAGCGGGTTTGCCGCGCTCTTTCCCATCGTTGTCGCCGCCTTGTATTGGAAGCGGGCCACGAAGGAGGGAGCCTACGCTGGAATCATTGCGGCGATGGCTGTGTGGTTTTATTATTTCCGACTGTCAGGTTATGGCGGTGAATACGTGGTTGGGCCTGGGATAGTTCCTGCAGCCATTTGTTTCGCTGCCTCGGCGGTTGCTCTAGTGGCTGTTTCGCTTGCTACGAAACCTCCCTCCAAAGAAACCCTCGACAAGTTTTTTCCCGAATCGACCTAAGTTGGGTAACGTCGCACAATCGATTTATTGGTTTTATGATCTTGGAAGAAAAAGTTAAACAGGCTGCAGAGGCATTGGACGCCCATGCAGTTGAAATGGTAAAGTGGCATTTCTCGCCTGAAACGGGCTGCAAGTTTTGGCTCGAATGGGCGGACAAGCAGGATTGGAATCCCCTTGAGGAGATTAAGTCGTTTTCCGATATATCCAACAAATTCCCGAATTTTCAGGACGAATGGCTTCGTGACCTTCCTAACGACGTTTGGGCGCCTAAGGCTTATGCGGGAAGACCATTCAACATTTTTGAAACGGGTGGCACTACCGGAATGCCCAAGCAAAGGATCGGTTGGGACGACTACAAAATCGATTACACTGCCTTTTCAAAGACATTGTCCGACGAACATTTTCCAAAAGACCATTACTGGATGATGGTTGGTCCCACTGGACCTCGCCGACTTCGACTTGCAATTGAGCATTTGGCAAATGAGCGCGGATGTTCGTGTTATTTTGTGGATTTGGACCCGCGATGGGTGAAGCGACTAATTGCTTCCAAGCAATTTGATCAAGCGAGAGCCTACATGGACCACGCGATTGATCAGGCATTGACTATACTCAAGCATCGTAGCGTGAGCGCCTTATTCACCACTCCAAAATTGTTGGAGGCTATGGCGGAGCGTAAAGATTTGGTAAAGGCTGGCATCAAAGGCGTTTTTTGCGGAGGTACCACTATGGATAAGCAATACACTCGCTTCCTTTGCGAAGAAGTCTGTGAAGGTGGGAAGATTGGCTTTGTACCGACTTATGGAAATACTCTCATGGGTCTTGCCAGGCACCGACCCTTTGGTCCCGAGAACGACTACTCTATCACTTATCATGCCCCGCAACCCAGAGCAGTCTTACGAGTAGTCAATGCCGATACGAACACTCCCGTCGCTTACAACGACTGGGGAAGGGTTGAGCTTACGACTTTGACAAAAGAATTTTTCATGCCTCGATTTTTGGAACGTGATGAAGCTATTCGACGAGAACCCTGGGAGGAAGCCCCATGGGATGGTGTTGCCGAGGTTCGCCCTTTTGGCGCCATGCAAAAAACAATTGTCGAAGGAGTATATTGATATGAGCACACCACACATTCCATGTCTGCGTCTCGGCAAGCCTTATGTTAGCCTTAGCCAATCCTCCGTGAATGATTATCGAGATGGTTCCGAAAAGGCTACACTTAGCCAAGTTAATGCCGGAGTCATTCGCAGGGACATTCTTCGCCTTAACGATGCAAAAGCTGCCCTCAACAAGATTTCTACCAACCAACTCATTGAGATTTCAGCGAAAGCGGGGGAATTCTTTCTAAAAGCTGATTTGCCTGTCGGTATTGATGGCACCACTCATTCTCCGGAAGAGTACATTTCTACCCTTTCGTCCACCAGCGGCCTCCCTCATGTAATGGTTCGCCGGAATATGGACAAAATTCACTATGCCTTGTCTAATTTAAAATTAATTCTGAACGGTCTCACTCGAGGGCTTGACCTATCGGTTCTCGACAATGGTTTTGGCGAGCAAGCTGGCTCCCCGGTTTGTTTCTTCCCTACTACTGATGCTCTAGGTCTTGTCATGCCTAGTAATTCACCCGCCGTTAACTCCCTATGGTTGCCTTCTATTGCCCTAAAGGTGCCAATTATGATGAAACCCGGTCGCGATGAGCCTTGGACTCCATACCGCTTGATCCAGGCCTTTATCGCTGCAGGTTGCCCCGAAGAAGCTTTTGGTTTCTATCCTACGGACCATGAGGGAGCGGGCGACATACTTCGCCTTTGCGGTCGGGCATTGATTTTTGGGGACAAGAGCACGACGGACATTTATGCGGGTGATCCTGGTGTGCAAGTCCACGGCCCTGGCTTCAGCAAAATTTTAATTGGCGAAGACGAAATTGATAACTGGCCTGACTACGTCGATCTCATGGCATCCTCAATTGCTGATAATGGAGGTCGAAGCTGCGTCAATGCATCTGCAGTAGTTGTTCCAAGGTTCGGTCGTGAAATTGCCGATGCCTTGGGTAAAAAGTTAGGTGCCATCTTCCCAACTTCTTCAGACGATCCCGACGCCGTTTTATCGGGATTCGCAAATCCCAAGATGGGCGAATGGATCGACAGTGCAATAGAAGCCGATTTACAGCGAGATGGAGCCGAAGATTACACTGCAAAATATCGAGAAGGAAAGCGATTGGTACAAAACGAGAACGGGACTTTTCTCAAACCTTCGGTTGTTTATTGCGAATCATTCGACCACCCATTGTCCAACAGAGAATTTCTTTGCCCGTACGCCAGTGTCGTTGAAGCGCCTCAGAAAGATATGCTCCGTCTCATCGGTCCAACTCTAGTCCTGACCGCCATTTCGAATGATTCCTCTTTCAGAAAGGACCTTTTGGCTGCTCCCAATGTCGAAAGGCTAAATCTCGGCCCAATATCGACGATGAAAATTTCTTGGGATCAACCCCATGAAGGAAACATGTTCGAATTCCTGTACAAACGTCGGTCCATAGGCATGGCGGCATAAGGTTTTTCTGTTTTTAACCTTGGTTGAAAATCATGTGTTTCGAGCCCCTTAGTTCTTTGGTCAAAGAGCCTTTTTTCTCTTCCAAGGAAGATTCAGACCTACAGGTTATTTTTGGCTCCGGTTCAATTGCCTCTATTGGAGACGAGGCCAAAGTTTTCGGCCAGAAGGTTTTGCTGGTAACCGACAAGGGCATTGTTGCCGCCGGCCACGTAGACCGTGCTTTGGCATTACTTCATGATGCCGGGTTAGAAGTGGCCGTATTTGATGAATCGATCGAAAATCCTACAAGTTCCAGCATTGATAGTTGTAAGAATATTGCCCAAGACTTTGGGGCGGATTTATTGATTGGTTTTGGCGGAGGAAGCTCAATGGATACGGCCAAGGGATGCAATTTCGTACTTACCAACGGAGGCGAGATGAAAGATTACTGGGGAGTAGGCAAGGCTACGAAGGATATGTTGCCTTTCATTGCAGTTCCCACTACTGCCGGAACTGGTAGCGAATGCCAGTCTTTTGCCCTGATTGCCGATGACTCGACTCACATGAAGATGGCTTGTGGTGATCGAAAAGCCTTGGCTAAAGTTGCTCTTCTTGATCCCGAATTGACAATTTCCCAACCACCTTCCGTTACATCCTCTACGGGTATCGATGCAATTGCTCATGCTTTGGAAGCTGCCGTTACCGTAAAGCGCAACGAATTCTCTTCGCGGCACTCTCGCATGGCTTTTACGCTTCTTACGGATAATCTTCAAAAAGTTCTTTTGGAGCCCGATGATCTTGATGCCCGAGGAGCGGTTTTGCTCGGAGCATCCCACGCCGGAGCTGCTATCGAGCAAAGTATGCTTGGCGCAGCTCATTCTATGGCCAATCCACTCACTGCAAATCGCGGAGTTGTACACGGACAAGCCGTTGGGCTTTGCTTGCCCGCTGTCATTCGTTTTAACAGCAAACTCTCGGATGTGCTTGAAATTTATGCCGAGCTGTCAAGAGGGGTTGGCTTCGTCGGTCGGGATGTTGATGCAGAAACTGCTTTGAATCGTCTTATTACCGTTATCGAAGAGCTGCTTGCTCTTGCTGGATTTCCAAAGAACTTGGAGCAACACGGATTTACTTTTGACGATATTCCTCATCTCGCCAAGGAAGCATCCGAGCAATGGACTGCAGGGTTCAATCCTCGTCCTGTGTCAGGGCAAGACTTCGCAAAACTTTATGCTTCGCTTTTTGCGGGTACAGCTTGCGCAGAGATAGCCTTCGAGCCATCTTCTTTATAGTTATGAGTTATTGGAGGATGTTTTGTTTCTTGTTTCTCGCATTGGCGCCTATCTTCTGTGATTACAGTGCGGGAGTTGCCTTCGGTAAAGACGGGGATTGGCCTCAGCATCGGGGGGGCCAGGATCTCCGGGGAGTTGCTTCCGGCAAGCTGGGCGACAAACTGAAACTCTTATGGACTTTCGAGACGGGCGATTTCACAAAGTCATCCGCCGTGGTCAAGGATGGCCTCGTCTTCATTGGTTCCGATTCCAAAAAGCTTCACGCCATCGACTTGAA
>PCBO01000133.1 GCA_002730975.1 Opitutia bacterium
CATGCATGCACGCAGTAGCTACCCAGTAACGCAGGGTTCCTCTTTCCACCTCGGCATCAAGTCGCAGAGTACTGCGGCACGAGTATACTCAGCACCTAAAGTACACCGGTTGGCTGTAGACGATACGCCAGTGGTTATCGGTGACTCAAGCATCACGGTCTTCGGTACAGACGTCTCAGGCGACCTCGCCAGCGGCATCACGTACTTAGGCGGACCAGACGATGACAACAACGGCTTCGTAACAACAGAGACTCTGACACAAGCAGGCGAGTACTTCCAGTTCACATGGACTGACGGTGACGCTAACTTAGGCCTGTTCTCTGATAACGACCATGCTGTCGGTGACCTCGATGCAAACCGAGGAGTCTGGAGTAACGATGATTATCTGTTCTTCGGAGCACGCTCTGAACACAACGGTACGATGAACGGTCTCTATAACGAGAACGCATATGCCAGCACGGTACTAGAAGGTGCCATCGGTGCATACTACGGTCGTGTCGGATTCGATGTAGACGGACGAGCTACAGTATGGGCCAGCACAGATGGTGTTACCTACACGGTTAAACAGCGACTCGACGCTGCAGCCCCTACGGGCAGCTACCGCTTCATCTGGATCCCACAGGACAGTAACGCTAACCTCAGCACCCTGACAAAGGGTCAGCTTGCTGTAGGACCTACGATGTACTTCCGGTATGTCGAAAGTCCAGACGGTAACTTCCAGTATCCTCTGTTCGCAACAGTAGAAGAAGCAGAATACTACTACACGCAATCTGGCGGAACAGACACAGTCAAATACGATGACTATGTATACCCAGACGATCCTACGAATACCTCATGGAAGATGCCTATCGCATACCGTGAAACCAACGGCGGATTCGCACCGGAGAACCAGACTTTCCTTGGTAACCCAGTTACTTACACGGAAATCACGACTTTAACAAATGCAGACCTAGCACCCGCTGTGTTCTCGGCAAGCGGATTGACTGTCAATGAGGACTCGGTGGTGAACTACCAGACTCAGCCAATGGACACATCATACGTCACAACTTTCACAAACCTGCCCGCAGGTCTTGTTGACTCTAGTGTTGGAATGATAGGCGGAACTGCACCATCGGTGTCTGGCGACAACGTCACCAATCCTAGCGACAGCTATGTCATTGATGTCACAAGGACGAACAGCTATGGGAGTAGCACAGGACAGTTGACAATCACTGTTAACAACCTGACACCTCCTTCCACGCTGCCGAGTGGTTTCACACAGGAGGCTGGTTCGTTCACAGACAATGGAGACGGCACCTACACTGTGGATAACAGTTCAGTCGTACAAGTTGGCTTGACACTAGCTGAGGATAAAAGAGTTATTATTCCAGCGTCATGGGCTATCGGCAATGTCCTCCCATTCCTAGATTACACTCAAGGTGAGTCTAAAGCGTTCTTCGGAATTGCTGATTTATCGCCCAACTGGAACGACACACCAGACCTGCACTCTGACTTCGATGCTGTTGTTAGATGGGAAGCTACTTCAGCTTCTCAGCATAAGCATTCGATGAGTGTTGGAGACTTGATTGGAGCTAATCACAACACTGTGAACTCAGCTTCACTTGCATACTGGAACTACGCTATTGAGTGGGATGGAACACAGCTTCACGTTCTCAGGTCAGCTACACTAAGCGACTTACAGACGAAGCACAGAAGTGAGATTACTACCGGCTTAATCATCTCAGATGAACCAGCTAGTTCTCGTTCTGGTTCTTTGCCTTTGGTTGTCGCAACTCGTGCAGGCGGTACAATGAACCTAACGACCTCTGGTCTATCGGTCATTGACATACCTGCTGAGCCAGTTACTAACCTAACTCCTTGGACGAAGGCACTAGACTTTAGTGGTTCATCTGAGCGAGCAGTACAGGTTTCCACCAGTGCCTCGGTAAACCCTCTTAGGATGTCTGGAGTAAGCGCAACAGTTTCCGCACCAGCGAGTAGTGGAAAAACGAGTAGCGATTCGAACTCTAGACCTTGGGCCACTGCTATCGTGTTCCGTTCTGACAAGCACAACTCTAACCAGCACATCTGGAACATGGGTGAAGGTGCTGGTTCGAATGATGATAACATCTACATCAGGCAATCATCTTTCGGGAGTCTTCACTTTGGTTGGGGGCGAGATGGTGCATTGAATGAGTGTGCTTTAGGTAATGTTTCAACCACTACAGGCTGGCATGGAATCTACATTGCTCACACTGGCGAAAGACTCAGCGGAAGCGATGCAACAGCAGCTAACTTAGCTGACTGCTTCAGCATTCGTCGCATGGGGTCAGAGTGGTCGCAGCCTTTTGGAAGTCTTGGCTCTGAACTTTCTACCTCTGGCAACTGGGTGACTAATGGCGGTCGAATGGATAGAAGTATCACAGGAGATTTCACTATTGGTGGTCGCGGTTCTAACCGCAGCTTCCACGGTAAGGTAGCCAGCATGGTCATAACCACATTGAAACTCAATGACTATATGCCAACAGAGGCAGAAATCAAAATGATGATTACTGACCCTAAGAAGTGGGAAGATGATTACAGAGTAGGACAATATGTTAGGGCAGGAAATTCTTCTTCTAATGTAAACTATGTCCCTTCTAGTTGGACTGTTCACGGTGCTAGCATTATGTGGCTCATGGGAGACGGCTCTATGGATTCGTACTCAAACATGATTCGGAACGATGTTTATTCTTCTGACCAGAACTATACTAAGCTAAACATGATTAGCATGGTATCTAACGACATCCAGAATGTAACCATTAACGGCTTGTCGTAATTTCACTAACTAATGCAGCCTGCTCTTTTGCGGGTGGGCTGCTTTTCTTATAAGGAGCCAATCATGGCACAATACGTTAACCTAGCTGCGGCTCCTGATAGAGCTTTAACTGCTGTACTTTTGGACGAAGCATACACTCCTGTCGCTACGGCTTCTTCTGTTGATGAAGTCACGATAATTACAGTGTCAAGTAAGACTGGGCTATATCGAGCTACCTTCTCAACTACTAACTTAACTGGTAGTTACCGGCTAGTAGTTGTTGATGACCTAACTGGCTTCGGAATCGCTTCTTATGAAGCACACTTCTCTGGAACCAACGGAGAGGTTATTAACGCCAGTGAGTATCACGCTGCTGGTTCTACTGACGACAAGCTAACTACAATCTTATCGAAGATTACACCGATCACAACTATCTACGCACCACAGCCACAAAGCGAGTCGATCAACTTGATTCGCGGCGATGCTTACGACGGTACTGCTAATGCTAAACTAGCATGGACAGCTACCAAAGACGTAGATGGTCAGACCGTTAACTTCACTATTCGTGACAGCAAGGACGCTATCATCCTAGACCAAAGCACTACAGGTGTTAGCACAAGTGCTACGGGTACATTAGTTGAGGTTACTTTATCTACAGCAGCCACGGAGCTTCTAGATCCTGCTGTATCAATTTACAAGTTTGATGTTGAGATTGAGTTCTCAGCAGACTCACGCTGGACGATTACCAAAGGTAACGTATGCGTTGAAGGGGACGAGTCACGATGATTAAAAAACTACTAGCGGCTGTTATTGTTTGCGTTATGCTTTCTACCTCTGCTCAGGCAGAAGTACACACTAGCTATCGAGACGCTTACAATGCAAGCCAAGCAGATAAGAAAACCTTCGTTGTTGTAATCGGTGCATCTTGGTGTGGCCCTTGCAGAAAGATGAAGGACATGATCGAGGCTAACCCTTCGGTAGCAAACGGCGGTCACTTAGTCATACTAGACTACAAGTCGCCAGAAGCTAAAAAGCTATACACAGGTTCTTCGGTTCCTGCACTAGTACGTTTCAAATGGGACGGGGCAAAGTGGGTTAAGACCACTATCAAAGGCGGCCAATCTTACTCACAGCTAAAGAGGTTTATCAATGGGTAGAACAGTAACAGAACTTAAAGAAGCTATTGCCAACCTCGAACAGATCTTAGATTCGGGTGCTGCAATGATTACAATTGATGGCGAGACCACTCAGTTTAATCTTGAAGCAGTAGCAGCAAGACTAAAAGACTTAAAAGCGGAACTGTCAACCTTACAGGGTAAGAAGATTCGCCGACCTATTTTCAATCGCATAGACCTAAGCTAAGGAGCCTACAATGGACTGGTTAAATGAAGCTAACGGCTCTCTTGACTTCGGATATGACGGAGCAAGCTCATCGAGCAAGAACCGCAAGCCTAAGAAGATGAAGTTGATGACTGAGGATAAGCAGTTGCGAGCTACTGACCGCAAAGTGCTACAGTCCACTACTAGAGACCTACGGCGTAACGAAGTTGCTGCTCGTTGGATTCTCAGCAAGCACATCGACTTCGTTGTTCGTCATAACTTTCAGCCTAACACTGGCGATGAGAGCTTGGACAACACACTTCGAGACTTCTACAACTACTGCTCTAAGAAAGAGCAGTTTGACATCTCAGGTCGATATGACCTTGGCACATTCATGAGGATGCTAGAGTCTTCTGCTGTGATTGATGGCGATGTCTACTGTGTACGTCAGCGTGGCGGTTACTTGCAGGCGATTGAGTCTGATAGAGTAAGACAGCCTACCTTCCTAGCCGAGAAGAGTGGAGTAACACCTTCTAACGGTGAGTACGAAAGCCCACTAAAGAACTGGGTTCAGGGAGTTAAGATTGACGTAACAGGTCGGCATAAGTCTTATGCTGTTTGGAAGCGTAACGAAACTAACTATGAGTTCGAACGCGAAGTCTCTGCTAAGAAGGTCATTGGAATGGGCTTCTGGGATAGATTTGACCAGACACGAGGCATCTCACCTCTAGCAGCAGTCGTAGATACTATCATGGACTTGAATGAGTCTTATGACTACGCACTAGCTAAAGCTAAGGTTGCTCAGTTGTTTGCTCTCTCGATCACACGAGAAGCTAACTGGGGACTAGGCGATGACGCTCAAGACGACGATAGCGATCCTAACCGCAGTGTCAGCTTCGACAAAGGGCCACAGATCTTAGATCTAGATCCTGGCGAGGAAGCTAACTTCTTAACTGCTGGAACGCCTGAGACAGCTACTCAAGACTTCTGGAAAGACATGATTGGTCTTACCCTCAAGTCACTTAACATACCTTACTGCTTCTGGGACGAATCCTACACGAACTTCAACGGTTCGCGTACTGCTTTGATTCTTTACCTTCGAAGCTGTGAGAAAGACAGAGAACGTCAAGTAGCCTTCAGAAATGAGTGGTTCATGTGGCGGCTCAAAGTGGGCATACTTAAAGGTGAGATTCAGTTGCCTTCTTCGTTCGATATTGATCCTAAGAATTGGCTATGGGTTCCTGATGGACTCCAATACTGGGACACCATGAAGGAAGCAAGTGCTGATGTTACTCTCATTGAGAATGGTCTTCGTTCAAGAACTGAGATCAGACGTGAGCGATTCGGTGACGAGTGGGCAGATGTTGCTCGTAAGTTAGCTGAAGAGCAAGCACTTCTCGAAGAGCTAAACATCGTCCCACCTGATCTACGACCAGAACCACAACCACAGGAGCCTTTCAATGGCGAATAAAACCTATCTAGAACCTACACTATTCCGAGCCGCTACAGTTCGCGGATTTGACCAAGCACCTGAGATTAGCCGCACTGGTGGCGAATACGGAGCAGGTTACATCAAGAACTTCGCAGTTATCACACAGGGTGAAGCTCTCGGTCACGGTGCTTGGGTTGATTCCGAGTTCATCGCTCAGGTTGGTACTGAACTAGCCAAAGCGAAGAAAGGCATCAAAAGTCGATACACTCATCCTAACCAATGCGGGGACTCACTCAGCAAGGGACTAGGACGAGTATTCTATCGGGCTGACGGAGACGGCAAAGTCAGAGGTGACCTTCACTTCTGGAAAGCTGCTCACAAGACCCCAGATGGCGATCTAGCGGGCTTTCTGCTTGATCTTGCACAGGATGACCCTGAAGCGTTTGGAGCCTCTATCAGCTTCATGAGAGACGCTGAGGCAGAAGAGATGTACGCAGCAGCGAACCCTATCTCTCCTGATCCTAATAATGTTAATAATTACCCCCATGTTAGACTTGGACAGTTACGCTTTGTTGACATCGTCGACGAGCCTGCTGCTAATCCTGACGGCTTGTTCCATCGTGACGATACAGCGGCCAAAGCTGCTGAACTGTTGGAGTATGGCTTGGGACTATCTAAAACCAAACCCGAAGGAAGTCTCTTCGGTGTCGAGCCAGATCGTCTGCTCGGTTTCGTTTCTAATTTTCTCTCCCTTAAAGGACTACAAATCGTGGAACTTAACAAAGAAGAGCAGATCATCGAAGAAGTCGTAGAGACTCCTATCGTTGAAGATGCACCAGTTGAAGAAGTAGAAGTTATCGAAACTCCAGAAGTTGAAGAAGCTCCTGAAGTTGAAGAAGCTCCTGAAGTTGAAGAAGCTCCTGAAGTTGAAGAAGTTGAAGAAGCTCCAGTAGTTGAAGAAGCTCCTGAAGTTGAAGAAGCTCCTGAAGTTGATGAAGTTGAAGACATTGTAGACGGTGGCTCACCTGCTGCTGAGTCTCCAGTAGAAAAAGGTCACTTCTCGAAAGAAGAACTCGGTCAGTACATCGAGAACTTCGGCAAAGAAGCTGGACTAGACTTCTTCATGAATGGCATGGATTTCCAAGCCGCACAAGCAGAGTACATCAAGTCTCAGAAAGAGCAGATCGAAAGCCTTAAAGCTCAGATCGAACTTTCAGAGCAAACTGAGGATCAACCACTTTCTGGCAACAACGGCGAAGCTGTTGAGTCAAAAGGTAATGGATTCAAAGTAACAATTAAGTAACCCTATTTTCACTTTTCGCCCCCTTCCGTGTGGGGCATTTTTCTAACTCCTATTTAAGGAACACTACTGATGGCAAATGATTTTTTAACCGTAGCTGACATGGTTGCAGACGCTTACGATCTTTCTGGACAAGAGACTTCGGAAGTTCGTGCTGCTGCTCCTGTTATCGCTTCTCTTCCTGCAATTCCTGCTTCTAACGGAATCGTTCATAAGCAAAGCGTTATGACTCAGCTTCCTGTTACTGGATTCCGCACCGAGAACGCTGGACGTGACTTCGATCACTCTGTAGATCGAATCGACAGCATCGACCTTAAGATCCTCGATTGGTCTTGGGCCGTTGACAAAGCTGTTGCTGATTCTAGCCGCTTGGCTGGTGGACGTGAGCAGTACATCGCTCGTGAAGGTCTTCGTCACGTTCAATCTGCTTTGTTCAATTTAGAGAACCAGTGGATCAACGGAACTGGCTTCAACTCTGGTGGATTCGAAGGTCTTGCAGACAGCAGCAACCTAGACGGTCTTGGCGACGAAATGGTCGTAGACGCTGGTGGTTCGGCTGTTGGTGCAACTTCTTCTGTTTACATGCTTCGTCGTAACTCGGCTGAGTGCGGATTGGTCTTCAACGGAGAGCAAGCTGTTCAACTCGGACAGACTGAAGTTCAGAACTTCATCGACGGATCTGGCAAGAACTACCCTGCATACTACACCCCAGGATGCATGTGGGTCGGTGGATTCTTCGGAAGCCTTTTCAGCATCGTTCGAATCGTCAACCTAGACGCTTCTAACGGCCTAACAGACGACTTGATCTACCAAGCTCTTGAGCGATTCCCAGCTGGACACGCTCCTGACTTGTGCATCATGAACCGTAAGTCACAGTTCGATCTTCGTGCTTCACGAACAGCAACCAACGCAACTGGCGCACCTGCACCTTTGGTTGACAATGTTGCTGGCGTTCCAGTTATCACAACTGACGCTATCACTCACACCGAAGCAGTCAAGAGCTAGTTCAATGAGTAACCCAGCTTATAGAGCCTATCTAGCGAGCAGGGTTGCCCATAAGAAGATTCGAGGCGTATCCATAACTGTGAGCCGAGGCTTAAACACTTCGGCTCCTTTTATGGCTACCGTCGGATTCTCTGGATCGTCAACCTTCCAAGCAGATGGGTCTACGTTATTTAGTAAGAACAGAGATTACCTTATTGACATCTCGGCTTACAACATCGGCGGCGAACCCGTCGAGCCTGCTCGTTATGACATTATCACCGAAGTAATTAACGGAGTCGTAAAGCAGTATCAGGTCACCCAAGATGGTGCTGATGATGTGTTCTCTAAAGAGGACGCTAACTTAACTGTTTATCGAGTTCACACCAAGGAGATATAACATGGGCGTAGCCGTAAACCTAACTGACGCTGTAACTGCGAAGTTAAACGAGACAACCTTCGGAACCGCTACTGTTGTAAGACAGTTAGTTCCGAGGATCAAACGAGAGGACTTAACGCCTCAGATCAAAGTAGCACTACAAGGCAAAGTGTCTGTAGAGCAAGATAGATCGAACGAGTTCATTCAGTACACTATCGGTGTTGGCCTTAGCTACCCGATTGGCTCTGACTCTGATCTCGATGACGGGTTGAACATGGCTGAGGACATCCAAGACTGGATCTGCCTCAAGTCGAACCGCCAGCTAACTACTGCTGATGGAACCTTCTGCTTAGTGCCACCTTTCGAGATGGACAATCTGTTCGATCCCGATCAGGTTGACGAAGCTGGTGTCATGTTCGCCATTTCCAATTTCAATTACCGTTTCTATAAGAACAGGACTTAATTATGTCATGTACTGGATTTGATGGTAGCTTGGGCATAGGTTCCGCTGACGCTGACATTGCCTTGGTAGCCTCTTACACAGAAGTCCCATCTGCCCGCGACATTAACGTCACGATCAGTTCGGACAAATCAGACGTATCAGATAGAACGAGTGCGTTCAAGAACTACGTAGCTGGTGGACTAGACTGTGAAATCACAGCCACACTTACCTACGATAGCAATGACGCTACTCAGTCTACTATCCGTACTGCTTGTATCGCTCGAACCCGACTTGTCGTCGGTGTCTTTGATGGTGATCTTTCTGCTTCGGCACAAGGAATCGCCTTCGACGCATACGTATTCTCGAACGACATCGCTCAGCCTCTTGCTGATGGACAGACTTACTCTGTTTCATTCGCACCTGCTTCTAGCGGTTCCGTTCCTGCATGGTCAACACTCAGCTAGGAGATATTTAGATGCCTTTAGAAACTGCACAAGTTGGCTTTAATGGCCTTCTACAGTATTCAGACACCGTTGGTGCTGATCCTTCTGCTGTTGCTGGACTTGCAGACATTGACACTGCCCGTGACGTTAACGTAACTATCTCTGTTGATAAAACAGAAGTTACTGACCGTCGTAGCCAGTTCAAGCGTTACTGCCCTTCGATGATTGAAGTCGAAGTAACAGCGACTCTTACCTATAACACTGCATCTAAAGCCTTCATTCAGAAGTGCTTAGATCGTGACGTTATGACGATTGCCGCATTGCACAGCACTGGCAGTGAAGGTCTTTACTTCACCGGCCAATGCTTTCAATCCGACATTGCTCAGCCTCTTACTGATGGAATGACCATCAGCCTCTCTTTCTGCCCCGTCCGACAAACCGGAACCGGAGCAGGTGGAGCCCCTGTCTGGGCGTAGTCGTAATAGATGCTTAGGGGGTTACAATTCGTAGCCCCCTCTTTTTTAAGGAAACTACTATGAAGAATCTAGAGTGGATGCTTGACCTTAGCGACAGCCAGATGGTTAGTCTCAATCCTGAGATCGCTGAAGAGTTGGGCTTAGAAGTACGTTGTACAGTCGGCGAGATCAGAGACATGATCCAGCCTAAACCAATTCAAGAAGAAACAATGATTGAGATCGAAGACGATCTTAACATGGAACTATAAACTCATAAGGGGCGTTATGATGGAAGCTACACAATTTAAAGACTCTAAAGGTAACATTTGGACTCTCGCTATCAATATCGGCCATTACTTGGCTATGAAATCTAAGCTAGGGATTGACATCACAGAATCGTTCAACAGTGACGACAACTGGATGACTAAGCTGGCTTCTCATGATAACATCGAGATTCTCCTGAGCATGATCGACATCATCCTAGACTCGGAAAGGGAATCACGAGGAATGACACTCGACCAGATGTATGAAGGCTTTGATGGTGAAGTGGTGGCAGAAGCTACCTCAGCACTGATCGAGGGCATCGTGCTTTTTTTACCTGCCCACAAGCGGAAGGCACTTCGACTGATAGTGGACTCGGTGAACGTGGGCATGGAGAGAGCGATTCTTCTGATCGAGAAGGAAGAGATGGAACTGAGGGAGAACATGGTTCCAAGGATCGACGAAGAGTTACTAAAGCTGAGCAAGAAGCAATAAGCGTTAGAATGTATAAGTTCGTGTGGGAGTCAGCAGGGATACTGGGGATTCTACCCCACTCGCTGTCTTTCCACCAACTTGTTCTTATGCGGGATTCTTGTGAGCATGAAAGATGGGATAGGCTTTCGTACCATCTAGCTTTATATGCGTCGATGAAGGGTGCTAAGAACGTAACAGTTAAGCAGTTCCATAAGTTCTATCAGGATAACAAGTCTGATCTAACCAGTGATAAGCTGCGGTCAATGAAGAAACACTTTTGAGGTTTATTATGCCTAGCATGTTTAAGATGAAGTTAAGGGTTGGTAGCTACACAGGCAATCAGTCCTTCTCTACTTGGCTAAAGAACGAAAGTGCAAAGGTTCTCAAAGAGACTGAGCGTAGGATGTTCAAGGCTGCTGGCTTCTGTCGCAAAGACATGAAGAACGGCATGGCTAGAGCTAGACAGCCTAAGACTGGCTACAAAGGCTATAGCTGGGCATCCTTCCCGCCATCTACCCCACCTAAAGCACCTAAGAAGCGTGCTAAAGGTAAAGCAGGTCTTCAATACGTCACCTTCAAGCAGGTCAAACGATTCGAGTTCCGTATCGGGCCTGATATGAATGTGAAGTATGGAAAGAACACTAAGTTCGATGGAGATAAAGTCCACGCTATGGGTGGCAATAACAAGCAAGTTAAGCTACCTATGGACATCGACCATCTCCGTGCTATGGATAAGCAAGATGGTTCTAACTTCGCAGGTAAGTCTATTAGAGGCCAAATTAAGTGGCCCATGACTTACAAGAAGTGCCACTACCGAAAAAGAGACTTCTTAAAAGCTCCAGCAGAAAAGACTCGAAAGAGATTCCGATACCTATTCGCCAACCTGAACACAAAGGGCTAACCCCATGAATCCATCCACAAGAGCTAACGTAATACTATCGCTCACAGACAAGATGTCACCAGCACTTCGTAAAGTATCTGCTAGACTAGATCGAATGGCTACACGGGCAAGGCGTGCAGGTATGGCTATGGGAGCCGCTGCAATCGTACTAGGTACAGGTCTCTACAAAGCAGGCAAGAGTGCTGTAGAGCTAGATAACAACATGCGTAAGGTTCAAGCCCGTATTACAGGCATAAAGCCTGAAGGTTTGAAGATGCTTACAGAAGAAGCCGTCAGACTCGGCGGCTCGACTCGATACACCATCGGACAGGTCTCGTCTTTGATGGCTACTATGGCACAGGCAGGTATTGGTGTTAATGGTATTAAGCAGATGTCGGGTGCTATGCTAGACTTCGCAACTGCCACAGGGGTTACGCTAGACGAAGCCTCTGCTATTGCAACTAGAACCGCTAACGCTTACGGATTATCTCACAACCTTGAGAACATACAGAAAGTCACAGACTCACTAACATACGCCACTATAAATGCCCAGCTAAACATTACTCAGCTTGGCGAAGCTATGGAGTATACGAGTAAGACTTCGAAGGATTACAATCAAACAATAGATACAACGGCTGCTATGCTGGCGTTTCTAGGGAACGTAGGTATCACAGGATCTAAAGCAGGAACAACCCTCAACGCCCTTTATCGTGAAATGGCACAGATGGACGGTGGAGTCCTTAAAGTAAATGGCTCTTTTATCAAGCTCACAAACTCGATAGGTGACTTGAGACAGCTTCCTCAGATCTTCGCTCAAGTGTCCAAAGCAATGGAAGGCATGGGAGGTCTTGAGAAAGCCGCAGCCATGCAGGATCTATTCGGGCGGCTAGGTATCAAAGGTGGAATCGTCGGAGCAGATAACTATGAAGCTATTCAGAAGATGACAGACGAAATGCAAAACATTGATGGCCTAACTAAGAAGGTCGCTCTGACTATGGACGCTGGAATCGGTGGAACTCTATACCGACTTGTCTCAGCTTTTGACGCTCTAGCTGTTACGATTGGTAACGCTATCATTCCTTACGTAGACATTATAGCTAAAACCTTGTCTCAATGGGCTATCGTCGTTACAGACCTCATAGCAGGATTCAACTGGATAGGCGGCGTTTTAGCTGCTGTATTCCTCGGACTCGCTGGGGGTGCTGTATCTCTGTTGGCATTCGCAGGTGTGACTACAGTTCTAGCTACTACGTTCGCATCAATAAGCACTATCGTAAGTGGGTTAATATCTACTATTGCTGCTATTGCAACCCCTATAGGGCTTATAGTTACTGGAGTCGTAGCTATACTCGGTACTTTCACCGCTGTCTTAGCCAGCTTCTACGAATGGGAGAACCTACTAAAGAACATCACGTCAATAACCGGCGAGCTATATAGATCACTCAATGACGCTTTTGGTTATGCTATCAAAGCAGCACGTATTAAAGAGTTCGAATTAGCTTGGAAAATGATGACGCTTGGTATGAAGAAGGCACTCTTCACTGCATTAAATGACATGCTAGGCACTGGATGGAAACCTTGGTTTGTGATGATTAGAGGATGGTTCCGCACATTATCTTGGTCGATGAAGACTTTGCTAAAGAGTGCTGTCGCAGTAGGGATGGGTATCGCAGCCGCGATGCGTGGAGACGGTGTAGGTGCTGCCGAGTGGATGGCGAAATATAAGGGCATCACTAACAAAGAGAAGATGACGGAGATGCTTAACAAGTGGAGGAAGTCCGACTACGATGTCTACCAGACTTCAGATGAGCTAGATCTTGAGATTACTAAACTGGAAGAGCTAATAGACTACCTAAAAAAAGCAGAGGGAGCTACTACGGATCTCAATGACGCAGCAAAGAAGACTAGGTTTGAGGAACTAGCTGCTGATTATGTCGCACAAGGCAGTCAGTGGTTTGACTTCCCACAGTCATCTAATGAAGACCA